>CAMACY010000033.1 GCA_945831585.1 uncultured bacterium | reverse complement strand
CCTCCTTTTTGCTCTTGTTAGGTTGTACTCGCGGCTTCACTCCACAAAAATAGACAAAGAGCCCCAAAATGGCTTGACATCAGGGGATATAGAATGATATAAGAGCGTCATACGCCACATACACACAAGAGAGGGGGCTTAAATTGGCTTCCTAAATGTCGAAAGAATGGCGCCATCTTACATTATGCAGAGGAAGTATGAGCCACAAACTTTTCATGTTCCCCCGCCGAGTAGCCTCTTTCACATACAGAAAAATTAATCAACTTTTTAACCACTAAGATTTATGTCCATATTCGCCAATAAAACACTACTGATAACAGGTGGGAACCGGCAGCTTCGGTAACGCTCTCTCCATCATCTTTGATTACAAATATATTAAACAAAACATTAATCATTATAAAATGAATAAAATAAATGAAATATTAAGCCATTTTGACGGTTCTGCGTTCTCTATTATTCACAAGATATATGAAGTTATAAAAGAGAGCGAGGAAAAAGTAGGGCTTTTGCAGCACGCATGCAAAAGTTTTGGAATAGTAAAATCAGATAATACAAAAGAGTTTCATTCGCCCTATGAGGAGCTAATACCAGAAATGCAAAGGCGGTTCGATGGATTAATGAGCATGTTCGTTAATTCATTAGAGAATTCATATGTATCCGAAGCCGATTTTTATAATACCGCAGTTTTTTTTATTTTTGGAAGTAACAGCATATATCAATCAGACGAGGAAAAGATATTTGCTCTCTATGATTTCATAATGAATCCCGCCGTTCCATATTACTATATAGCAAAAGAAGGCTTGTATAGTATGTCAAACGATGAGTTCAGAGTGATTATCAACAAGTCTATAGTTGAGTTGCATAATGTTCGGTGTGTAAAAAAACGAAAATTTGAACAGCGCACGCAACGTGCTGCGGCTTTCTTGGAATTATTAGGAATACACCGCGACCTATACGATGTAGATAGTTACAATAACAAAATTGCTATTATGTGCGAGATTTTCTGGCAAGAAAATCCGAAATCATAACTCATCTTTTTACACTATGATGTTACATTTAACTCAACAGGCTGAGCCTCGTATTGACAATGAAAAGAATGCGTCTAAGATTATAGTTGTCTTATGCGCAGTAGAAGATGAGTATACTCAATTTTCCTGTTTATTTTCATCCAAAAGTGAAGAAAAGACGTTATTCATTAGCGAAACCAGTACTCAAACGTATTCGGAATATCAATATTGTGGATTCTCCATAAAAATTTTCATGCTTGCTCATATGTGCCCTGTACCAGCCGCAACTCTTACTTCTCTTTTGATAAAAGAGTTTAATCCCTCATTAGTAGCGATGGTCGGGATTTGTGCAGGGAGGAAAGAAAAAACAAATCTCGGGGATATCATAATCGCCCAGCAAACGCATGATTTTACTGAGGGAAGATATAAAGATAACGAATTTAGACCAAGGCCTCATCCTATTCAAATGACTCAAAGTGACCTTTCTAACTTAAAGCGTTACGTTTCCACTCACAGATCAGAAATCATGATGGATGTTACTCGGAATTTTGAATCAATTAATAATCCCAGGGAGCTTCAAATTCATATCAAGCCCATGATGTGCAGCGCCATGGTTGTTGATTCTTCCAAGGTTTGCGAACGATTAGAAAATTGGCAAAGTGATTATCACGGGCTTGAAATGGAATCATATGGTGTAGCATATGCTTCTTACTTTTTCAATTGTAAATGGCTTGTAATTAAAGGTGTTCAGGACTGTGCATCCGGCACTAAAAGTGATGAGGAAACCAAGTTTAAGAAGTTTGGAGCTTACGCGAGTACGTACTTACTTTTGAAAATACTCGAAAATGATATCCTCAACCTCAAATGAATAATCTTATGTCCATATTCGCCAACAAAACACTACTGATAACGGGTGACAACAGCAGCCTCGGCAACGCGGCGCTGAACGCAAAGATTAACTCTATGTCTGTTATTTTTATAATTACTCAATGATGAATCTACGTGAACTTCAAGCAATCATTGAATCCGAAAGCAGTGAAATAGAGCTCGCGGCCCCGCAGAATTGTGGGTATGTTCTGAGCGTAAAGGAGGCATTAAGCTCGATACACCGAGATAGATGGATGGATGTCCCCATCGATTATATTTTCCGGACGTATCGAATAATACAGGACTGCTGTGATATCTGGTCAAACGAAAGGTTTCATCTCTGGCTGATGTTTCAGGCTGACTCTACGCCGTTGCCGTGCGTATTGCTTTTGCCTGTAAACGAGTCGGACCGTCTGAAAAACTGGTTCTCCAATCAGAATGAAGAATCGGAGTTTGAAAGCAATTACCAGGTCTATGCAAACGACGCGAGAGAACCATGGCACTCATTGATTCAGTATTTTCAAAATGGCGTAGCTGAAGTCGTAAAACAATCTAACGATATAACATTTAAAATTAAGAGAGTTTCCAATCAATTAAATATATATTGAAAGATATGCCCATATTCTCCGATACAATGCTGCTGATAACTGGCGGCACGAGTAGCTTCGGCAATGCGGAATGAATTAACACAAATTCATTTTCTTTCAACTATAATGGCGCCTGATTTTAAGACAACAGTTTAATCCCCCTATTTCTTGTGCAAAGTATCGTGAGCGTGTATAATCCAACCAACACACAAACATGCAAAACGAAAAAATACACAAGAGAGGTCGCTACGCCGCCGAGTTCAAGGAAAAAGTAGCATTGGAAGCGCTCACAGGCGCCAAGACGCACGCACAAATAGCGTCAAAGTACAGTATCAGCCCTGATTTAGTAAAGAACTGGAAAAAGCAGGCAAAGGAGATTTTCGGAGGGAAGGCGCTGTTTTCGTTTTTTTGGGCGCTTTCCCTCTGACTCCCGGCGCTCCCCCCTGCGCGACTTTTGGGGGAGCGCCTTTTGGCGTTTCATCCCTCGGGAACAGACAAAAAATCCCCCTCTCCCGCGCGGGAAGAGGGGGGCTGTATGCACGGTAACTCCTCGGGGGAACGGCGCTCAACCGAAGAGCGCCGTGGAGAAATAGCGGTCGGCGGAGTCGGGCAGGAGCACGACGATGGTCTTGCCGGCGTTCTCGGGGCGCTGAGCGACCTGCGTGGCCGCCCAGAGAGCGGCACCGCTGGAAATGCCCACCAGCACGCCGTCGGTGCGACCCAGCTCCTTGGCCGTGGCGAAGGGCTGCTCGTTGTCGACGACAATCACCTCGTTGTACACCGTCGTGTCGAGCGTGGCGGGGACAAAACCCGCGCCGATACCCTGAATCTTGTGGCTGCCGGGCACACCCGTGGTCAGCACGGGCGAAGTGGCGGGCTCCACGGCGATGATCTGCACGCCGGGCTTGTGCTCGCGCAGGTATTTGCCCACGCCGGACAGGGTGCCGCCCGTGCCGACCCCGGCGACGAAGATGTCCACCGCGCCCTCGGTGTCTGCCCAGATTTCCGGTCCCGTGGTGGCGTAGTGGGTGGCGGGGTTGACAGGGTTTTCAAACTGCCCGGCGATGATGCTGCCGGGGGTCTCGGCCTGCAATTCACGCGCTTTGGCGATGGCTCCTTTCATGCCCTTGCTGCCCTCCGTCAGCACGATTTCCGCGCCGTAGGCCTTGAGGATGTTGCGGCGCTCCACGCTCATGGTCTCCGGCATGGTGAGGATGGCGCGGTAGCCCTTGGCGGCGGCCACGGCGGCCAAGCCGATGCCCGTGTTGCCGCTGGTGGGCTCGATGATGGTGCCGCCGGGGCGCAGTCGCCCGCTCTGCTCGGCCTCCTCGATGATGGCCTTGGCGATGCGGTCTTTCACCGAGCCGGCCGGGTTGAAATATTCCAATTTCAGCAGCAGGCGCGCCTGCAGACCGTGCGCACGATTGTAGTTCACCGGTTCCAACAGGGGCGTGCCTCCCACCAGTTGCGTGATATTTGTGTGAATGCTCATAGCTTTCTGAAAGATGATGGGTTACTTAATCCGTTCAAAGCCCTGCGCCAGGTCATCCAGCAGGTCGTCGATGTTCTCGATGCCGATGGAGAGGCGCACCGTCGTGGGGGTGATGCCGCAGGCCAGCAGCTCCTCTTCCGTCAGCTGCGAGTGCGTGGTGGAGGCGGGGTGAATGACCAAGCTCTTGACATCCGCCACATTGGCCAGCAGAGAGAAGAGCTCCAGACTCTCCGTGAAGCGCCGCGCCTGCTCCGGCGTGCCCTTGAGCTCAAAGGTGAAGATGGAGCCGCCGCCGTTGGGGTAGTAGCGCTTGTAGTGCTCGTGGTCGGGGTGCGTGGGCAGGCTCGGGTGGTTGACCTTGGCCACCTGCGGGTGCGCGGCGAGGAAGTCGACCACGCGCAGCGCGTTCTGCACATGGCGCTCCACGCGCAGCGAGAGGGTTTCGAGCCCTTGGAGCAGCAGGAAGGAGTTGAAGGGGCTGACGGTGGCGCCCTGGTCGCGCAGCAGGGTGGCGCGAATCTTGGTGACATAGGCCGCCGCGCCGCAGGCATCCGCAAAGACGAGGCCGTGGTAGCTCGGGCAGGGTTTGGTCAGCCCGGGGAACTTGTCGTTCTGCGCCCAGTCGAACTTGCCGCCGTCGACAATCACGCCGCCCATGACGGTGCCGTGGCCGCCGATGAATTTGGTGGCGCTGTGCACCACGATGTCGGCGCCGTGCTCCAGCGGGCGGAAGAGGTAGGGGGTGGAGAAGGTGCTGTCCACAATCAGGGGCAGGCCGTGGCGGTGCGCGACCTCGGCGATGGCCTCGATGTCTGCCACATCGCTGTTGGGGTTGCCCAGCGTCTCGGCATAGAGCAGCTTGGTCTCGGGGCGGATGGCCGCTTCGAACGCAGCGGGGTCGGCGCCCTTCACAAAGGTGGTTGTGATACCGATTTCGGGCAGGGTGTGCGCAAAGAGGTTGTAGGTGCCGCCGTAGATGGTGGAGGCCGACACGATGTGATCCCCCTGCCCGGCGATGTTGCGCACGGCGTAGTCGATGGCGGCCGAGCCCGTGGCCACCACCAGCGCGGCCACACCGCCCTCCAGCGCGGCGAGGCGCTTCTCCAACACATCAGCTGTGGGATTCATCAGGCGGTTGTAGATGTTGCCCGGCACCGCGAGGCCGAAGCGCCCCGCCGCCGTGGCGGAATCCTTGAATACATAGGAGGTGGTGGCATAAATCGGCACCGCACGCGCATCCGTGGCGGAATCGGGTTGCTCTTGGCCGACGTGTACTTGCAGGGTTTCGAACTTGTAGGACTTGCTCATGGTAGAAAAATCAGATGAAGGCTTAATTCCTATCTATCCTGTAGGAACAGGCGCACTATACACCTGCCCGAGCCGGCTGTCAACAGCTTTTTGAAAAAAATCCCCATTTTCCTGCGTTTTTTATAGGATTTTATCTGAATCGCCACCTTCGTCCTCTGAATAGCAGTGGCGCGTGGCCCCACGCGGCGGTTCAATCGCCGGTGGGGGAGGTGCCGTGCATCAGGGCATCGGCAAAGCTCTCCGGCAAGCCGGTGCGCGCGATTTTGTGCCCGGCTTCGCGCACGTCGTAGGTCACGCGGCGCAGGTGCAGCAAGCGGGTCTCGGGGCAGTAGAGCGCGTAGGCCGCGCGCCAGTCGCCGTCGCGGGGCTGACCGACGGAACCGGGGTTGATGAGCCAGCGGTAGCGCGAGGAGAGGTGCAGCGCAAAATCCCCCGACTCGCCGTAGACGACCTCGATTTTCTCCACCCGCGTGCCGTCCATGCGGAAAATGCCCGCGCGGTGCGTGTGGCCGAAAAAGCTGATGCCTGCGCGCACGGCGGCAAAGACCTTGGCCGCCTCGTTGATATTGGCGATGCGCCCCCAGCGCTTGGGCGCCTCGGGGGTGGCATGCCCCAGCAGGCAACCGCGCCACTCGGCGTGGTTGGGCAGCGAGCGAATCCAGTCGACCTGCGCGGCGCTCAGCATGTCCTGCGTGCGGTCCATCATCTCCATGTAGATGGGCACGCCGAAGACGCGGCGATTCAGCAGGGCGGCCTCGTGGTTGCCGCGCACCGCCGCCAGCAGCAGCGGGCGCACGAGCCGGAGGCACTCGGAGGGGTTGCCGTTGAAGCCGATGTAGTCCCCCAAGCCCAGCGCGCCCTCGGCGCTGTGAGCGCGCATGTCGCCCACCACCGCCTGCAGCGCTTCGAGGTTGGCGTGAATATCTGACAGGACTGCGACAATCACCGCCTCAATGCTCGTTGAGCAGCGCCTGCAATCGCTGCTTGAATTCGGGGATGCCCGCACCCGTCGCGGCGGATAGGGGCAGAATCTCCACCTTGGCGAAGCGCCGCCGCAGGGTCGCCAGATTCTCCTCAGCGCGTGTGACGCCCTCCGAGAACTCCGACGGGGTCTCGTCGTCCATCTTGTTGGCCAGAATAACCCAGGGGCGTGCCGCCAGTTCCTCGGAGTAGAGCTTCACCTCGCGTCGCAGCGTCTCCACCGCCTCCACGGGGTCATGCTCCAGCCCCACCATATCCACCACAAAGAGCAGCAGGTGGCAGCGCATGATGTGGCGCAGGAACTCGTGCCCCAGCCCGCGGTTCTCCGCCGCGCCCTCGATGATGCCGGGGATGTCGGCCACCACGGCGCGGGCGTAGTCCGCAAACTGCACCATGCCCACCATGGGTTGCAGCGTGGTGAAGGGGTAGGACGCTATCTTGGGTCGCGCGTTGGATATGGCGGACAGCAGGGTGCTCTTGCCGGCATTGGGGTAGCCCACCAGCCCGGCATCGGCAATGCGGCGCAGCTCGAAGAAGAACACGCCGCTCTCGGCCTCCGTGCCGTACTCGAACTCCAGCGGTGCCTGGTTGGTCGCCGTGCGGAAGTGCCAGTTGCCGCGCCCGCCCTTGCCGCCTTGGCAGAGGACAAAGCGCTGGCCGGGCTCGGTCAGGTCGGCAATTTGCTCCAGCTCGATGCCCTCGCCCTCGCGCTCCAGCCAAGTAGCCTCCTGCATGGTTTGGGCGTTGCTGCGGTAGACAATGGTGCCGGGCGGCACCTGCCCCACGACGGTGCGCCCGTCGCGCCCGTGCTTGCGGGCGTGCATGCCGGGCATGCCGTCCGTGGCAATGAGCTTGGGGTCGTAGAAGTAGGTGCGCAGGTCATTGGTGCCGGGATTAACCTCCAGAATCACGCTGCCGCCGTCGCCGCCGTCGCCGCCGTCCGGGCCGCCGCGGGGCACAAACTTCTCGCGGCGAAAACTGGCCAGACCATTGCCGCCCTTGCCCGCACGGGCAAAAATCCTGATGTTATCAACGAACATGGGTTTATTCTACCCGATACGCGCCCTGCTGGCAAGTCTATTGCGCCCGCCGGAAGCGTTCGGCTCGCGGCCGCAGGGCACCGCCCCGCCTGCTTCCTATCAGGAAAAGCGATGTTTGATTGACAGGGGGCACCCTCGTTGCTACAATGACAAAAAGCTCCTCGCTATGCCGAAACCCATCCGCTTATTCGGCGCGGAAAGCCGCGCACCGCAGCCGTCGTTCTACATGCCTAACCGTTTGGATGCCTCCGCCCTCGAGGTGCTGGTGCAAACACTCGGCGGTGCCGGGAACATCAGTTTCCTCGTCGAGGAGTCTTTCCGACCCGATGAGGAGATGATGCGGCAGATGCAGGGGGGCGAGGTGCTGCGCTTCCGCTTTCGCGGGGCCGACTCGCGCAAGCTGCGTGAGCGGCTGGTGGCCGAGATGGAGCGCGGTCGCGACGTGCTCTTTGTGCCGGGGCGCCCGGCCGCGCAGCCCGGCTCTATTGCGGATGTGCCCATGCCCTTTATGATGCAGCTGGGGGCGCTGCACATTGCCCCGGTGCCGCTGTTGATGGCGGCATTCCGCAACGATGTGCACTACACCTTCTGCACCGACGGGGACTACGATTGGGCGGAGCTGCACATTCTGCCGCGCCTGGCTCCGGGACCGCAGACGGGGGAGCGCCTGATGGAGGCGTGGATGGCCTGCGGCGCCGATGCCTACGCCCGCCACCCCCTCCTGAATACCTCGCTGGCGCGGCTGCTGGTGGAGGGCATGCGCCGCTATGCCCACATCGGGCTGGTGGACGGCATGGATGAAACCAGGCTTCCCTACGGCAAGATGCTCGGGGTGGTGCTGGCACTGGCGCGCTGGCTGCGCAAGAACATCAGCGAGCCGCGACTCGGCATTCTGCTGCCCCCCGGCAAGGGCGGTGTCATCATCAACTATGCCTGCCTGCTGGCGGGGATTGTGCCCGTCAACATCAACTACACCTCCTCCTCCGAGGCTTTTGCCGCCATCGTGCGGCGCAGCGGCATCCGCCGTTTTGTCACGGCGCGCGCGTTCATGCACAAGCTGCCGCAGTTTCCCTGGCCGCCGGCAGATACGCTCATCCACCTGGATCGCACGCTCAAGAGCATCGGCATGGCCAAGATTGCCTACTGGGTCGCGCTGGCTAAGACGGCGCCGATGTCCCTGCTCACTCGACTCTTCCGGCTCGATGAACGCCGGGGAGATGACGAGGCCACCCTGCTCTTCACCAGCGGCTCGAGCGGCGAGCCCAAGGGGGTCAGCATGACCCACCGCATGATTATTGCCAATATCACGCAGCTGCGCAGCATTGTGCGGCTCAACTGCGGCGATCATTTCCTGTGCAGCCTGCCGCTCTTCCACAGTTTCGGGCTGACGGACTGCACGCTGCTGCCGCCCATCCTGGGCTTCGGCATGGTGAGCTACCCCTCGCCGCTGGATGCCAAGCGGCTCAACGAGCTGGCCGAGAAGTACAAGTGCCGCTTTCTGGTGACGACCCCCACCTTTGCCCGAGGCATGCTGCGCCGAGCGAGCGAGACGAGTTTCCGCAGCGTGGAATACTTTGCCGTGGGGGCTGAGAAGCTGCAGGCGAGTCTCGAGGAGGCGTTTTTGGAGAAGCACGGGGTGCAACTGCTGGAGGGCTACGGGCTCACGGAAGCCTCACCCGCCTGCTCCTGCAACATGCCGAACGTGGCACCAAGCGGGGAAAACCCCTGGTATGTGCCGGGACACCGCCGCGGCTCGGTGGGGCGTGTGCTGCCCGGGGTGGCGGTGCGCATCACGGATCCGGATGACGACAGCCGCAGTCTGCCCCTCTCGGAGCAGGGGATGGTGTGGTTCCGTGGGGCCAACATCTTCAGCGGCTATTTGGGGCGCCCCGAGCTCAACGAGGAAATTTTCCGCGACGGCTGGTTCAAGAGCGGCGATTTGGGCAGCGTGGATCTCAACGGCTTCCTGACGCTGGGGGGGCGGCGCTCGCGCTTCTCCAAGATTGCAGGCGAGATGGTGCCGCACGAGGTAGTGGAGCAGGCCATCGAGGCCGGGCTGGAGCCCGACCCCACCTTCACGGGGCGCCCCATTGCCATTGCCGGCGTGCCCGATGCGCAGAAGGGCGAGGCGATTGTGCTGCTCTCTGCCGTGCACCAGACCCGCCTGAGCGAGGCGCTGGAGGATATTCGCGCGCGCTTGGTGGCGCAGGGGCTGCCGCGCCTGTGGTGCCCGCGCGAAATCATCCCCGTGGAGAACATCCCCGTACTGCCCACAGGCAAGCTCGACCTGCGCGGTTGCCACATTCTCGCCTGCGAGGCGCTCAACTTACCGCACTGAAGCCATGAACCGCCCCACCAAACGCCCCGTCAATGTGCGCCGCCCCGACATCATGGAGGCAGTGCAGGAGGATTTGGGCGAGTTTTGCAGCTCGCTGGTGCAGGAGATACGCGCCAACGGTCATGTGCTCAACCTGCCCAACACGCAGTTCCTGTTGGCCGATTCCTTCGGCTTCTGCGACGGGGTGCGCCGCGCGATTGAGATTGCCTACGCCACGCACCGCTTGTTCCGCGATCGGCGCATTTGGCTCATCGGCGAGATTATTCACAACCCCGAGGTCAACGCTCGGCTCGACGCGATGGGGCTGCGCCGCCTGCCGTGGAACATGGGCGACCCGCTCTATCACGCGCTGAGCGAAGAGGATGTCGTCATCATCCCCGCCTTCGGTCTGCCGATGCCTATGAGGCGCTTCTTAGAGGCCAAGGGGGTGCAGCTGGTCGACAGTACCTGCGGCAATGTGGTGAAGGTGTGGAGCCGCGTGCGCCAGTATGCCGCCGCCGGAGTGACCTCCATTATCCACGGCAAGGCGCGCCATGAGGAGACGGTAGCAACCGCCTCGCAGGCGCGCGACAAGGTGCCCGGTGCGGCTTTTCTTGTCATTTCCAATGAGGAGGAGGCGCACCTGGTGGTCGATTACCTCCTGGGGCGCAGCACGCGCGAGACCTTTCTCGCCCGCTTTGCCGATCGCTGCTCGGAGGGCTTTGACCCCGATCGCGATTTGCGCCGCATCGGTATTGCCAACCAAACCACCATGCTCAAGAGCGAGACCTCGCGCATCCAAGAGTTGCTGCACGAGGCGGTGCAGCAACGCGACGGGGACGATGCGAATTTCCACGCTTTCAACACCATTTGCAGCGCTACGCAGGATCGCCAGAACGCCCTGATGCAGTTGCTGGAGAAGAAGCCGGATGCCATGATCATCATCGGCGGCTACAACAGCTCCAACACCACCCATTTGGCGCAGATTGCCGCGCGCCATGTGCGCACCTATTTCATCAAATCGGTCGAAAGCCTCATCAGCGTCCACGACATGTGCTGCTGGGATTTCGACAGCCGCTCCGAGCGCCACTGCTCGCTCCCCGCCGGCGCCGGAGATGCCTCGCGCCTACTGCGTATCGGTATCACGGCGGGAGCTTCCTGCCCCGACAACGTGATTGAGAGCGTCATCCGCCGCCTGGCCGAGCTGCGTGGCTATCCCCTGCCCCTGTGCTGAGGCGGAATCGCGGCACACTCAGCGAGCGGCGTTGTCCGTCTCCGCCTGTGTCGCGCGGTGCATCTTGTCCAGCAGTCGCCGGAAGGTCTGACGCTCGCCCGCCGTCAGCAAGGCACACAGGCGCTGCCCCGCCTCCAACTGCCCCTGCTCCACCCGCTCGGCATTGCGACAATTCTCCTCGGTCAGCAACACCAGGACCGAGCGCCGATCGCTCGGGCAGGCGGAGCGGGTAATCATCCCCTGCCGCGCCATGGAATCGACCATGTGGGTGGCCGCCGAGGGAGTCATGTGCATCACGCGCGCCAGCTCCGACATCGGCATTCCCTCGGGGTGCGTACGCGTGTAGCGCCGAATCGCCGCAAAGGCGGCGCACACATGGCGGCTGCGCTTGTGATGCCGCTGGCGCTCCTCGCTGTGGAGCGCACGGAAACCGGCTTGGCGGACATAGTCCGTAATTTCATCGAGCATGTCTATCATGATTAGCAAGGCGGGAAAGCGTTGTGGCGATGACGGCAAGTTCTTGTTCATGGAAACCCGGGCGGAACGTATCACCCACCTCCGCAAGAGTCAAGACATTTATTCAAAATTTCAACTTTTACATCCAAGCAATAATTTTTTGCTATGACAGGCAGCATAAACACACTATAACAAGGCTGTATCGCATTTAATCCTGGTTATTTTGTCATAAAAAGGCCATAAAAGTTGAGAATAGCAACATTAACATCTTGCAAAATACTGTCGAAAAGGCTACCAATGAGCTTGGAGCTATGAACATGAAAAACATCACCCGTTACAATGGGGGCAATGAGCCCAAAAAAGGGTTTAACGGCTATCGCCTATGTTTAACACGCAACAAGGAGGTGTTCGTGCGCTACTTCACCGACCGTGAGTACGGAAGTGACAAGCTGGCGCTGGAGGCCGCCCTGGCCATGCGCGCTGAAATGGAGGAGCAGCTAGCCCTCGGAAAGGGGGATGCCCACGCCATTTTCGAGGCACACCGCAAGCCGCGGCGCGGCTGCTGACAGACTCAGGCACAAAAAAACACCCGAGCGCCCGCCGTCATTTTTCTTGACAAAGCGGGCGCTTCGTTGTACTCTGACGCAGTTCTGAAGCGTGCTTCATATTAATTTCCAACAGCATTTCTCTCTTCCCCGACCATGGACACAGATCAACCGCTGGGCTACATCATGAAAATGATTGTCGACCGCTCGGAGACGATGTTTGCGCAGCGAGCCGGGCATGTGGAATGCACAGCTCCCCAAGGGCGGGTGCTGATGTATTTGGAGAGCCGCGACGGCGGCGAGCCCGTCTCACAGCGCGAGCTGGAGCAGTATTTGGGCGTGAGCCACACCACGGTCAAGGGTCTGCTGCAGCGGCTGGAGGAAAAGGGATTTGTGCGCACGGCTTTTGACTGCGCGGACGATGGTCGCATCAAACACGCTTACCTGACCGATTATGCCCGGCGGCGCCACGCGGAGCTGCGTCTCGTTCTCCACGATATGGAGGAGGAGATGTTCCGCGGCTTTTCCGCCGAAGAGCGCGCGCAGCTGCGCACGACCCTGCGCCGCGTCTACGGCAACATGCTCCCCCCCCCTTCACCAACACAATCCTAAATAATGTTCCTGCGTTCCCTCCCTCCCCTGAGCACTCTCCTACTCGCTGCGAGCCTTGCCTGCTGTCAGAAGGCCGACACGGCGAGTCAGGAGCAGCACCTGCCCCCCCTCAACGTTTCCGTCATGAACATGCAGCAGCAGGATGTCGACCTCATCTCCACCTGGTTCGGACACCTGCGCGGCGTGGAGCAGGCGGATATCCGCCCCGAGGTCAGCGGCAAGCTGCTGCACCGCGTTTACGCCGACGGCAGTCTGGTGCAAAAGGGTGATGTGCTTTTTGAAATCGACCCCTCCTCCTACCAAGCCGCCGTCGACCAATGCGCCGCCGCGCTGGCGGCGGCAGAGGCCGCCGTGCTGCAGGCCCGCGCCGCCGATGACCGCGCCGGGCAGGACACGGAACGCTACGGCAAGCTGGTCTCCAGCGGCTCCGTCTCTGAGAAGAACTACACCGATGCCCTGCAAACCAAGAAGGAAACCGAAGCCGCCCTCGCCGCCGCCCGGGCGCAGGTGAAGCAGGCGCAGGCCGCCCTCTCCAACGCCCGCATCAATCTCGACCGCTGCACCATCCGCGCTCCCTTCACGGGGCTGGCCTCCAAATCGACGGTTTCGGTCGGTGACCTCATTGCGCTGGCCAACCCCACAGCGCTCTGCACCATGTCGTCCGTCGACCCCATCCGCGTGGACTTTGCCGTTCCGGGCAAACAGCTGCTCGGCAAGGTGTTCCGCCCCGATTTCAACACCCTCACGCAGACCAGCCCCATTGATGAGTTCGACATCATCCTGGCCGACGGGCAGGTCTACGAACACCGCGGCCATGTCGCCGCCGTGGACAGCGAGGTGAGCCGCAGCACCGGCACCATCAACTTCATCGGCCATGTGCCCAACCCGCAGCTCAAGCTGCGCAGCGGCTCCGCTGTGCGCGTGCGCGCCAAGACCGACACGGTCAAGGATGCTGTCCTCGTGCCCTCGCGAGCGCTGATTTCCGCCATGAACCACCGCTATGTGCTCGTGGTCAACCCGGCGGACAACACGCCCATCTGCCTCGATGTGCAACCGGGCGC
Source organism: uncultured bacterium (assembly GCA_945831585.1). Classification (GTDB taxonomy): domain Bacteria; phylum Verrucomicrobiota; class Verrucomicrobiia; order Verrucomicrobiales; family Akkermansiaceae; genus Akkermansia. The sequence continues at coordinate 6,584 of CAMACY010000033.1, read as the reverse complement.
AGAGCTGACGCTGCCCATGCCCAACGGCGACGGCAACACCGTCCCCATGCTCATGCAGGTCATCACGGGCACGGTCAAGCCCCTGCCCGAGCTGCTGCGCGAACACGGCATCGAGCGCGTGTGCGATGCGCAGGTCATCGTTGAAGGCGGGCAAATGGCCGCGCGCTATGCCAAAATCAACAGCGGCATCGCGGCGGCGGCAGCTCAGGCTCCCGAGGGCGCTCGCTCCGCCATCCTCGCCAAGCGCGGCACCGTGGTTCCCGAGCCCTTTGTCTACACGCCCCCCGTGAGCACGACCCCGTCCGTGACGGCCAAGCAGAACTGAGCCCCCGCCATGAGCGCCTACTTCATCAAACACCCCGTGATTGCCACCGTCATCGCCGTGGTGACCACGCTGCTGGGCATCGTCTGCCTGGCGAATCTGCCCATCTCCCAGTACCCGGAAATCACCCCGCGCACCATCCAGCTCACCGCCCTCTTCCCGGGGGCGGATGCCCAGGCCGTGGCCGACTCGGTCGGCACGCCGCTGGAGCGCGAAATTTCCGGCGTCCAGGGCATGGACTACATGAACTCCGTCTCCTCGAACAACGGCGTGTACAACCTGCAGGTGGTCTTTAACCCCGAAACCGACCCCGACCTCGACCAGGTGTTCACCAACATGCGCTACGGGCAGGCGCAGTCGCAGGTGCCGACCGAGGTGCTCAATTCCGGCGTTACCATCCGCCAGCAACCGGGGTTGCCGCTGCTGCTCTTCTCGCTGCGCTCCCCCGACGGCAGCTACAACTCGGTCGACCTGGCCAACTACGCACAGGTCAAGATGGTCGATGAACTCAAGCGCGTCGAGGGTGTGGGCGAGGTCACCGTCTACGGCGCCGGGCGCTACGCCGTGCGCATCTGGCTCGACACGGTGTTGATGTCGCACTACAACATCTCCGTCGCCGAGGTGCGCGCCGCCGTCGCCGCACAGAACATGACCAACCCCGGCGGCAAAATCGGCGCCGACCCCGTGCCCGACGGTCAGGAAAAAACTTTCGCCATCCGCACGCAGGGGCGCCTGAGCGAAGCACGCGAGTTTGCCGACATCATCGTGCGCCAGCAGGGCGACGAGATTGTCTACCTGCGCGACATCGCCAAAATCGAACTCGGCTCGCAGGACTACTCCACCACCGGTCGCATCAACGGCGAGACCGCCGCCTCCGTGGTCATCTTCCAAGCGCCGGGCTCCAACGCCATCGAAACGGTCGACCGCCTGGAAAAGACGCTCGCGCACCAGAGCGACATCATGCCCAACGGCATCACGGGCGAGATTTCGCTCGATGTGACCAAGGCCGTGCGCTACTCCATCGAGGAAATCCGCCAAACCTTCCTCGAGGCCATTGTGCTGGTGGCGCTCGTGGTGCTGCTCTTCCTGCAAAACTGGCGCGCGGCGCTCATCCCGCTCATCGCCGTGCCGGTGTCGCTGCTCTCCACCTTCTGCGTGTTCCCGCTGCTGGGCTTCTCGCTCAACACGATCTCGTTGCTGGGGATGGTGCTGGCCATCGGTCTGGTGGTGGATGACGCCATCGTGGTGGTCGAGGCCGTGCAACACCACATCGACAAGGGGCTCAACCCCCGCATGGCCGCCTTTGCCGCCATGCAGGAGGTCTCCGGTCCCGTCATCGCCATTGCGCTGGTACTCTCCGCTGTGTTCTTGCCCTCGCTCATGCTCAAGGGCATCACCGGCACGCTGTTTAAGCAGTTTGCCATCACCATCGCGGTGTCTATGCTCATCTCGGCCTTCAACGCGCTGACGCTTTCGCCCGCACTCTGCGCCCTCCTGCTCAAGCCGACGATCACCGACCCTGCGCGCATGAATTGGCGCGACAAGCTGCGCTACTACAGCGTCGGCTACATCTTCCGCGCCTTCAACCGCCTTTACGAGAGCAGCGCCAACATCTATGTGCGCCTCTGCGGTGCGCTGGCGCGCAAGCTCGTGGTCGCCATGCCCCTGCTGCTGCTGCTCTGGGCGGCCATCTACCCGCTGAGCCAACGCGTGCCGCAGGCTTTCCTGCCCGATGAAGACCAGGGCTTCCTGCTCTCCTGCCTCATCGGCAAGCCCGACTCCTCCCTGCAGGTGACCATGGAGCAGGCTAAGAAATACGAGCGCGTCCTCTGGGGCGGCGAGCCCGGCAGCGACCCCGCCATCAAGCATGTCACCACCGTTGCGGGCATCAACATCCTCAACATGGTGCAAAACCCGGGCTGCCTGGTCGCCTTCATCGAGCTACAGGAGTGGAAGGACCGCCCCGAAACCGCCGCACAGGTCTGCGCGCGCATTCAGGAGCGCATCAACAAAGCCACGCTAGACGGCATGCCGCTGGTGCTCATGCCCCCGGCCATCCCCGGCGTGGGCACAGCCAACGGGGTCACCCTCGTCCTCAACGACCTGGAGGGTCAGGGCGTGCCCTTCCTGTACGAAAACGTGCAGCGCTTTGAGGAAGCCGCCCGCAAGCGTCCCGAGGTCGCCCTCTGCATGGACATGATGATGGCCGACACGCCCCAAAAATTCGTGGAGCTGGACAAGGAGAAGTGCAAGTTCTACCAGGTTGACATCGCTGCGGCCAACGGCATCCTCGCGGCCTACAACGGCTCGTCCTTCATCAACTTCTTCAACGCCTTCGGCCAGCAGTGGCAGGTCTACATGCAGGCTCAGGGTTCCGACCGCACCCATTTGGATAAAATGGACGGCTTCTACGTGACCAGCACCACGGGCGAACGCGTCCCCCTCTCGGCGCTGGTCGACATCCGCGACATTGCCGATACCGAGTTCGTCATGCACCACAACATCCACAACTCGGCCAAGCTTTCCGTCATGCCCAAGCCCGGCTACTCCACCCGCCAGCTCATGGAGGCCATGGAGGAAGTGTATGCCGCGACCATGGATCCCGCCAAAATCGGGCTGGATTATCAGGACATGAGCTTCCAGGAGAACAAGGTGCGCCGCTCCGTCGGCCTGGGCGTCATCTTCGCCATGTCGGCCATCTTCGCCTACCTCATTCTGGTGGCGCTGTATGAGAAGTGGTCGCTGCCGCTCTCCGTCTTCATGACGGTGCCCATCGCCGTGCTGGGAGCCTATGCGGGCTTGGCGCAGATGCAGCTGGAGCTCAACCTCTACGCACAAGTGGGGCTGATCATGCTCGTGGGTCTGGCCGCGAAGAACGCCATTCTCATCGTCGAATTCGCCAACCTCGAGATGGAGCGCGGTCGCGATCTCATGACCGCCACGCTCACGGCTGCACGCCTGCGCCTGCGCCCCATCCTCATGACCTCCATGGCCTTCATCCTCGGCTGTATCCCGCTCATGCTCTCTACCGGCAGCGGCGCGCTGGCGCGCAACGCCATCGGCACCGTGGTCGTCATCGGCATGGGTGTCGCCACCTTCGTGGGCGTCTTCCTCATCCCCTGCTCCTATGTCTTCATCATGCGCCTCTTCCGCATTCGTTTCAAACTCAACGATCTGAGGGAAGATCCCGATGAAGTCGGAGCGCGCCGCTACCTCGCCGCTCATGAAAAGGAAGCCCACTGAGAACTTTTTATTGACAAGGATAGTTTCCAAACATAAACTTTCTGACAACGATAAGCATATGAACCGCACCGCTCTTCTTTCCCTGGCCGCCGGGGTCACGCTGATGACCGTCCCCTCCTGCTCGTTCGGTCCTGCGTGGCAGCGCCCCGAGATGCCCGTTCCCGAGGCTTTCCGCAACTCAGCTGCCTCGGTGGACAATATGTCCGACCTGCCCTGGCAGGAGGTGCTGCACGACGGCCAGCTCCAAGCGCTGCTCAACGATGTGCTGGAGAACAACCGCAGTCTGGAGGCCATGCAGCACAATGTCAACGCCGCGCGCCACTACGTCACGATGGCCGCAGCGCCGCTCTTCCCCTGGTTCGGCTACGGCGCCGGCAGCACCAAGGGCATGAACAGCAGCGGCGGCGCCTCGGTCGTGCACACCACCAGCACGACCACCAACCCCGGCAGCATGCAGCTCTCGGCCTCCTGGGAGCTCGATGTTTGGGGCAAGACGCGCAAGGGCATCGAAGCCGCCATCGCCGATGCCGACGGTGCGGAGGCCTCGCTGGCCGACCTGCGGCTCTCGCTCATGAAGCAAGTCGCCTGCGGCTACCTGCAACTCATCATGCTCGATGAGCAGCTCCGCATTGCGCACGAGTCCGTCGCCTCCTACCGCGAATCGCTCGAGCTCTTCCAAAACCAGCTGGAGGGCGGTGTCGCCGATAAGTTGCAAACCTCCTCAGCACAGGCCGCCCTCGCCGCCGCCGAGGCGCAAGTGCCCGCGCTGGAGAGCCAGATTATCGCGCTGGAGAACACCCTCTCGGCGCTGGCCGGCCGCGCTCCGGGCTCCATCCGCCGCGGCAGCGACCTCATGGCCTTTGCCGAGGCCAGCACCGTGGCGCCGGGCATTCCGGCCTCGGTACTGGCGCGCCGCCCCGACATCCGCGCCAAAGAATTTGCTCTGCGCGCGGCCAATGCAGACATCGGCGCGGCCATTGCCTCCTACTTCCCGAGCATCAGCCTGACGGGTGCGGCCGGCTACGCAACAGCCGACCTGCGCCACGCCCAATTCGGCAAGCACAGCGGCTGGGGCATCGGCGCCAACCTCACCGGTCCCCTCTTCCAAGCCGGGCAGTTGCGCGCCAACGAGCTGATGAAGCGTGAGGCCTTCCTCACGGCCAAAGCCGACTACGAAAACAGCGTGTTCAATGCCCTGTCGGAAATCTCCACCACCCTGACGGAGCGCCAAAAGCTGCGCGCCATCATGCAGAAGCAGGAGGAAGCCGTCGCGGCCTACCAGGAAAGCGTCAAGCTCTCCAAGGCGCGCTACCAGCAGGGACTCGCCGGCTACTACGAGGTGCTGGATGCGCAGAAGAGCCTCTTCCCCGCCCAGACACAGCTCGCCGCCTACCGCTACCAATACGCCGCCTGCATCCCCACGCTGTACACGCAGCTGGGCGGCGGCTGGCAGCAGCCCTAAGCCACACATCGGTCTCCTCCCCGCAACAGGACTCCGGCCTGCCCCGGCAACGAGGCGGCAGGAGTTTTTTTGCAGGACTTGAGTCTATCCGCGTTGTTTTTCTTGACCTCCGGCGGAAAAGTTGTATAATGCTGCACCGCTTAACTTCAAACGTTACCGAAAATCTTATGTCCAGAATCTGCAATATCACGTTTGCCATGCCGCATAAGGGCCGCCGCATTCATCGCTCCGGTCTTGCCAAGAAGAAGGGTGGTATCGGTCGTCACGTCACCAAAACCGTCAACCGCACCGTCTATCCCAACCTGCAGGAGAAGCGCATTTGGGTTCCCGAGCTCAACGGCGGGCGCGGCGGCTACATTCGCATGAAGCTTTCCTGCAAGGCTCTGCGCACGATCTCCAAGAACGGCGCCTACAACACGCTCAAAAAGGCCGGCATCCTCGGCTGATTCCCCTTTTTTTGAACGGTCGGACTGCAGCCCCTGTCTATGAATGCAACAGGACGGGTGTGTGCAGCCAAAGGGTTCATGGCGAACGCGGATGCACCGGCAGGATGCTGATCCTGCTCAGATTCCCAAGCATTTTATACAACAAAAATGACACCGCAACAGACCAAAATCGCGCTTCGTATCAATGACGACAACCTCAACCACCACCTCTGGAACAACCGGGGGGTGTGGTGGTGCCATGTGACGGTTCACAAACCCGATGCCACCGCCGAACGCCTGCGCTTCTCGCTCAGGACGCGCAACATCGAGAAGGCGCGGCGCCTGCGTGACCGCATCTTCGAGGATATCCAACGTCACTTCGGCATTGCCGCCTGACAAGCGCCCCTTACGTTCAATTACTGTTTCCACGCACCGGACCCCGCCAGGTTCGGTGCGTTTGTGTTAGGGGCATTCCATGCAGAACGACAGCTTTTGGCATGCTGTCGTCATGCGCAAGCTGGCAGCCGAACACCCTTGGATTCACGACTACTCGTTCTCGCGCCATTTCGGCAAGGAAAGCGCCATCCTCGCCGGGCTGGCGTGGGCACCCGCCGCGTCAACCGCAAGGGGGGAGCCGCCCATCTGTTCGTTCTTTGCTCGCCTGTTCTACCGGCTGATCAACCACATGTCCGACATTCAGCTGGTGGACGGCGCGCGCGACTACAAGCTGCTCTGCCGCGGAGCCGTCAATGCCCTACTGGCCATGCCCGAGTACAACCGCTTTTCCAAGAGGCTGTACGAGTGGGTCGGATTCCGCACCAAGTGGCTGGAATTCGAGAATGTGGAGCGCGTGGCGGGGGAAACCAAATGGTCTTTTTAGAAGCTGTTCAAGTATTCGCTGGAGGGCATCTGCGCCTTCAGCACGACGCCGCTCATCTGGTCTGCCCTCATGGGCATGCTGATGATGCGCGTCGCGCTCGGCGGCATTGCGACACTCATCATCCGCGAGTACTTGTACCATGTGTCGGCCTATGGTTGGACCTCCATGGTCTGTCTGGTGCTGCTCATCGGCGGCATACAACTTTTCTGCATGGGTATCATGGGGCAGTATTTGGCCAAGACCTACTTGGAG
>CAMACY010000032.1 GCA_945831585.1 uncultured bacterium | reverse complement strand
CGGCTCCGCGCGGACTTTCACCGCAGTGCGCATATCGCGTCGGTCGTACACAAAGGCGCCGGGTGTTGCCACCCGGCGCCTGCACAAAGATTCTCGAGCTTCCTGCCCGGCTCAGGCGAACACGCCCACGGCCTCGGAGGCGCAGGCAATCATGTAGTCGCGGTTGAGCTTGGCGATGTTGTCCACGGTGATGCCCTTGGGGCAGGCGGCCTCGCACTCGTACTGGTTGGTGCAGTTGCCGAAGCCCAGCGCGTCCATCTGGCGCACCATGGCCAGCACGCGCTTGTTCTTCTCGGGCTGCCCCTGCGGCAGCAGGTTGAGGTGCGCAGCCTTGGCCGAGGTGAAGAGCATGGCCGAGCTGTTCTTGCAGCTGGCGACGCAGGCGCCGCAGCCGATGCAGGCGGCCGCATCGAACGCGGCGTCAGCCGTCTTCTTGCGGATGGGCACGTTGTTGGCGTTGGGGGCAGAGCCGGTGCGGATGTCCACAAAGCCGCCCGCGGCGATGATGTTGTCCAGCGCGGTGCGGTCGACCACGAGGTCGCGCAGCAGCGGGAAAGCCTTGGCACGGAAGGGCTCGATCCACACGGTGTCGCCGTCCTTGAACTGGCGCATGTGCAGCTGGCAGGTGGTCACATGCTTGCCGCCGTGCGGCACGCCGTTGATGGTCAGCGAGCACATGCCGCAGATGCCCTCGCGGCAGTCGTGGTCGAAGTGGATGGGCTCCTTACCCTCGTGGACGAGCCCCTCGTTCACGATGTCCAGCATCTCCAGGAAGGAGGCTTCCTCGGGGATGTTGGTGGCCTTGTAGGTTTCGATACGACCCTGAGCCTGCGGGTTCTCCTGTCGCCAGACCTTGAGCGTAAGATTCAGATTAGCCATAATAGTGAATGTGTCAAAAGGTTAATGATAAGTGCGATTCTTACTTATAGGAACGGATGGCGAGGTGGATGTTCTCGAAGGTCAGGGGCTCCTTGTGCAGGACGGGCAGCTCGCCCGTGCCCTTGTACTCCCAGGCGGCGACGTAGGCGAAGTGGTCGTCATCGCGCTTGGCTTCGCCGTCGGGCAGCATGTGCTCCAAGCGGAAGTGGGCGCCGCAGGACTCCTCGCGGGCGAGGGCATCGTAGCAGAGCACCTCGGCAAAGTCGAGGGTAGCGGCCACGCGCCAGGCCTTTTCGAGCTCGGCGTTCATGCCCTCCGTGCTACCGACAATCTTGACGTTGTTCCAGAACTCGTCGCGAATGGCGGGAATCTTGGAGATGGCGTCCAGCAGGCTTTCCTTGGTGCGCCCCATGCCGACATCTTCCCAGATGAGCTTGCCGAGCTTGCGGTGAATCTCGTCGGGGGTCATGGTGCCCTTGACATCCATCATCTTGGCGATGCGCGCCTTGACGGCCTCCTCGGCCTCCTTGAACTCGGGGGCGGCGGTGGTGACGCTGCCGGGCTTGATGGTGGTCAGGTAGGTGGGCAGCGTGCTGGAGATGACGAAATAGCCGTCGGAAAGACCCTGCATGAGAGCCGAGGCGCCCAGACGGTTGGCGCCGTGGTCGGAGAAGTTGGCCTCGCCCAGCACATGCAGGCCGGGGATGGAGGACATGAGGTTGTAGTCCACCCACAGACCGCCCATCGTGTAGTGGGAGGCGGGGTAAATCATCATGGGCTGCTCGTGGGGGTCAACATCGGTAATCTCTTCGTACATCTCGAAGAGGTTGCCGTACTGACCGTCAATCCACTCCTTGCCCATGCGGGCGATGGCGTCTTTGAAGTCCAGGAACACGCCGCGACCCGTGACAGCCACGCCGCGACCGTCGTCGCAGGCCTCCTTGGCGGCGCGGGAGGAGATGTCGCGCGGAGCCAGGTTGCCGAAGGAGGGGTACTTGCGCTCCAGGTAGTAGTCGCGATCGCCCTCGGCCACCTCGCTGGGCTTCATCTCGCCCTTGCGGATCTTCTCGGCCACCTCACGGCTCTTGGGCACCCAGATACGACCGTCGTTGCGGAGGGATTCCGACATGAGGGTGAGCTTGCTCTGGTAGTCGCCCTTGACGGGGATGCAGGTGGGGTGAATCTGCGTGAAGCAGGGGTTGGCGAAGTAGGCACCTTTCTTCCAGCAGGCGCAGGCGGCACCCACGTTGCAGCCCATGGCATTGGTGGAGAGGTAGAACACACGGCCGTAGCCGCCGGTGCAAAGCAGCACGGTGTCGCCGGCGTAGCTCTTGATTTCGCCCGTGACGAGGTCACGCACGACAATACCCTTGGCGTGACCGTCCACCACCACGAGATCCATCATTTCGGTGCGGGGGTGCATCTCGATGTGCCCCTTGCCGATTTCTTTCTCCATGGCCTGGTAGGCGCCGAGGAGGAGCTGCTGGCCGGTCTGACCGCGGCTGTAGAAGGTGCGCTTGAGCTGGGCGCCGCCGAAGGAGCGGTTGTCGAGCAGACCGCCGTATTCGCGACCGAAGGGAACGCCCTGCGCCACGCACTGGTTGATGATGTTGGCGGACACCTCGGCAAGGCGGTAGACGTTGGCCTCGCGGGCGCGGAAGTCGCCGCCCTTGATGGTGTCGTAGAAGAGGCGGTAAACGGAGTCGCCGTCGTTCTGGTAGTTGTGCGCGGCGTTGATGCCGCCCTGCGCAGCGATGGAGTGCGCGCGGCGGGGGCTGTCCTGGTAGCAGAAGCACTTGACGTTGTAGCCCAGCTCAGCGAGTGTGGCGGCAGCGGAGCCGCCCGCCAAACCCGTGCCGACGATGAGGATGGTGTACTTGCGGCGGTTGTTGGGGTTGATGAGCTTGGCCTCGCGCTTGTACTTGGTCCATTTTTGCTCGATGGGACCGTCCGGGATGCAGGAGGACGGCATGTAGTCGCTCACGGGAAACTTGATGTCGTTCATAGCGTGTCTGAGGGTAAGGGGTTTAGTGCAGGATGCCGGTCAGCACGCAGACCGGGATGGAGATGAACAGACCGCAGACCACCACACCGAAGGCAATGGCCACGAGGTTGTACAGCGGGCGAATCTTACGCGTCGCAAGGCCGAGTGTTTGGAAGACGGATTGCACACCGTGACGCACATGCAGGAAGAGGCAGCAGATGGCGATGATGTAGAACGCCGAGCACCAGGGGTTGCTGAACGCCGCCAAGATGTGGTGGTAGCAGTCCGCCGGGTTGCCGTTGAAGGTGAGCTGCCACAGGTGGAAGCACAGGAAGCAGAAAATCATCACCCCGGTCAGCACCATCGTGCGCGAGGAGAACGTGGCCTTGAGCGTCCCCTCCTTCTGGTAGTGGGTGCGGGCGTTGTAGTTCTCGTACTTCAGGACGAGCGTCAGCCCCACATGGATGAGCAGGATGGCCAGCAGACCCAGACGGATGGCCCAGAGCAGCCAGGCGGGCATGGAGTGCAGCCCCACGGCGTAGGCGTCAATCCACGAGGAGCCGCCCGCTGCGGTGGATTCGCCACCGAAGATGGTCATGTTACCGGCCAGGTGCCCCACGAGGAACAGGAGGAGACACGCCCCCGTCAGCGCCACAAGGATTTTGCGGCCGATGGAGGACGTGACGAATTTGCATGCTGTCGTGATGATGTCGTTCATAAGTGCAATAACGGCTTTGCGTGTTTAATCTACTCCAATGCGGGGTCAAATGCAAGCACCAAACGCCCCGCGCCCCGCTATTTCCCGAAAAATCGGCTTCCGCCGCCGTTCAGGCGGCGAGCAGGCTCTGCGCGATGAGCAGGAGGGCAAAGAGTGCCAGCAGGACGGAGAACACGCCGTCGATGCCACGCGTGTGGCTGGTGTAGAACGCGCGCACGGGGTGCCACTGCAACAACGCGCAGTAGCTGCACCACCCCGCCCAGTTGGCGGCGAGGACGGCCACGAAGAACACCACGGTGAACCAGGGGTAGACGGCGGCGTATTGTTGCAGGGGTGCCAGCGTGAGTCCGGCAATGAAGAGGGTGCACTTGGGGTTGAGGATGTTGCAGAGGAAGCCCTGACCGAGCAGGGCACTCAGGCTGTCGGCGCCGTTGTCGCCGCCCGCAAGCGCATCGCCCTGCCCCGCTGCGTTCTCGCGGGGTCGCGGGAAAATTTTCCACGCGAGGTAGGCCAGCCAAAGCCCCGCGGCTAAGAGCACCCAGCGGCTCCAGCTCTGCTCCGTCAGCCACGCGCCCGCCGTCATCACCAGCAGGGTTTGCAGGGCAAAGCCGAGCATGATGCCGCTGCTGACGGCAACCCCGCCGCGAAAGCCGCGCGCCAGGGCTGTGCGAAAGACGAAGATGACATCCGGCCCGGGGCTGAGCTGCGAGAGGACGAAGAACGCGCTAACAGCGGCGATGCTCAACAGGGCTTCGGGCATGGCAGGCGGGCGTTAGGCACCGAAAGGCGGCAGGGGCAGCACGGGGTTGCCCTCCATGGGGAAACGGCGTTGGAGCACCTGCTCGGAGAGCGCGGGGGCGGTGGCGTAGGCGTTGCGGAAGATTTCCAGCTTGGCGTCGGTATCATCGGCCGCGTGCAGAGCAAAGGCTTCGGGGGTCTTGGGGACGACGGGCGAACCGAATTCCAGCGTGCCGTGGTGGGCGGCGATGAGGTGTAGCAGGTGCAGCCGCACCTGTTCGCTCGCGGGGTGCAAGTCCTTCCACTCCTCGCGGCGCTCGGGGGTCATCATGCCGTTCCAGAGCTTGTTGACCAGCTCGATGCTCAGGGTGATGTGCCCCATGAGTTCGCCCACGGTGCTGTAGGGGCTGTTCAGCCCCTGCTCTTCGTAGTTGTTTTCCCACATCTTGCCACTGTCGTGGAAGAGGGCGCCCGCAAGCACGAGGTCGCGATTGAGCTCGGGGTAGCAGTCGCAGAGGCTTGCTCCCAGACGCATAACGGCCGCGGTGTGCTCCACGAGCCCGCCGCGGCGGGCGTGGTGCACGTTGCGCGCGGCAGCGGCACGGCGAAAGCGCGCCTCATTCCGGCTCAGGAATTCGCGGCAGAGAGTGGCAAGACGGGGGTCACGGATGCTCGCCACCAGCTCGCCGATGCGCTCCCAGGCCTGCTGCTGACGCTCGCGTAGCTCGGGACTGCCCGCCAGCAGCACGGCCACCTCGTCGGGGTTGAGGGGGCGGAGACTGAGCTCGCTGACTTCCAGCCCGTAATCGCTGTTGCGCCAGTCGGCGGTCAGCTCCACGCAGCTGCCCAGGGGCAGGCTCAGCAGCTCGGCATGCCGGGGGGAGTTGTCCCAGACCTTGAAGCTGAGGCTGTCCTGCGTGTCCGCAAAGCAGACCTCGAGGTAGGGTCGCCCTTGGCGGGTCATCTTGTCCGTGCGCTGCGTGTACTGTGCGCAGATACTGCCGTGCGTGCTCTCCTTGCCGAGGGAGCGCGTGAGTTCCGTAATCGATTGGTAGTTCATGGGTAGGGATCGCGGGTAAACGAAAGGGGGAGATGGTGCCGCGCACGCTCCCCCCCGAATGATTGAAAGCAGCCGTCTCAGGCCTGCGCCTCAGGAGCTGTCGCCGGTTCCGCGGGCGCCGCAGGAGCCTCAGGCGAGGCGGGCTCAGCGGGAGCTTCTGCCGGTTGGCTGAGCAGTTTCTCCAGATCCTCGGAGGCCGAGGCGGGCTCCTCCGCAGGAGCCGCAGCGGGAGCTTCCGGCGTCGCTGCAGGAGCCTGCTCCACGGCGGCCGCCACGGGAGCGGCGGCGTTGAGGTCGGACTTCTGGCGCTGGAAGCGCGCGTTCATCAGCACCGCCAGCACAAAGCAGAGCAGCATGAAGAGTGTGCCGAAGAGCACGGTGCCGCGCTTGAGCACGTCCGTCGTCTGGGCACCGAAGGCCTGATCCGTCATCTGCGCCCCAAATGCAGCGCCGAGCCCCTCCTGCTTGGGGCGCTGCATGAGCACCACGAGCAGCAGCAGGGCACACACGATGAGGAGAATGGAGAAGACAATATAAATGGCGGCGTTGAGCATGGCGGTATTATAGCGGATAAAGACGGAATGTAAAGGGCGGAAAGCTTACGCAATGATTTCGTTGCGCTCGTTGCACACGATGCGCGTGGGGGTGATGGGCTTGTCGTCGTAGGCAAAGCTCATGATGATGATGCGCTCCCCCTTGCCGATGAGCTTGGCCGCAGCGCCGTTGACAATAATCTGCCCCGTGCGCGGCGGTCCCACCAGCACATAGGTCTCGAAGCGATTACCGCTGGTCACGGAGGCCACGAGCACTTTTTCCCCCGGCCACAGCCCGGCGGCTTCGACGAGGTCTTGAGGAATCTCAATGCTCCCCTCATAATCCACATCGCCGCGCGTGACCATGGCGCGGTGAATCTTCGATTTCAGCTGGCAAACGAACATGGCAATGCAAGCAACGGGCGCCTATCAAACTACTTTTCCCCCGAAAGGTCAAGCACAAACACAGCAAATAGCGGCATCAGGCGCTCGCTCCGAGGCGGGAGCAGATAGCGCAAGCGGGTTTGCAGCCGCGCGCGGGGCAGTAGCGGCGCCCCCACAGCACGAATTGAATGTGCAGCTTGCCCCAGAGGCTCTGCGGAAAGATTTTTTTGAGGTCGGCCTCGACTTTTTCCACGCTGTTGCCGCGGGAGAGTCCCCAGCGACGGGCGAGGCGGAAGATGTGGGTGTCGACGGGAAAGGCGGGATAGCCGAAGGCTTGGTTCATGACGACGGAGGCGGTCTTATGCCCCACGCCGGGGAGTGCCTCCAGCGCATCGAAGCTGTCGGGCACGCGCCCGCCGTATTGTTCCGTCAGCACCCGCGCCGTAGCAACCAGTCGCTTGGCTTTGGTCTCGGTCAGCCCGCAGGTGGCGATGTAGCGGCGCACCTCCTGCCAATCCATCGCGGCGAGTGTCGCCGCATCGGGTGCAGCCTCAAACAGCGCGGGTGTCACCTGATTCACCCGTGCATCGGTGCACTGCGCCGAGAGCATCACGGCGATGAGCAGGGTGAACGCATCGCGATGCTGCAGGGGAACCTCGGGCTTCGGAAAAGCCCGCTCCAGTTCCTCCGCTACGATGGCAGCTTTCTCGGCGCGGCGCATGGCGGTGGTGGGCGCTTAGCGTCGCTCCGTATTGCCGAGCGGTCCCAACAGCGCCGAGCTTTCCTGTTTGGTCGTGCGGCTCCAGGATTTAACGGCTTCGCTGGAGCCGGAGGGTGCGACCACCGTGCGATTCGAGGGGGGTACCTCGGGCAAAGGAGGCTGACACGCCGACAACAACGCCGACACCAAGCTCAGAAGCAGAATGTTACGCATGGAATATGAGTCAATAGGGGGGGGGGGGTAAAAGCCGCCTGCACCCGAGAACGAGGCAGGCGGCGGAAAGAGAACTGGCTCCGATGCCTCTCGTTTCAGCTACCCAGGGGCTTGAGGCGCACCACGCGATCGCCCACGGCGGGACGCAGCCCGGGTGCCGTAAGCTTCTCGTCGATTTCGGCAACTACCTGACCGTCCTTGATGCTGACCAAGCGCACCACCGTCACCACCGAATCGCCACGGCAGATGAGCAGGGCGTCATCGCGCACCAGGCTGTCTTCGACGGTCGCGTTGAAGGTCACATAGCGCCAGCCCGTATCGACTCCGCTGACGGTGAACTCCTTGTTGTTCTTGGAGTATTCGATGAAGAAGCGCTCATTGATGGCATTGAGACGAGCCAGCTCGGCCTTTTGTTTTTCGAGCTCGGCAGCAGCAGCCGTCTTCGCGTCGGTCGATTTGCTCAGATTCTTCTGCAGGGTTTCAGCTTCCTCCACCTGAGCTTTATAAAGCTCACCGATTTTCTCCACGGCAGCATCATAGTCGGGGGATTCACCGCTGCATTCTTCGATGATGGCTGCAAGAGCGTCGATTCCACGAGACTCGGCGCGAGCGGCCGTAACCCATTCGGCTACCTGACCTCCCTCCTGCTGCTTCTCAAGCGCGGCGGCAAGAGCTTTCTGCTCCTCCTGCTTGGCGGCCAGAGCAGCCAGAGCGTCCTCGCACTTGGCTTTCTGGTCATTCATCTCCACGCGAGCCGATTCCGCCGCATTGACAGCGGCGGCTCGTTCCCCGGAGATGCGGGCAGCCTCGGCCTCCAGCTCCTTGTTGAGGGCGCGCAGTCCCGTGGCATCAGCCGCCGCAATTTGCGAGCCGCCGCCCTGTGTGTAGACCAGCACATTCATCGCCTTTTGTTGACCGGCGGAAAAATAGCACACGGCACCACCGGCCAGCAACACAAGAATCGAAACAATCAGGTGAGAAATTTTCATGTCGTTCTAAGGAAAAAATAATTGCAGATAAAGGAACTTGAGCCGATCTTACTTGGTCGTGCGCGGAGCCGTTACCTTGTCGCCGACCATCACACGGTCACCGGGGCGCATGGTCGCGGCGACCACCTCGCAGCTGGACTGAGCGCTCTCCACCAGAGTCACGTTGAGTTCGCAGATTTTGCGATCACCGCGCGTCACGGTCAGGCGGGAGCCGCTGATGATGCCCTTATTGATGCCGGCATCCAGAATCACATAATCCCAATCGGGGCTGGCGCTTTGCACAGCGCACACCAACTCAGGCGGAGAGAGACGCGCCATGCGATCGGAGGCCAGTTTCTTGGCCGCAGCAATCTTATCAATGGTGTCTTTTGTCTCGGCCTGCAGAGCCGCCGTCGCAGCATCCTCGGCAGCCACCTTGTCCGAGACCCCCTTGTTGGCGGCATCCGCCTCGGCCAGCTTGCTGATGATGGCCACGCGGAAATCATCGCTGTCATCCACCTCGCTACCATCCATCTCGGCAGCGGTCATGGCAGCCGTGCGGAACTGGTTGAAGGTCTCGCTGGCAGCATTGGCCGCCGCGCGGATGGCATCAAACTTCGAGGTGAGCACCACACACTCCTGCGTCACGCTCTCCGTCTCGGCCTGAGCGGCTGCCGCCTTGCTCTTGTAATCCTCCGCCTGAGCGCGCATGTACTCGGCACGCAGCTCCGCATACTTCTGGATACTCTTGTCCAGCTCAACCTCCCCGGCCTTGGCGGCAGCCGCCTGGAACTCCTTTTGGAAGGCAGCCACCTCACCATTCGGCGAGGTCAACGCGCCGTTGTGTTGGTACAGGAAAAAGGATGCGCCCAGGAGGAGCACAACGGCGGCGATGATGGTGTATTTCCACATGGTTGTAAGTAAATTTGCAGATGTTCGCTAATATATCTATACCAGAATGCGGGTGAACGCAACTAAAAAACGCAAGTGCTGAGCAATTTTTTCCACTCGGAAGAGCCGCGTTCCCCCGCGCCAGAGCAGCCCCCGTTTTGCGGCGGATAGCTCGTCCAAAAAAAGCCGCCCTGCAGGGGTCATGCAGGGCGGCGACGAGGCAGAAAATCAATTTTTTAGCCAGGTTCAGGCCTCACCTTTGGCAGCGGCTTCCTTGGCCTTGCGATCGCGGGCGGCAGCGCGCATGGACATCTTGACGCGGCCCTTGTCATCGATACCGATGCACTTGGCAGTCACGATGTCGCCCACCTTGACGACATCTTCCGTCTTCTGCGTGCGTCCCTCGGCCAGCTCGGAGATGTGAATGAGGCCGTCCTTGCCGGGCAGCACCTCCATGAAGGCGCCGAATTCCTTGGTGGAGACAATTTTGCCTTCGTAGGTCTCGCCGACTTCAATCTCGCGGAACATGCGGTCGATGAGGTAGAGCGCGCGTTCCACGCCCTCCTGGCGGCTGCCATAGATGCGCACAGTGCCATCCTCCTCGATGTTGATATCCGTGCCGGTTTCGGCCTGCAAAGCCTTGATGTTCTTGCCGCCGGGTCCGATGAGCTCGCCGATGCGATCCTGCGGGATCGAGGTGCTCTCGATGCGCGGCGCGTTGGGGCTCATCTTCTGCGGGGCGGGGATGCAGGCGTTCATCGTCTCCAGCACCTCCAAACGCCCCTTGCGCGCCAGGTGAATGGCGTCCTCGAGGATGTAGAGCGGGATGCCGGGCAGCTTGAGGTCGAGCTGATAGCCCGTGACACCGACGGAGGAGCCGCAGAGCTTGAAGTCCATATCGCCGTAGAAGTCCTCGGAGCCGATGATATCCAGCAGGGTCTTGTAGCGCTTGGGCTCGCGATCGCCGGGCTGCTCAAACTCCGTCACCAAGCCCACGGAGATGCCCGACACGGGGCGCTTGAGCGGCACGCCCGCCGCCAGCAGCGACATGGTGCCGGCGCAAACGGAGGCCATGGAGGTCGAGCCGTTGGACTCCATGATTTCGGAGGACACGCGGATAGCGTAGGGGAACTCGTCCTCGGAGGGAATCACGGGAGCAATGGAGCGCTCCGCCAGGGCGCCATGACCGATTTCGCGGCGGTTCTGCCCGCCGAAGCGCCCGGTCTCGCCCACGGTGAAGGGCGGGAAGTTGTAGTGGAGAATGAAGCGCTTCTCATCCACGGAACCGGTGTAGTTGTCCAGATACTGCTTCTCCTCCACGGGGGCGAGGGTGGCCAGACACATGGACATGGTTTCGCCGCGCGAGAAGAGGGCAGAGCCGTGCACCACGGGGGGCAGCACATTCACCTCGGCGGAGAGGGGGCGCAGCTGCTTGATGGCGCGACCGTCGGCGCGTTTGTCGTGCTCCATGATGGAGATGCGGAAGGCCTTCTTCTGGATGTATTCAAAGACCTGCTCGACGTCGAAATCGGTGGCCTCGGGGTGCGCCTGCTTGATGGCGGCTTCCACCTCGTCGCGCAGGGCGCCCACCTGCTTCTGACGCTGAATCTTGTTGGGAGCGTAGATGGCCTCCTCGATGCGGTCGCCCGCGATTTGGTAGCCAATTTCCAGCAACTCGGGCTTGGCGAGGGTCAACTCGTACTCGCGCTTGGGCTTGCCGCAGATGGCGCGCAGCTCTTCCTGCGCCGCACAAATCTTGGCAACGTTTTCCTGCGCGCAGTGGAGGGCGGCGATGAAGTCCTCCTCCGGCAGCTCCTTAGCGGAGCCCTCAATCATAATCACCTGATCCTTGGAGCCGGCGTAGACGAGATCCAGATCGGACTCAGCGCGCTGGCTGTTGGTGGGGTTAATGACGAACTCGCCGTTAATGCGACCGACGCGCACGGCGCCCACGGGCTCAGCAAAGGGGAGGTCGGAGATGACGCAGGCAGCCGAGGCGCCGTTGATGGAGAGGATATCCGGCTCGTTCTCGCCGTCTGCCGCCAGCAGCAGGGTGATAACCTGCGTGTCGTAGAAGTAGCCCTTGGGGAACATGGGGCGCAGCGGACGATCCGTCATGCGGCAGGTGAGGATTTCCTTCTCGGTGGGGCGACCCTCGCGCTTGAAATAGCCGCCGGGGAACATGCCCGCCGCAGCAGCTTTTTCTTTGTACTCAACCGACAGGGGGAAGAAAGTCTGCCCTTCCTTAATTTTGGTGGCACTCACCACGGTGACGAGGACAACGGTATCACCGCAGCGCACAGTAACGGCACCGTCTGCCAAACGGGCAATTTTACCGGTTTCAATGGTGATGGGGCTTGCGCCCACGGCGCAAGTAACAGTATGGGGTGTATCAAACATTATTGTCGTTTTCTTACTTCGGATTGCCGGCTCCGGACTTCCCTCGGCGCGCCGGAGCCGGCCCTTGCGCGCGTCGGTCGGGGCTGCGTTGGGAGCACCCCGCATGATGCAGCACCGCCTGTTCGCACGGAACCCGAACGACACCGAATCGGCTGAATGATACACACTCCCCCACACCATAGCAAGCTAATTGTGCGCGGCAAAGGGCTTTTTCGCCTTCCTTTTTGCTTTCCAAGTGCTTTCCACTGCTGTATGCTGGGTAGCAACGATGGCTAACGGCGATTCCGAGACCCTGCAACTGCGCGACATGAACGCGCGCGACCTGCCCCGCGAGCGTCTAATGCGCCTAGGGCGCAGCGCGCTGAGCGACGAGGAGCTCATCGCCATTTTTCTGCGCACGGGGCTACACGGCTGCAATGTGCTGGAGCTTGCCGCGCAGCTCAAGCGCGCGGCGGGCGGTTCGCTGGCGGCGCTGGGGCGTTTGGACGGTGCGGAGCTCGCGCGGCTCTGCAAGGGCATCGGTGCTGCCAAGGCGGCAACACTTGCGGCGGTGTTCGAGCTGGGGCAACGAGCGGTGCGCGAGCGCTTGGAGCAAACGAAGCTGGAGTCGCCCGAAACGGTGTATGAGATGCTGGCGGGGGAGTTGCGCTATGAACCCGTGGAGAACCTGATTCTGCTGCTGCTGGATGTGCGGCGCCACTTGCTGCGGCGGGTGCATTTGGGGCGCGGCACCCTCACGCAAGTCATCACGCACCCGCGCAATGTTTTCCGCGAGGCGCTGCTGGCCAACGCGTCGGCGTTCATCATGGTACACAACCACCCCAGCGGCGATCCCACCCCCAGCAAGGCCGATGAGAAGCTGACGAGTGCCATTGCGCAGGCGGGCGAGGTGATGGGTATCCGCCTGATGGATCATATCATCATCGGGGCGCCGCGCGGCGACCAGGCCGCCTATTACAGCTTCCGGCAGCACAGCCGACTTCCCTGATCCCCCCTTCCCGCATGAAAAACTACCACACCCACGTTGCTGTGCCGCAGGGCGGCTACCTGTGCGCTGTCACTCGCGCCGACTGGGAGCGCGTTGCGGCCGCGCCGGGCATGATTCCCTGCTTTGGGGTACATCCCTGGCACGCCGCTGAGGTCGAGCCGGCAGCGCTGGCCTTTGAGCTGGATCAGTGGCTCGCGCGCTTTCCTACGGCCGGGGTGGGAGAGACCGGGCTCGACAACAGCCCGCAGCATCGTGCGACGCACGAGGCGCAGCTCCTGCTGCTGCACATTCATTTGGGTGCCGCATTCCGCCACGAGCGCACCGTCCACCTGCACGGTGCCCAGGCATGGGGCGAGCTGACGGAGATTCTGCGCGCACGGCATCGCCAGGGGACGCTGCCCCGCTGCCTGCTGCACGCGTGGAACGGCTCGCACGAGCTGGCGCGCGAGCTACTGCAGCTGGGCTGCATCTTCTCGGTGGGGCTGCGCGAGCTGCGCCACCCCCGCGCCGCCGAGCGCTACGCCCGCATCCCGGAGGGTCGGCTCTTTCCCGAGACGGATGACTGCCCCGAAACCTGGGAGCAAACCCTCGCCCTGCTCGCGGCGCTGCGCGGTCCGCTGCCCCTCTGCTGACACAACACCCCCGCAGATGGCTCTCGTCCATCTGCGGGGGTGTTGCGGGGTAGCACGGTGCGTTCTCAAGCGCCGATGCCGTCCAGCTCGACCATATCGGCCAGGATGTGCAGCGACTCGCGCAGCACCGGGTCGAGCCCGGAAGGATACTCGGGAGCGTCGTCCAACGCCTCCTCGGGATCCTCATTCTCCTCCATGAAGCTGTTGCGATCATCCTTGTCGGCCAAGGGCAGCGCATCGGCCTTGACATCCTCCAGCTTCAGGCGATAGATGGTCATGTTCTCCGCATCGGCTTTCTCCATGAGCGCATAGCGGGTCTTGCGCTCGGCGTCAATCTCGCGACGGCGCTTGAGCTGCTCGGCATTTTCGGCACAGCGCAGCTCCTTGTTGAGCGAGACGCTGTTCTTGGCTTGGCGCTCCTCGGCGCGGGCAATATCCTCGCGCATGTACTGCAAATCCTTATCCTGCGCCGTGCGCGCCTTACTGCGCTCCACCAGCTGCGGCAGCAACGCCGAGAGGCGCGTGCTGCGCACATAGCCACCGGCTCGGGGAATCTCATCGTAGGGCAACGCATAGTCCTGCTCGCCCTCGTTGACGCGCAGCCCGCCCGTCACCGTGGGCAGCACAATATCGCTGGCCACGCCGCGCAACTGGGTCGACGCACCGCCCACGCGGTAGAACTTCTGCGTGGTCACCTTGATCATGCCGCAGCCGTCGCGGCGGGAAAAATAGGGCATATACTCCGCCAACCCGCGCGGTACCTGCACCGTTCCCTTGCCGAAGGTGGTGGGATCGCCCACAATCACGGCACGCCCGTAGTCCGCCATGGCTCCGGCAAAAATCTCGGAGGCAGAGGCGCTCATCTTGTTAATCAGCACCACAAGCTCACCGGTGAACAGCGGCTTGCCGCTCACCGTCAGACGCTCCACGTGCCCACGGGCATCCTTTACCTGCACCACGGGACCGGCGCCGGTGAAAAAGCCCACCATCTTGCGCACCTCGTCCAACGAGCCGCCACCGTTGAAGCGCAGGTCGAGCACCAGCCCCTGCACCCCCTCCCGCACCATGCGCCGCAGGATATGCTTCACATCGGCGGCACAATGCACATCCCCCTCATCCAAATCCACGTAGAAGGAGGGCAGCGTCAGCACCCCCAGCTTGCGGGGCGCTCCCTCCGCCGACTTGAGCTCGATAATCTTGCCGGCAGCCAGCTCCTCGGACATGGGAATTTCATCGCGCACGATGCTGATCTCTCGCTCGGCGCCGCTCTCGTCGTTCTGCACGCGCAAACGCACGGGCACGCCCTTTTGCCCGCGAATCAGGTCGATGACCTTGTCGATGGGCAGGAACATCACATCCGTCCAATTCTCATCGCCGTCTTTGGCGACCGCCACAATGTGATCCCCCAGTTTGAGCTGCCCCTCCTTGGCCGCGGGTCCGCCCTTGACAATGCCCTCCACCGTGGTGCTGCCGTCATCCGCGGCCTTGAGTTTGGCGCCGATACCCACCAGCGAGGCTTTAATCATGTCCTTGAAGCGCTGTTCTTCACGCGCACCCATGTAGTCGGTGTGCGGGTCGTAGACGTGCGCCACGGCATTGAGCAGGTCGGACACCATGTCCTCGCGGTCGGCGTCCTGAATCTCAGCACGCATGCGCTTGAGGCGCGCCCGGATTTTCTCCGTGGGCGGCAACTCCTTGGCATTGGGATCGGGTTTCCCCTTGGCCTCAGCCAGTTTAACCACATTCTCCCGGCGCAGAATCTCGGTGAGCAGCATGTCTTCCACCGTATCGCGCCAGACCTGATCCAACGCTGCGCTGTCCGCCGCACGCTCCAGCTTGCGGCGCGTGCGCGGAACCGAGCGCTGCGAATCAAAGGCGGGCAGTTGCTTGGCAAAGCCGTCCAGCGCCTTCTCCGCCGCCTCCAGACGCGGCAGCGCCCGCTCGCTGAAATAAGCGTAGAGCTCATCGGCCAAGCGTGTTGTCTGCCCCGCCAACAGATAATCACCGAAGCTCGTCTCGTAGCGCCCGCGCAGCTTGTTCACATCCTCCTGAGTCAGGAACAGATGCTGCGGATCCACGGACTGAATGTAGTTATCCAAAAATTTCGCATACAACTCCTGCGTAAAACGCGTGCGGGAGAAGTGAGCGTTCTGCAACACCAACGAAAACTGCTTACCGATGGTATCATAATCCGGCTGCGCATAGCCGGTCGAGCTGCACGAAGCCAATACAGCCAAACCCACCGGGCAAAGAGCGCGCAAAAAAGAAAAACTGAACATGACCAACAAAAAAGGAAAGAGCGACGAAGTTCCGCCCGGCACGGGCGCACCTCAAGAAGCAGGATAGCGCGCCCCGCCGGCGGGAGCAACTCAAAAACACCCCGATGACACAGCGCGCCCGGAAAGAAACCGCAAAGTATCCCGAGCACGCCCCTCGGCGGCGAGCAGTCAGCTCACCCCATCATTCCTTGGTGCGGCGGCGTTCCGAAGCGTTCGGGCGCAATTTGCAACCCATCACCTCAGCCATACCCTTCACTCCGCTCTCCAGACCCTCCAGACGCTCGCGCGCTGCCTTGAGTGCGTTTTCGGTGCGTGTCAGCTTCGTGCGGGTTTTGCGGAGTTCCGCGCGGAGCTCCGTCATCGAAGCCTTGGGTTGCACCGCCGCCACGGCAACCGCCTTGCGACGACCGCGGGGCTGCGGCTGGAAGCGGGCATAGACCGCATCCTCCGCCTGCTTCTTCCACAACGAAATCAGCGTAGGGGCAATATTTTTCTTAGCCGCAATCTTCTGAATGGTCGCCTTACGGCTCAGAACATCAAGAATAATCTGTTTTTTTTCTTCCGGCGTGTAACTTGCGTGCGAAATAGCCATAGTAATATCTCCGATGCGGTCATATATAAACCATTCACGGCATCATGGCAAGAGTATTTTTGATCTTATGAGAAAAAAAATATGTTTATCCGCAAGAGATACCTTCCTCCCGAGCCGGCTCAGAACAGAGGCATCATGACCCCATGGCTCAACAGGCTCTTGACGCCCCCGATGTTTTGTGCCACAATCGGCAGCGTTATGTTGAAAGGTATTTCTCCCGTTATTTCCCCCACTCTGCTCAAAATCATGGCCGAGATGGGGCACGGAGATGAGATCGTCATCTCCGATGCCCACTTCCCCGCACACACCTTCAATGCCACGGTGGTTCGCGCCGATGGTCTGCCCGCCGATGCCCTGCTGGCGGGCATGATTCCCCTGTTCGAACTGGACAGCTACGCCACCCCCGTCATCATGATGGCGGCCGTCCCCGGCGACACGCTCGACCCCACGGTCGAAGCGCGCTACCGCAAGGCGCTGGGCTACGAGGGCGCCATCGAACAGATGGAGCGCTACGCCTTCTACGAGCGCGCCAAGAAAGCCTACGCAGTGGTCATCTCCGGCGAGACGGCCAAATACGGCAACATCATCCTCAAGAAGGGGGTCACGCCGGTCGCCTGAGCGCCGCTATGTTCCGCATCTGCAAGTGTATTGAGCTGGAGAGCGGGCACCTGCTCTCCAAGCACCCCGGCAGTTGCCGCTTTCCGCACGGGCACACCCGCAGCGTAGAGATGGTGTTTGCCGCCGAAACCTTGGATGACCACGAGATGGTGGTCGATTTCAAGGCGGTCAAGGAGATGATGTTTGCCTTTCTGCAGCAGTTCGACCACGCGCTGTGCATGAACTCCGACGACCCGCAATTCCCCGCGCTGCGCGCCGTGTACGGCGAGCGCATCATCCCCTTCGAGCACAGCGACCCCACGAGCGAGGCCATGGCCTACCACGTCTTTACCCATGCGCAGCAGGCCTTGGAGCGCGCCAAGCGCGGCGAGGGGATCTACCCTGTGCGCGCCTGCGTGCGCTTGGAGCGCGTGCGCGTGTGGGAGACGAGCAGCAGCTGGGCCGAGTACAGCGTCTGAGCACCACCGCCCCGCCGCATGGATTCGGACGCACGCATGGTCGCCGAGCTTGCCGTGTTGGAAGCGGCGGGCAATCTACGCACGCTGCACAGCGTGCGCCCCGAGGGGCTCTACCTCCGGCATGGGGGGCGGCGCTACCTCAACCTCTCCGGCAACGATTACCTGGCGCTCAGCGCCTCGCCCTACAGCACGCTCGACCTGCGCCGCTACGCCGCCGAGGTCTGGGGAGCGGAGCGGCTGAGCCCCCACCTGCACGGCAAT
The DNA here is from genome assembly GCA_945831585.1 of uncultured bacterium. Lineage (GTDB taxonomy): Bacteria > Verrucomicrobiota > Verrucomicrobiia > Verrucomicrobiales > Akkermansiaceae > Akkermansia. Next base: position 4,365 of record CAMACY010000032.1, on the reverse strand, counting down.
CCCGCCAGTCGGCTCATGACCGCAGACAGCGAGGAGTACGACATCCTCGAATCGGAGCTGGCGACGCTTTTCCCGGGGCGCGCCGCGCTGGTGCTGAGCTGCGGCTACATGCTCAACAGCGGGCTCATGCCCGCCCTGGCAGACAAGAGCGAGCTCATCCTCGCCGACAAGTTGGTGCACGCCAGCATGATCGAGGGGCTGACGCACGGAGCCGCCGAGTTCCGGCGCTTTCCGCACAACGACCTCGCCGCGCTGGAGCGGCAGTTGCAGCGCGCCGCAGGGCGCGGCGTGTGGGTGCTGGTCGAGTCGCTCTACAGCATGGACGGCGACAGCGCCCCCCTGCGCGAGCTCGCGGCGCTGAAGGAGCGCTATGGCTTCCGGCTCTATGTGGACGAGGCGCACAGCTTTGCCGTGCGCGGTCCACAGGGCAAGGGGCTCTGCGCCGAGCTGGGGGTCGACCGGGCCGTTGACCTGCTGGTCTGCACCTTCGGCAAAGCCATGGCCGGGGCGGGGGCGGCGGTCATCTGCTCCCCGCTTGTGCGCCGCGTGCTCATCAACCGCCTGCGCCCGCTGATTTTCTCCACGGCGCTACCGCCCATCACCCTGCTGTGGGATGCCATGGTGCTGCGCGAAATGCGCACCGAATCCCTGCAAGCGCAAGGCTACCCGGGCATGGGCAGCCTCCGCGCGCAATTGGCGGCGAATCTGCGCCGCTTCACGGAGCTGACGGGAATCCCCGCCCCCTCGCAGATCATCCCCCTGCCCTGTGGCAGCAACGCGCGCGCACTAGCCGCCGCCGAGGCCGGGCGCGCTGCGGGGCTGTGGCTCACGGCCATCCGCCGCCCCACGGTACCGGCGGGCAGCGAGCGCATCCGACTCTCGCTCAACGCCGGGCTCACCGACACCCACCTTCAACAACTCGCCGACCTATGCAGGAAACTTGGCTGAAACGCGAGCCCGGCAACCGCTCGCTCGTCCTCTACATGCTCGGTTGGGCCGCCACGCCCAACGCCGTCTGCCACATCCCCCTCCCGGCGGGCTTCGACGCCGTGGCCTACTGCGACCACCGCCGCATGGAGCCGCTGAACCCCGCCGCGTTTGCCACCTACGAGCGCATCTACCTCTTCGCCTGGAGCTTCGGCGTGTGGGTGGCCGAGCAGTGCTGCCGCGAGCTGCCGCTGCACCGTGCCATCGCGCTCAACGGCACGCCCTACCCCGTCGATGACCGCTGGGGCATGCGGCTGCGCGTGGTCATGCGCACCATGCAAGGTCTGGCGCGCGTAGGCATGAACCCCTTTAACGAAAAAGCCTACGGCGGCGTTCGCTACATTCCCGAAGGCCCCTACCCCGACCGCAGCATCGAGGATAAAATCGAGGAGCTGACCCTGCTGGCCGAGCGCAGCAAGGCGGATTCCGCCGCCCACCTGCACTGGGATGCCGCCTACATCGCCGATCAAGACGAAATCTTCCCCCCAGCCAAGATGCGCGACTACTGGGGCAGCGTGGGACTGGGCACCGAGTTCGCCAGCTACCACTATCCCTTTGCCGACCCCGACATCGTGCTGCGCCACCTGCACGACTGAAACATGCGCCCCGACAAACAGCGCGTGGGTGCCGCCTTTGCCCGCCACTACGAACACTACGAGCAGGCCGCCGTGGTACAGCGCGAGATGGCCGATCGGCTGGCTGAAGCGCTGGTCGAAGTCGCACCGCAACTGCGCGTACGCCGTGCGCTGGAAATCGGCGTGGGCACGGGCTTTCTCACGCGGCGGCTCACGGCGCTCTACCCCGATGCCGAGTGGTGGTTCAACGACCTGAGTCCCGCGGCATTCAACTGGCTGCCCGTGGGACTCGCGCAGAGCAACACCCTGGAGGGGGACGCAGAGGCGCTGCCCTACCCGGCGGGGCTTGACCTACTAGCAGGAGCCAGCGCCCTGCAATGGTTCGATAACCTCGCGGGCTTTTTCCCCAAGGCGCGCGCCGTGATGCACCCCGGCGGCGTACTGGCCATCGCCTGTTTCGGACAAGAGCATTTTCGCGAGCTCGCGACACTAGCGGGCAGCCCTCTGCACTACCCCGCCCTCTCCCAACTGGGTGAAATGGCCACGCGCGCAGGCTTCCGGATCCTGCACACCGGTGAATGGCGCCACCCCCTGTTCTTCGACAGCGCACGCGCGCTGCTCGACCATCTGCGCCGCACCGGGGTAAACGGCGGGGGCGGCAAGAGCGTGCACATCGCCACTCCCGCCGCGCTGCTCGCCTTTGAGGAGCGCTATCGCAGCGCTTACGCCGCCACGACCAACGGGCAACTCCCCCTCACCTACCACCCCCTGCTGCTCATTGCTCAGGCGTCCTGACGCAGGCCTCCGTTCAAGGCTGTGCCGGCTCCGTCTGCGGCGCGCGACAGTAGACATCCAACGCTTCGGCCACACCGCGCACGCATTTTACAGCGCCATCAATGCTCAAATGGTGAGCATCTGTGAGCATCACTTGCCCCTCCCATACAGGCTCAAAAACGCCATCTGTGAAAAATGCTTCCTCGACGTGAAGCAAGCGGCACAAGCCCTCGCGCTGCAGCCCTTCGAGCAGGTCAATCATCGGCTGAGCTTTTTGGTCATATTCCTCACGCGAAAGGTGCACCGTCGCCACCTCGGGATTCAACTGGGCATAGCGCCGTTTCCAGCGCAGGAGTCGACCAAGATTGTGTTGTGAAATCCATGGTGTCGGGGTCGTGAAGACGACCTGTTTGCCGCAGCGTTGCATGCGACGGCAAAACTCGCGCAATTGAGCCGCGCGCGCCTCAAGACAATCTTCCTGACTGACAGTCTGCCCGTTCCACAAACGGTGCGGCTTGATTTGTGCCACCCAATATTGAGCCACAATCAACGTTTCAATCTCGGGATGCAGACGCAGATAATCTTCCAAAGCAATGAAGCGCTCCGGTGTCATGGTGTGATCAGGCACACCGATTTCAACGTATTCCGCTCCGTAAAATGGTTTCATGTATGAGTTAATGTAAACACCGCTCCACCCGCGCTGCTGACCGACCAAATGCATTCCCCGATAAAGGCGCCGCGCATGGCTGTCGCCCACAACGGCAAAGCAAGCCGGAGCATCCTCCCGACCAATGCGCAAAAGGAGCGCTCCGTCGGGTTTGTCCTTACCCCAATAATTAGGAATCAATTGCTCACTGCCCCGGTACAGAGGAGAGTTTCCGGGCACATCTAGCTCAGAAAATACCGTTAATCCCGAATCCGTTACCCTCTTGTGCCCATATCGCATCACCTGCGGCGTATTTAACCCAATCATGCCGAGCAACACACCGCAAACCCACCCCACCATCAGACATTTCATCGGCCATACTCGCCGTTCCCCCCACACACAGCACCCCCAAGCCAACACCAGCGAACCCAGAGCCACCACACAAGCCCTCCCCCAGGTCAAGGGTTCAAAAAACAGATATTCAACGCATGCAATCAGCGGCCAATGAACCAAATAAAGCGAGAACGAAATCCCGCCCACCCACAGCAAACCACGCTCCGGCAAACTCCGGCAACTAAAGCGCGTCCCATAGCGCACCAACAGAAGAGAAAGCAACACCGCCACCGGAATCCAATGTGTACTCATCGGCAAAGGAAGCAGCGCCAAAACCACCAAGAGCGCCAAACTCCCCCATGCAAGAACCGCCGACAGGGCGCCGCCCCGAGTCGCAGGCATAACCGCCAGCAAGCCACCCAGCGCAGGCTCCCACAAACGAGCCGATGTCCAATAGTACACAGAGTTCTCCCATTCTACTCCTCCCCATCCCAAGGCATAAACCAACCAGCGGCTCTGAATCGCCAACGAAAGTACAGCAAGCGTCCCAAGGCTGAGCACACGCCCCCGCCGGGAGCACCGCAAGCGAGACCACAGGAAAAATACACAAGAGAACACCAAATACACCTGCATCAGCATCGACATGTACCACAAATGCATCAACGGCATCGTGCGGGTATCCACCGCAAAATAGTTATTACTTCCCTCAGCCAACACCACATTGGCGCGCAGCGTAAATGCAGTCACCATCTCGGCCAAATACTCCTTCCACTCAGCGAGGGGATAAACCAACACCTCCACAAGACCAAACAACGCACAAACCAGCAACATGGGCGGCAACAAGCGACGCAGACGCCCGGCGACAAAAGAGCCCAGCGCAAAGGGTTCTTGCGAACGAAGCTGCCTACCAATCAGCAAATACCCGGAAATCACCAAAAACAGATCCACCCCGAAATAACCCTGCGGACACCACGCCGGATTCATATGGAAAAGCAGAACCAACAAAATCGCCACTCCCCGCAGCAACGCAATGTGAAGATAAAATGAGCC
>CAMACY010000031.1 GCA_945831585.1 uncultured bacterium | reverse complement strand
GGGCAGAATCAGCCAACCGCTGAGGAATACCAACAGGGAGAGCAGGCCGCCGAGGAATACCCAGACGGCTCCTCCGTTGCCGAAGAACAGGCGTCCGTTATGGATGTCCATGGCAATGCTGCGCAGGCTGATGGGGGCGGTGGCCACTGCGGCCGGCTGGGGCAGGAGCTTGGTGCCGCGCTTGGCATCCACCGCGCCGGTGCGGGCGGTGTAGCCGGCGATGTTGCCCTCGGCGAGCAGACTCTGCTCGCCCGTGCTGCGCAGCCAGCGGTAGAGTCCCTTGTCGGAGCCGACGAGCCACGCGCCGTCGTCCTGCTGCTGCAGCACGGTCAGCCCCTTGCGCCCGATGGGTGGGGCGGATTCCAGGCGCGTCAGCCGCTCCCCGAAAGCCGGCAGGCTGTAGAAGCCCCCCTGCGTGACCACGAGATAATCGCCCGCCACCTTGTCGCGGCAGCATTGCTGCAACTCTGCGGTGGCATCCATCGTTATGTCGGCGATGAGGGGGCGCAGCGGGGGGCGCAGGAAGGCTCCCGTCAGGCAGATGAGCAGCAACAGGACAAGGAGGATTTTGCCGATGTGGAAGTGCAGCTTGAGGTTGTTGCGGAAGAGCTCAACATATTGTTTGCGGTTGGGTCGGCGCTTGAGGGCGACGTGCAAGAGCCCGGTGGCAGAGAGCAGCGCCAGGAACACGCCCAACACGATGACAACGCCCCTGCCGATAGCGCCGAAGAGCTGGCCGCTGTGCAGTTTCTTGACGAGCGCAGGGAGGGCAACGGACTCCGTCGGGGGCTCAAGACTCACCCTCTGCCAATCGCTGTAGGGCGGCGCCGCGCTAAGGATACTGTGGCGCCCTGTGAGGAGGAGCCGCTCCCCGTCGCGGGCAATCCAGCACCAGCGGTCGCTCTCGGGGAGTGCGACGGGCTGCCAGTGGCCGGGGCTGCCGACCCACAGGCGACTGGGCGTGACAGCGAAGGAGCGTTCATCCGCGCCTCGGGCCAGCGCCAGCACGTTGCGCCCGTCGAGCCCGGCGGAGCCCCCCTGCTCGGTCCAAACGCCGCAGCTGCCGTAGAGAAGGCCGTCGCAGCTGCCGCGCAGGGCGCCGTTGCTCCAGTCCCGAGCCTGATAGCGCTCGGGCATCCACGCTCGGCTGACAAGCGTTTCAGAGCTCAAGGGGGGAATGTGAATCAAGATGCCCGTCACACTGAAGATGAGGAGCATGATGCCGATGGGGATGCCGACCCAGAGGTGGAGGCGATGCAGGAATGCTTTCATATCGCGTTTGGCTTGGGAAGAAAGTAGCCGCGTTGTTTGGCGCTGATGGGGAGCCCGGCCAGCTCCATGACGCGGAGCATCTCCTCCCACAGGCGGCGACGCTCGGCGAGGTCGGCGGTGCGCAGGAGGTAGCTGGGATGGTGGGTGACGATGACGGGAATGCCCCGGTAGCGCGCCGCGCGCTGCTCCTGGTAGGCGGCGAGGGGCAGCGGACCGAGCTGAAGAATGCCACGCGCGGCGATAATGCCGAGCGCCACGATGACTTTGGGTTGAAGCAGCCCGATTTCGTAGTCGAGAACGGGGAGGCTCAGCGCGATTTCGCGCTCGTTGGGAGCGCGGGTGTTGAGGGTCTGGCGCGGCTGCGCAGGGCGGAATTTGACGAGGTGCGTGAGGTAGATGCTCTCGCGGCTCAGTCCCATGGCGCCGAGCATGGCATCGAACTTGGCACCGGCCTCGCCGCTGAAGGGGCTGTGGTTGCGTTCATCGCCGTAGTTGGGGCAATCACCCACGAACATGATGGAGGCGCTGCGGCTGCCCGTGCCGAACACAGGAAGCTCGCGCAGGGTACCGAGCTCGCGCAGGGGTTTCCATGTGGGCAGCGCCTGCTCCAGCGCCTGCCAGGCGCTCTCGGGGCTGCCGCTGTGCGCGGGGCGGAAGAAGGGGATTTCGCCCGCGTCGCGCTGCTCTTGCTCGACGGGGCGAGCGGCGGCGGCGCGCAGCTCGGTGATGTGAGCCTCGGTGTCCGCGCCGACGCTCATCGGCTTTGGTGCAACATCTGCGGCGCTCTCTACCGGGCGAGCCGCCCGCCCGCCGCGCTTGAGAGCGAGCATCCAGCTGCGCAGGATGCCGCGAGCCTCTTCGTCGATGGGGAGGCGCTCCGCACCCTGTGCGCGCAGGGTGTTCAGGTAGTTCAGCGTTGCAGCGAGGGCATCCACGGCAGCGAAGAAAGGAACTTATTCCAGCGTAAAGCTTCCGTGTTCAGTGCGCAGGCTGCCGTCAGCGCCGCGTTGCTCGTAGGAGACGCTGCCGCTCTTGCCCGAGGTGAAGGTGAGGTAGTAGTGTTCGCTCCCCTCCTCGCTGCTGATGCTGATGAGGGCGTTGTGATCATCCTGACGCGTGTAGCGCATGTTGGTTTCGACCCCTCGGGGGAAATCGAGGCGCTTGCAGCTCGTGCCGCTCAGCTTGAGGCTGTGCCCATCCATGCTCTCGGGAGCCGCGTCGCTGCTCAGCAGCTTGCCGACACTCAGGGCGCTGCCGACGCCTCCCACACTGCCGGCTGTGCCGGCCGCAGCCGTGACCGCCGCAGTGATGCAGGAGTTGAGCGCAAGCAGAGATAGACCAATCGCGAGGAAACGGAGCCGATGATTCATGACGGGGGAGATTCTACCACCTTGCACCCGAGGCGTCAAGAGCGACCCAAGTCCTTGAAACGCAAGAACCCCGGCCAAGGCCGGGGTTCTGCGGAACATTTCGGAGGCTTCGTGCTCAGCCGGCCAGCACGATGGCTCCGGCGAGGATGAAGAGGGCGATGATCACCCACAGCACGACGAGACCCTTGCCCTCGGCCGCCTGTCCGGTGCCTTGCAGGTGGGCATACTTGCCGCGAATACGCCCCTTCTTCATGAAGCCGTCGTAGTTGCGCTGCAAGAGCGTAGCTTCGATTTGGCGCATCATGTCCAGCAGCACGCCCACGAGGATGAGCAGCGAGGTGCCGCCGAAGAACTGGGTGACGAGCATAGGCAGACCGCCCCACACGGAGAGCAGACTGGGCAGGAAGTAGATGAGGGTGAGGAAGAGGGAGCCCGCGAAGGTGAGGCGGCTCATGGTCTGGTCGAGGAATGCGGCGGTGGGGGGACCGGGGCGCACGCCGGGAATATAGCCACCGCTGCGCTTGAGGTCCTCGGAAATCTGCTGGGGCTGGAACATGGTGGCCACCCAGAAGTAGGAGAAGAAGTAAATCATGACCGCCGAGAGGATGTAGTAGTACACATCGTTGGGCGAGAGCCAGGTGGAGACAAAGCCGTGCACCCAGCTGTCCTGCGAGAAAATCTGCGAGACCAGCATCTGCGGCAGCGCCATGATGGCGGTGGCGAAGATGACGGGCATCACGCCGGAGTAGTTGAGCTTGAGGGGCAGGTACTGCGTGCCGCCCTGCGTCATCTTGCCGTGGCCGACCACACGCTTGGCGTACTGCACGGGGATGCGGCGCTGCGCCACGCTGACGGTGACGACGAGCGCCACCACGAGGATCATGAAGAGGATGAGGGCGACCATACCGAGCGAGCCGAGGGGGTTGATTTCGGTGCCGCGCATGACGCAGGTTTTCCACGCCACGGAGAAGGCACCGGGAAGCGCGTGGATGATGTTGACGGAGATGATGAGGGAGATGCCGTTGCCGACGCCGCGCTCGGTGATTTGGTCACCAATCCACATGAGGAACATGGTGCCGGTGACGATGATGAAGATGGTGGTCAGGGTGAAGATGATGCCGGGATTCATCACCAAATCGCCGCAGTCCAGCCCGATGCTGGCAGGGTTGCGCAGGGTCTGCGTGAGCAGGTAGCCCTGGATGATGGCGATGGCGATGGCGAGCATGCGGGTGTACTTGGTCATCTTCTGGCGCCCGCCTTCCTCGCGCAGCATCTTTTGCCAGCTGGGCAGCACAGCGCCCATGAGCTGCGTCATAATGGAGGCCGAGATGTAGGGCATGATGCCCAGCGCAAAGATGCCGCACTGTTGCAGACCGCCGCCGGAGAAAATGGTGAGGATGGCGCCGAGGGCTCCCAGGGGGCTGTCACCGTCCTTCGTTGCCTGGGCCATGTAGTCGGTGAGGGTTTGTACATCGACACCGGGCAGCGGCAGGTGCACCCCCAAGCGCACGATGACAATCATGGCGAGGGTGAAGAGGATGCGGCTCCGCAGCTCGGGAACCTTCATGGTGTTGGCAAAGGCAGAAATCATCGTTTTCTGTGGTTAGGGGGAATGCGGTAAAAGAGGATGTGCAGCGCGGCGTATCGGCTCCTTAGCAAAGCCCGCCCCGCCTAGGGGCGTTCGGAGAGGGGCGCTTTGTCCCGCCCTGCTCTCCACACAGCCGCCGGGCAGCGCTGCGCTGCCCGGCTCTGTGAGGTGTATCGGAAACGCGGCTCATGCCGCGGAGGCTCACTTGGAGAGCACCGTGAGGGTGCCGCCCGCCGCCTCGATCTTCGTCGCGACGGAGGCGCTGGCGTAGTCGACGGTGACGTTGAGAGCCTTGGAGAGGTTGCCGTTGCCCAGCAGCTTGATGCCGTCAACAGCGCCCTTGACAAGCCCGGTCGCGCGCAGCTCGGCCTCGCCCACCGCAGCCCCGGCCTCGAAGAAGGCCTCCAGCTGGTTGAGGTTGACGATGGCGATGTTGCTGCGGAAGCGGGCGTTGTTGAAGCCCTTCTTGGGCAGACGGCGATGCAGGGGCATCTGGCCGCCTTCAAAGCCGGGGCGGATGGAGCCGCCGCTACGGGCTTTCTGACCCTTGTTGCCCTTGCCGCAGGTCTTGCCGAGGCCGGAGCTTTCGCCGCAGCCGAGGCGCTTCTTGCGGTGCTTGGCACCGGGATTGGGAGCGAGTGTTTCGAGAGTCAACATGGTTGATGAAATCGTTGGGGGTTACTCGGTTCAGAGCTGAGCGGCTTCCTTCTTCTTCTTGCCGCGGGCGGCGAGAATCTGATCGGCCGTGCGCATGCCGAGCATGGCCTGCATGACGGCTTTGACGACGTTGGCCGCGTTGGAGGAGCCCAGGGACTTGGCGATGACGTTGTTGACACCGGCCGCCTCGAGGACGGCACGCACCTTGGCGCTCGCCACAAGCCCCGTACCGGAGGCGGCGGGCTTGAGGACGATCTTGGCACCGCCGAACTCGCTGTAGACCTCGTGGGGGATGGTCTCATTGACCACCACGACCTTCTTCATGGCGCGCTTGGCCGCGTCGGTTCCCTTGCGGATGGCGTCGGAGACCTCGTTGGCCTTGCCGAAGCCGTAGCCGACCTTGCCCTTCTGGTCGCCCACGACGATGAGCGCGGAGAAGGAGAAGCGGCGCCCGCCCTTCACCACCTTGGCGCAGCGGTTGACGTAGACGACTTTCTCCATGAGCTGGGGACCCTCTTCGACGGGGGTCTCACCACGGCGGCCACCATCGCGGCGGGGACCGCGACCGTTGCGACCGGCATCGCGACGGGGAGCGCGGGGAGCGCGACCCTGCGGAGCGGCAGCGGGAGCGGCTTCGGTTTCCGGAGCTTTCGTTTCTTCAGTGTTCATTGTTTGTGACCTTTCGTGTTAGAACTTGAGACCGGCATCGCGGGCGGCATCGGCCAGAGACTTGACCTTGCCCGTGTAGAGGAAACCGCCGCGGTCAAAAACGACCTCCGTGATGCCGGCAGCCAGAGCGCGCTCGGCAATCAAAGCGCCGACCTTGGCGGCCGTCTCCTTGTTGGCGGCCTGAAGCCCCAGCTGCTTGGTGCAGGCGGAGGTAAGCGTGCAGCCCTTGGTGTCGTCGATCACCTGGGCATAGACGTGCTGGTTGGAGAAGTGGACAGCCAGGCGCGGGCGCTCAGGCGTACCGGAGAGCTTCTTGCGGATACGCACATGCACGCGGGAACGGATGGCTTTGCGATTGATAGTACTCATTGTCGTATAAACTTGGTTTGCCGTGATTACTTACCGACGCTCTTGCCTTCCTTGCGGCGGATGTGCTCACCCACATAGTGGATGCCTTTGCCCTTGTAAGGCTCGGGGGGATAGTAGCCGCGCACTTCGGCCGAGAACTGACCGACGAGCTGCTTGTCGATACCCTCGACCTTAACCTTGGTGTTGTCCGTCACGGTGACGGTCAGCCCCTCGGGGATGGGGTGCAGGATGGGGTGCGACTTGCCGACGTTGATGTCGAGCGCCTTGCCCTTGACAGCGGCCTTGAAGCCCACGCCCACGATTTCCAGGCTCTTGGTGAAGCCCTTGGAAACGCCCTCAACCATGTTGGCGAGGAGGGAGCGGTTGGTGCCGTGCAGGGAGCGCAGTTTGCGGGAATCATCGGCGCGGCTGACGGTGAGGTGCTCGCCCTCAACGGCGGCGCTGATACCCTCGGGGAGCGTCCAGCTCAGCTCGCCCTTGCCACCCTTGACGGTGACTTTGCTGTCGCTGATGCTGACGGTGACGCCGGCGGGGATGGTGATAACTTTCTTACCTACTCGAGACATAATGTTCTTCCGGGGTTGTGGGTTACCAGATGAGTGCGATGAGCTCGCCGCCGATCTGAGCCTTGCGGGCTTTGGCGCCCGTCATGAGGCCGCGGGAGGTCGAAACGATGGAGATACCCAGACCATTCATGACCGTGGGGATCTCGTCCGAATGGACATAATGACGGCGGCCGGGCTTGGAGCAACGCTTGACATCCGTCACGATGGGCTTACCCTCGGGGGTGTACTTGACTTTCACCTTGATAGCCTTGTCCTTGCCCTCGCCCACGATGTCGCAGGACCAGATGTAGCCTTCTTCGGCGAGAATACGGGCAATTTCGGCCTTGATGCCGGAGTAGGGGGCGGTGAACGACTCGTTGCGAGCGTTGCCGGCGTTCTTCACGCGGGTGAGGAAGTCAGCAATGGGATCACTTAATACTGCCATTGTCGTAAAAAGGGGTTAGGCGTTTTCTTCAGCTTTCTTATTGGGCTTGCGGAAGGGAATACCCAGCTCGGCAAGCAGGTCGCGTCCCTCTTCGTCCGTCGGAGCGGTGGTCACGAAGATGATGTCGAAACCGATATTGCGCTTAATCTGATCGAGCTCAATCTCGGGGAAGATCGACTGGTCGGGGATACCGATGGCGTAGTTGCCGCGCCCGTCAAAGGACTTGGTGGGCAGACCACGGAAGTCGCGGATGTTCGGCGCCGTGATGTTGATGAAGCGATCGAGGAACTCCCACATGCGATCGGAGCGCAGCGTCACGCGCGCGCCGAGGATTTCGCCCTCGCGGAGTTTGAAGTTAGCCACGCTCTTGCGGGCGTAGGTGGCGGCCGGCTTCTGGCCGGTGATTTTGGCGATTTCTGCCACGGCGTCTTCCACGGCCTGTTTGCGGTCGGGAGCCTTGCCCATGCAGGTGGTCACCACAATCTTTTCCAGACGGGGAACCTGGTGCACGTTGGCATACTGATGCTTCGCCCGGAGGGCCGGTACGACCTTCTCCTTGTAGTATGTAAGCAGTGTTGGTGTGCTCATGGTATTAGCGGGTCAGCTCTTGTGTATCTTGTTGTTGGTTCGGCTTAAGCGCGGGGTGTCTGCCTTGCGGCTTCAGCCCACTTTCTTCACATTCGAGATGTGGATGGCGCCGTTGATTTCCTTGATGCCGCCGTCGGGATCGCTCTCGGTGGGCTTGGTGGCCTTCTTGAGGAGGCGGGCACCTTCCACCGTCACGGTCTGCTTGGCTGCGTTCACGGAGAGAACGACACCACGCTTGCCCTTGTTCTTGCCGGCAATGATGACGACATCATCACCTTTCTTCACGTGGGTCTTCATCGTGTGTGTGTTAGTTGACGTGTTGACACCACACTACACCTGTAGTGCGGGGCGGCTAGTCTACACGCTTCTCACCCGAGCGTCAAGCAAAATGTCTGCTTTTTGGCTCACACGCCCTGTTTTTTGCGTTTTTCTCCTCGGGAAAGAGCCGCCGAGCGGTTCGGCGGTAGCGCAGCCCCAGCAGCAGCGCCACCAGGCTGAGGGAGACGATAAAGCTCACCCAGGCGCCGGCCGCGCCCATGGCGGGAACGACCCAATCGGTGCGGATGAGGACGCAGGCGAGCGGGAAGCCGACGCCCCAATAGCCGATGATGGTGGCGCGGCTGATGGCCTTGGTGTCCTGGCAGCCGCGCAAGAGCCCGTTGAGGAAGCTCTGGATGCCATCGGGGATTTGATAGAGAGCGCAGAGCAGCAGCAGCACGCGCGCGGTGGCGTGCACCTCCGGGTCTTGGGTGTAGAGGGCAATCAGGCTGTCGCGCCCCATCAACGTGCCGAGCATGAAGAAGAGCACCCCGCCCGCGAGCAGGGGCAGCGCGGTGCGTACCATGCGGCGGAAGGCGCACGCATTCTCGGCGCCGATGTGGTAGCCGGCGCGAATCGCCACGGCCCAGCCCAGGCTCAGGGGATACATGAAGATGAGCGAGGAGATGCTGATGGAGACTTGGTTGGCGGCCACGACGCGCTCACCGAGCGGGGCGATAATCATGGTGATGACGCAGAAGAAGCCGACCTCGCTCAGGGTGGCAAAGGCGACGGGGGCTCCGAGACGCAGGATGCGCCCCATGAGTCGCAGGTCAGGGCGGCGCATGGTGAGCATGGTGCGCAGCTGCTCCCGACTGCCCGGCGAGAGTCGCATGAGCCCGAGGGCGCCGAGCGCCATGCACCAGTAGATCATGGCGGTGGCCAGCCCGCAGCCAGCGCCGCCGAGGGCGGGGATGGGTCCGCAGCCGAAAACCAGGATGATATTCAGCGGAATGTTGAGCAGCAAGCCCATGAGGGAAAAGAGCATGCCGGGGCGCGTGCGCCCGCTGCCCTCGAAGTAGGCCAGCGCGACGCGCAGGAGCAAATTGCCGGGCACGCCGAGCAGGAAGAAGCCGATGTAGGCATCGGCGGTAGCGCGCAGCGCTGCGTCCTCCGTCACCAGCGGCCAAAGGAAATGCCCTGCGGCCAGCACCGCACATTCGAGCAGCGTGAGCCCCAGCGCCAGCCACTTGGCCTGCAACAGCAGGTAGCCCACCTTCCCCGCACAACCGGCACCGCGCAGCCGCGAAATCATCGGCGCGACCATCGAGATGACGGCGCCGACGGAGCAGAGCACGGGGGCGACGAGGGCACAGGCCAGCGCTACCCCGGCCAGCTCCCCTGCCCCGGCATGCCCGGCCACGATGGTGTCGATGACGCCCATGCCCATTTGCATGAGGTTGCCGATGTAGAGCGGGAGCATGAGCGCGAGCAGGCGGCGCAGCTCGTGCGGATCGGGGCGCGGGATGGGAGGACAAAATGGCATGGTGGCAATTCGAGCGGCAACGGGTATCAGGGTAAAAAAAGAACCCGCCTGGTAGGCGGGTTCCCCTTGACAAGGAAGCATCCGGAACGGGAATCGAACCCGTGTTGCAGGAATGAAAATCCTGAGTCCTAACCCCTAGACGATCCGGACATCGGCTTTGGTTCAGCCGAAGCTGCTCGGGCATTCTAGCAGCTCTAAAACGGACAAGCAAGCCCAAAAATGAAATTTTGACAGACTTTTGTGCAAAAAGACCACCGCGCTCCCCGAAAGGAGGCGGTGGTCGGTAGGTGCTAGGGGCTCAATCAGTCCTCAGAGCCCACGGAGATGGCATCCTCGGACACGATCATCTCCTCATCCGTGTCGTAGGTGGCGCGGGGAATGGGCGTCGCACCGGGGGCGGGCTCGACCACAATGTTGCGGTACTTGTCGAAGCCTGTGCCGGCGGGAATCAGATGCCCGAGAATCACGTTCTCCTTAAAGCCCTCCAGCATGTCGACCTTACCCAGCGTCGAGGCCTCGGTCAGCACACGGGTCGTATCCTGGAAGGATGCGGCCGAGATGAAGGAGTCGGTCTTAAGCGAGGCCTTGGTAATGCCCAGCAGGATGGGTTCGGAGTCGGCGGGGCGACCGTTCTGCGCCACGGTTTCGCGGTTGATGCGCGCCAGCGTGGTGCGGTCGACCTCGTCGTTCCAGAGCAAGCCGGTGTCGCCCGGGTCGAGCACACGCACCTTGCGGAGCATCTGCGAGACGATGATTTCCACGTGCTTGTCGTTGATTTCCACGCCCTGCACGCGGTAGACCTGCTGCACCTTGTTGACGAGGTGCTCCTGCAGGGCTTCCTTGCCGCAGATGCGCAGAATTTCATCGGAGGCTTCGGAGCCGTCGGAGAGCGGTTCACCGGCATGCACATAGTCGCCGTCGTGCACGATGATGTGGCGATCCATGGGCACGAGGTGTTTGGTGCCCAGATCTTCCTCCTCGGGCTTGGCGCTGCGGCGACCGCGCTTGGCGGCGGCTTCCTTGGCCTCGACATCGCGGTAGATGGTGACCACCTTCTTGCCGCGAATCATGGCATCGTCGATGGCGACAATGCCATCCTTCTCGGCCAGCACGCAGGTGTCCTTCGGGCGGCGGGCTTCAAAGAGCTCGGCCACACGGGGCAGACCGCCGGTAATATCGTTGGTCTTTTGCACCTTGCGCGGAGTCTTGGCGAGGGTCGTACCGGCAGAGATTTTCTGCCCGTCGCTCACGGCGAGATAGGCACCCGTAGGAATGGCGTAGACCAGAGCCTTGTCCTTGGCGCCCTTACCGGTGTGGATGATGACGCGCGGGGCGAGGTCCTGACGGTGGTCGATGATGACGACCTGGCCGCGCCCGCTCTCGTTGTGCCCGCTTTCCGTACGGCAGGTGATACCCTCGGTGACATCCTGGAACTCGACCGTACCGCCGGCCTCGGCGATGACGGGAATGGCGAAGGGATCCCACTCAGCGATGACGGTGCCGGGCTCGACCTGTGCGCCGTCTTTGATGTGCAGCGCCGCGCCCATGATGAGCTGGTAGGACTCAAGCTCCTTGCCCTCGGCATCGTAGATCTTCACGCTGCCGTTCTTGCAGAGCACGATGGTGTCGCCGTTCTCGTCCTCGACGCAGCGACCGCGCAGATCCTCGTCGTAGACCAGATGACCGGCGGATTTGGCCACGTACTCGGGTCGATTGGCCGCTGCCGTGGCCGTGCCGCCCACGTGGAAGGTACGCATGGTCAGCTGGGTACCGGGCTCGCCGATGGACTGGGCGGCGATGATGCCGACGGCCTCGCCCACCTTGACGCTCTTGCCCGTGGCGAGGTTGAGCCCGTAGCACTTGGCGCAGCAGCCCTTGGAGAGCTCGCAGGTGAGGATGGAGCGCACGCGCACCTTCTCGATGCCGACTTTTTCGATGCGTTTGGCCGCTTCGTCGGTGATGATTTCGTTGCGCGGGACGATGACTTCCTTGGTGGTGGGGTCGATGATGTCGTCGCAGGTGACGCGCCCGTAGATGCGGGTGGCCAGCGAGGCAATTTCGTCCTCACCATCGTAAATGGCCGTCATGGTGATGCCGTTCTGCGTGCCACAGTCTTCATCGCGCACGATGACATCCTGCGCCACGTCGACGAGCTTGCGGGTCATGTAACCCGAGTCGGCCGTCTTCAAAGCGGTATCGGCCAAGCCCTTGCGGGCGCCGTGGGTGGAGATGAAGTATTCGAGCACGGACAGACCCTCGCGGAAGTTGGAGGTGATGGGGCGCTCGATGATTTCGCCGCTGGGCTTGGCCATGAGGCCGCGCATGCCGGAGAGCTGCTTAATCTGCGCTTTGTTACCGCGGGCGCCGGAGTCGACCATCATGAAGAGCGGGCTGGCGACGGCGGAGCCGCTGTTGTACTCCAGCTTGGTGTAGAGCTCCTTCTGGATGGCGTCCGTGGTGGAGGACCAGATGTTCACCACCTTTTCGTAGCGCTCGCCGTTGGTGATAAGGCCTTCCTCGTACTGCTCGGTCACCTTGGCCACCTCGTCGTAGGCATCGGCAATCATCTTGTTCTTGCCCTCGGGCACCACCATATCGACGATACCGATGGAGCAACCCGAGCGCGTGGCTTCCTTGTACCCCAGCGCCTTGAGGGCGTCGAGGGTTTCCACGGTCTTTTTCTGACCGCAGATTTGGTAGCAGCGCCAGATAAGCTCGCCCATCTGCTTCTTGCCGATGTTGCGGTTGATGTAGCCCATTTCATTGGGCCAAATCTCGTTGAAGCGCACGCGACCGGCGGTGGTGACGATGGTTTTCTTGTCGACGTTCTCCTGATTGAAGGCCATGCGCTCAAAGGCGGCTCCCGTCTTGCCGTAGTCGGGATTCTTGAGGCGGATCCACTCGTGGTAGCCGATTTTGCGGGCGGCAATGGCAAACTCCACTTCGGAGATGGACTCGAAGAGGGGCAGCAGATGCTGGTTGTCCTGCTTCTCCTTCACCTCCTTGGCGCGGGTATGCGTCAGGTAGTAAGAGCCCAGAATAATATCCTGCGAGGGGGTGCAGATGGGCTTGCCGGAGGCGGGGGAGAAGATGTTGTTGGGCGCCAGCATCATGAGTCGGGCTTCCAGCTGAGCCTCGACGCTCAGCGGGACGTGCACGGCCATCTGGTCGCCGTCGAAGTCGGCGTTGTAGCCGGTGCAGACGAGGGGGTGCAGGCGGATGGCCGAGCCTTCGATGAGTACAGGCTCGAAGGCTTGGATGGAGAGGCGGTGCAGCGTTGGGGCACGGTTGAGGAACACGGGGTGCCCCTTGGTGACTTCCTCCAAAATATCCCAGACGATGGACTCCTTGCGGTCGATCATCTTCTTGGCCGAGCGCACGGTGTGCACATAGCCCAGCTCCTTGAGGCGGTGGATGATGAAGGGCTCGAAGAGGCTCAGCGCCATCTTCTTGGGCAGACCGCACTGGTTCATCCGCAGGTTGGGGCCGATGACAATCACGGAACGTCCCGAGTAGTCCACACGCTTGCCGAGCAGGTTCTGGCGGAAACGGCCGCTCTTGCCCTTGAGCATGTCCGAGAGGGACTTGAGGGGGCGATTGCTCGCGCCGGTGACGTGGCGACCGTGGCGACCGTTGTCAAAGAGGGCGTCCACAGCCTCCTGCAGCATGCGCATTTCGTTGCGCTTGATGACTTCCGGTGTCTGTAGCGCAGAGAGCTCGCGCAGGCGATTGTTGCGGTTGATGACGCGGCGGTAGAGGTCGTTGAGGTCGCTGGTGGCGAAGCGACCGCCGGGCAGCGGGACGAGGGGGCGCAGGTCGGGCGGGATGACGGGCAGCACGGTGAGCACCATCCACTCGGGATGGCAGCCGCTGCTCTTGAAGCCCTGCGCCAGCTGCAGGCGCTTGGCGATTTTGCGCTTGTTCTGCTTGGAGTTGGTTTTCTCCATCTCCTGGCGCAGTTGGTCGATGAGGGCGTCCAGGTCGATGGTTTCCAGCAGGCGCTTGATGGCGGCGGCACCCATGCCGGCCTCGGGGGCGTCATCGCCGTAGTCTTCCTGGAGCTCGTCGTAGGCCTCTTCGGTGAGAATCATGCCGCGCTCGATGCCGTTGACCTCTTTGGGATCGATGACGATGTAGTCCTCGTAGTAGATGATGCGCTCGAGGTCGCGGGCGGTGAGGTCGAGCATGAGGCCGATGCGGCTGGGCATGCACTTGTAGAACCAAATGTGGGTGACGGGCACAGCCAGGTTGATGTGCCCCATGCGCTCACGGCGCACGCGGGAGGAGGTGACCTCCACGCCGCAGCGGTCACAGATCATGCCCTTGTTCTTGGCGCGCTTGTAGCGACCGCAGGAGCACTCCATATCGCGGGTGGGGCCGAAGATACGTTCGCAGAACAAACCGCCCTTTTCGGGTTTGAAGGTGCGGTAGTTGATGGTCTCGGGGTTCTTAACCTCGCCGCTGGACCAGCTCAGGATGTCATCGGGGCTCGCCACGGTGATGCAAACCTGATCAAAGTTCTTGGGCTTCTCGTTGTTAAGGTCGATGAAAGACATAAAGGTGTATGGTGGTAAGGGGTTGGTGGCTGCCCGGTGCTCAACCGGGCAGCGCGGTGAACAGGTTACATCTCGTCGTCAGTGTCCTCCTCGCCATCGGAGAAGTCCTCGTCGCCGGTCTCATCGTCCGAGAAGGCATCGAAATCATCGTCCGTGTCGTCGAGCTCATCGTCCTCCAAGCCATCGCCGGCCAAGAGCGCGAAGAGTTCGTCGGTGCTTTGCGGAGCGTTCTCGCGATCCTTCTTCTCAGAGGGACGGACATTGAGGCAGAGCGCCTGCATTTCCTTGATGAGCACGTTGAAGGATTCGGGGGTGCCGGCCTCCAGCGAGTTGTCGCCCTTGACGATGTTCTCGTAGATGCGCGTGCGACCCTGAACATCGTCGGATTTGACGGTGAGGAGCTCCTGCAGGGTGTAGGCGGCGCCGTAGGCTTCCATGGCCCATACCTCCATTTCGCCGAAGCGCTGACCACCGTGCTGGGCCTTGCCGCCCAGCGGCTGCTGGGTCACGAGCGAGTAGGTACCCACGGCGCGGGCGTGCACCTTGTCGGCAACCAAGTGGTTGAGTTTGAGCATGTAGGTGTAGCCGACCACGACGGGGTAGTGGAAGTACTCGCCGGTCAGACCGTCGATGAGGCGGCTCTTGCCGGCCACGGTGCCATCCTTGCCGTCACCGACCCAGGAGAAGCCGTCGACCTTCTTGGCCTGGCTCATGTAGTCCCAAATCTGGCTTTCCTCGATGCCGTCGAACACGGGGGTGGCCACCTTGAAGCCGAGCGCCTTGGCCGCCACGCCGAGGTGGGCTTCCAGCACCTGCCCCACGTTCATGCGCGAGGGCACGCCCAGAGGGTTGAGGATGATGTCCACGGGGGTGCCATCCTCCAAGTAGGGCATGTCCTCCACGGGGAGCACGCGGGAGCAAACGCCCTTGTTGCCGTGACGACCGGCCATCTTGTCGCCCACGCCGAGCTTGCGCTTCGTAGCGATGTAGACCTTGACCTCGGTCACCACGCCGGGATCCATCTCGGCTCCGGCCTCGATCTGGTCGAGCTTGCGGTCGCGCTCTTCATCCAACTCCGCAAAGCGGGGTTCATAGATGTTGATGATCTCGAAGATTTGGTTGCGAACGGGGCTCTCGTTCATCTCGATCTGGTCGTGATGATCAGCGAGCTTGCGCAGCAGGGACTTGGTAATCTTGCGATTGGCGGGAATGATGGTCTCGTTGGTACCGGCCAGGGTCACCTCCAGCGGAATCTTCTCGCCCAGCAGGCGGTCGGAGAGTTTGCCGGTCAGCTGCTCAGTGAGCTTCTTGCGGTCGTTGCGGTACTCCATGTCGACCTTTTGGCGCTGCTCCTGGCTCTCCTTCTCCATGTCGATGGCGGGGGCTCCGGGGGCTGCGGTGCGCACAATGCGCACATCCATGACCACGCCGGTGGTGCCAGGCGGCACGCGCAGGGAGGTATCCTTCACATCGGCGGCTTGCTCGCCGAAGATGGCGCGCAGCAGGCGCTCTTCGGGCGCCAGATCCGTCTCGCTCTTGGGGGTAATCTTGCCCACGAGGATGTCGCCGGGCTTCACTTCGGCACCAATGCGCACCACACCGTCGCTGCCGAGGTTCTTGAGGGCGTCGTCGCCGACGTTGGGGATATCGCGGGTGATTTCCTCCGGGCCGAGCTTGGTGTCGCGGGCTTTTTCCTCAAACTCCTCGATGTGGATGGAGGTGTAGGCGTCTTCCTGCACGAGGCGCTCGGAGATGATGATGGCATCTTCGAAGTTGTACCCGTACCAAGACATATAAGCCACC
This sequence comes from uncultured bacterium, assembly GCA_945831585.1. Taxonomy (GTDB): domain Bacteria; phylum Verrucomicrobiota; class Verrucomicrobiia; order Verrucomicrobiales; family Akkermansiaceae; genus Akkermansia. Next base: position 7,244 of record CAMACY010000031.1, on the reverse strand, counting down.
AGCACGTTGCGCCCGAGGGCAAGTTCGCCGCCGTCGGTGCAGGGGCCGTCTGCCAGCACGGTGCCGGGCTTGACGACATCGCCGCGCGAGACGATGGGCTTCTGGTTGATGCAGGTGGAGGCGTTGGAACGCATGAATTTCCGCAGCTGGTAGACGTAGATGCCCTTGTCGGCATTGGTCTTGATGCTGTCGGGATCGCTCAGCCAGGTGTTGGGGGAGACGGGCAGCTTGCCGTCCGGCGTGGTGACGATGTACTCAGCCGTGGCAGAGGCAACAATGCCGGGCGCCTTGGCGCAGACGACGGAGCAACTGTCGCGGGCGCACTTGGCCTCGATGCCGGTGCCGACGAGCGGGGCTTGGTTGACCATCAGCGGCACGCCCTGGCGCTGCATGTTGGCACCCATGAGGGCGCGGTTGGCGTCATCGTGCTCCAGGAAGGGAATCAGGCCGGCCGCGATGGAGATAATCTGCTTGGGCGAGACATCCATGTAGCTGACGCGCGCGGGGTCGACCTCGATGAATTCGCCGCGCTCGCGGGCGGTGATGCGAGGCTTGACGAAGTGCCCGTGTCCGTTGTCCTCGTCCAATTCGTTGTTGGCCTGGGCGATGAGGAAGTATTCCTCCTTGTCGGCGGTCAGGTACTCGATTTCATCGGTGACTTCCATGCGGCCGTCCGCACCCTTGCGCACCTTGCGGAAGGGGGTCTGGATGAAGCCGTATTCGTCGATACTGGCGTAGGTGCACAGCGAGTTGATGAGGCCGATGTTGGGACCTTCGGGGGTCTCGATGGGGCAGATGCGGCCGTAGTGGCTGGGGTGCACGTCGCGCACCTCGAAGCCGGCGCGGTCGCGGTTAAGACCGCCGGGTCCGAGGGCGGAGAGGCGGCGCTTGTGGGTGAGTTCGGCCAGGGGGTTAATCTGGTCCATGAACTGCGAGAGCTGGCTGCGACCGAAGAAGTCGCGCACGACGGCGCTGAGTGCTTTGGGGTTGATGAGCTTGCTCGGGGTGATGTCACTGCGCGTGGTGTCGCACAGGGTCATGCGCTCCTTGACCAGACGCTCGGTGCGGGCGAGCCCCACACGGCACTGGTTAGCGATCAGCTCGCCCACGGCGCGCACACGACGGTTGCCGAGGTGGTCGATGTCGTCGACCTGCCCTTCCCCGTGCTTGAGGCGCAACAGGTATTTGAGCGCCGCCAGGAAGTCAATGGGCTGGATGAGCCGAACGTCCTCGGAAACGTCCAGCCCGAGCTTTTGGTTAATCTTGTGGCGACCGACGCGGGTGAGATCGTAGCGCTTCTCATCCTTGAAGAGGCGGTCGAGGGCGGTCGCAGCCTGTTGCACGGAGGCGGGATCGCCGGGGCGGAACTTGTGGAAGATTTCGCGCAGGGCGCTTTCGCGGTCGTGGGCGGGATCTTTCTTAAGGGTCTTGACAAGGGTTTCCTCTTCGCGCTGGTCGATGACCTCGATTTCATGAATGCCCAGCTCCTGCATCTTGCGGATGGTGGCCAAGCTGAGGGTCTCGTAGGCCTTGGAGATGATGAGGGCTTTGCGGGTGCCGTCATCGCTGCCGAAGGTGACGTCCTCGAAGGGGACGAGGTACTCGAGCTCATCGCCGCTGACTTCGGCGAGCTTGAGCGTCTGGATGGTGTAGAACTGCTCGACGATGGAGCGGTCGCTCTCGTAGCCGAGGTAGCGCAGGAAGGTGGTGGCCAGGAACTTGCGGCGGCGGCGACGGCGGTCGAGGAAGACGTAGAGCAGGTCGCTGGTGTCGAACTGCACCTCGAGCCAGGAGCCGCGATCGGGGATGATGCGGAAGGAGAAGATGTCTTTGCCGCCGGCGTGGTGAGCCTTTTCAAAGCACAGGCCGGGCGAGCGGTGCAGCTGTGCCACAATGACGCGCTCGGCGCCGTTGATGACGAAGGTACCGCGATCCGTAATCATGGGGATTTCTCCCATGTAAACGTTCTCCTCGGTGGTGGTGTCGCCGCAGTGCAGGCGGAAGCGCACATAGAGCGCCGAGCTGTAGGTTTCGCCGGAGCGGATGGCCGCAAAGTCCGTGGTCTTGGGCGGGGCAATCTCGTAGGAGTCATACTCCAGCTTGATTTGCCCATCGTAGCTCTCAATGGGGAAGTGCTCAGAAAGAACGGCCTGCAATCCCATCCTGAGCCGTTTGTCCGGCTCCGTGAAACGCTGGAGGAATTCCTCGTAGGACTTGGTTTGGATCTCAATCAAGTTAGGCGGTTCGATGACCTCCCTGATCTTGCCGAAACTGATTCGCTCTTGAGTGGGCTTTGACATGGAGTTGGCGGAGATGATGTTGTGCACCCTGACCGGGTACAGGTCGGTTTTTCGTGTGATAAAACCGACACGGAGCTGCGGAATCGGGGCATCCCCGTGTCGATTTTATCGTCGACGGGGATATTTTACCCCGTCACAAGCCGCTAAGCGTTAAGTTTTAAGGCGATACGGCTCAAACACCTGAAAACAAAGAGACGCAAGAGCAGGGGAGAAGAAATTTCTCCCCTGCACTCGCGGAAAAATGAAGTTACTTGATGGTAACCTTGGCACCGGCCTTCTCGAGTTCGGCCTTGGCCTTCTCGGCGTCTTCCTTGTTGGCACCTTCGAGGATGACGGCGGGAGCGCTCTCGACGAGCTTCTTGGCATCAGCAAGACCCAGCCCGGCCTTGACGGCACGAACAGCCTTAATGACGGCAATCTTGTTGGCACCGGCCTCGGTGAGCTCGACGTTGAACTCGGTCTTCTCCTCAGCGGCCTCGGCAGCGGCGGCGGGCGCAGCGGCGGCAGCAACGGGAGCAGCGGCGGAAACTCCCCACTTCTCTTCGAGCATCTTGACGAGTTCAGCAGCCTCCAGGATGGTCAGCTTGCCCAGTTCTTCAGCGATTTGATTGAGATCAGCCATTGTAATCGTGTGTGTGTAATTGGTTCTTGTCGCGGGCGGGGGCTTCCCGCCCATTTCAGTTCTCACCGGCCGGAGAGCCGACAGAGAGCCTAATTTTTTCAGGCGGCGGAGCGGTTGATACCACACCGCCGCCATCTGTTCAAGTCTTTTTTTGGTCTTTTTTTACTCGGCAGCGGGGGCTTCCTCGCTGCCGCCGTTTTCCTTGTCCACATAGGCCTGGATGACGCGGGCGAGCGCCGAGGCAGCGCCGTTGATGGTACCCAACAGGGTGGCGAGGAGCACCTCGCGGCTGGGCAGATCACCGAGTGCCTGAATCTTGGCGGGCGTCAGCTCGGCACCATCGAGGATACCGACCTTGTAGGCAGCTTTCTTGGACTTCTTGGCAAAGGTGTTGATCACCTTGGCAGCGGCGCAGACATCGCTGCTGCCGGTGACATAGGCGGTCTGCCCAACGAGGTGCCCGGAGATGTCGGGCAGCCCGGCCTGAGCAATGGCCTTGGCCATGAAGGTGTTCTTGGCGACCATGCAGGAGGCACCGGCGGCAGCGAGATCGGCACGCAGGGCGGTGAACTCGGGAACGGTGACACCGGTATAGTCGATGACCAACAGGAACGGGGACGCATTGACCTTAGCCAGAAGGTTGTCGATGATGACACCCTTATCAGCATTCACTTTTTTGTTGTGGCTCATGATAGTGTTGGCGTTGCAGGTTTAGAGCTTGGAGTATTCGGCCTGAGCGAGCTCCAGACCGGGATTCATCGAGCTGGCAATGGTCGCCGAGGCGATGTAGGCGCCTTTGGCACCGGAGGGACGAGCCTTGACCACGGAGGCGATGAAGGCACGGGCATTCTCGGTGAGCTTGTCGGCATCGAAGCTCAGCTTGCCGATGGCTGCGGAGATGTTGGCGTTCTTGTCAACCTTGTAGTCAACACGACCGGCCTTGACCTCGCGAACGGCCTTGGCGGTGTCTTCGGTGACGGTACCTGTCTTGGGGTTGGGCATGAGCCCGCGCGGGCCGAGGATTCGGGCAATTTTGCGCACCTGGGCCATGGCACCCGGGGTGGCGATTGCGCTGTCGAAGTCGAGGAAGCCGCCTTGGATTTCCTTGATGAGGTCTTCCAAACCGACTTTTTCGGCACCGGCGTCCAGGGCAGCCTGAGCGGCCTCACCCTGAGCAAAGACGATGACGCGGACGTTCTTGCCGGTGCCGTGGGGCAGGGCAACGGATCCGCGAACCATCTGATCGGATTTGCGGGGATCCACGGTAAGGTGGAACGAGACAGTGACCGTGGGGTCAAACTTGGGGGCGGGCAGGCTCTTCATGAGCTCGACGGCCTCCTCGACGGCGTAGCCCTTGGTCGTGTCGACCATCTTGGCCGCCGCGCTGTAGCGCTTGGAGCGTTTTGTGGACATATAGCAGTACGTTCGGGTTTTGTGTTCGGGTTTCCCTCCTGCAGAAGGGGTTTAGAGGCCTTCAATCTCAACGCCCATCTGGCGAGCCTGGCCGGCAATGATGCGGGCGGCGGCTTCGGGATCCTTGGTGTTGAGGTCGGGCATCTTGGCGTTGACGATTTCCATCAGCTTTTCCTTGGTGATCTTGGCCACCTTCTTCTTGTTGGGCTCGCCGGAGCCGGACTTGATGTTAGCGGCCTTCTTGATCATCATGGCTGCCGGGGGCTGCTTGGTGATGAAATCGAAGGATTTGTCTTTGTAGACGGTGATCACGACGGGGAGAACATCACCGGCCTGCTTCTGAGTCTTAGCGTTGAACTCTTTGCAGAAGCCCATGATGTTGACACCGGCTTGACCGAGGGCAGGACCGACGGGCGGCGAGGGATTCGCGGCACCCGCAGGAATCTGCAGCTTGATGACTTTAACTACTTCTTTTGCCATGGTTTGTTGTTGTGTTGCGTCGACTCAGTCGCGTTTGACCACGCTCCCTCCTCGACAAATGCTTCGTTGATGCGCTCGGTCTGCTTGGTGCGTTGCTCAGGATGCCTGACCCGCAGCCCTCAAGCGCTCTGTGCCGGGAGCTTCAGGCTTTGCCTTTTTCCTCGTCCGGCACGGTAGAAACTTGTGTGTAGTCGAGATCCAGCGGATTGGAGCGACCAAACATGGTGACCCCTACGCGCAGTCGGCCGCGCTCGGCATCGACCATCTCGACAATGCCGTGCTCGCCGGCAAAGGCGCCCTCCAGCACGACGACTTCCTCGCCCACGGTGTAGGTGACCTTCGGGCGAGCGCTTTCGCTGCGGCGTTCAATCTCGGCCATGAGCTCCTGCACATCGCGGCGGGACATGGGAAGCGGCTCCTTGTTGCGACCGCAGGCGAAGCTGATGACGCCGTCCACCGCCTGTATCTTGTACCAGGCGTCGTTGTTCAGCGTGCCGTCGGGACGGCGCAGCGCAAAGTTGAGGTACACGTAGCCGGGGTAGAGCTTGCGCTCGACGACGTATTTCTTGCCGTTGCGCACGTCCTCCACCTTCTCGGTGGGCACCAACGGAGGGCTCTGCAGGAGGGCGCCCATCTCCTCGTCTTCTTTGAAGAGTCGGTTGAGGTTTTCCACCGAGCGGCGCTCCTTGTTGGAGAGCACGTGCAGGACGTACCACTGGTCTTTCGCCTCGGGAACAGGACGGCTGCCGGCGTTTTTGCGGTCGTAGGAACGGGACATAACGGCTTGCGTTAAAACAATCAGGAAAGGATGAGGATGGCCTTGGTCACAACGGCGGCCAACACATAATCAAAGAACGCCACGTAGGCACCCAACAGCACCATGGCGATTAACACAACAAGTGTGGAACCCTGCAACTCACGGAATTTTTTGAACCCGGTCACTTTCGGGTTGCTCTCCCAGGGCCAGGAGCACTTTTTCAGCTCGCCCTTGACAGCGGAGATGTATTGAGAAATCTTGCGGAACATGTGCGTTGGTCGGGGATTTTTGGGGTAAAAAAAAGGAAAGGCTGGCAGGGTACGAGAGACTCGAACTCCCAACACGCGGTTTTGGAGACCGCTGCTCTACCGATTGAGCTAGTACCCTTTTGGCCTTACCTGCTTTGGGCTTCTCGGGGGGGATACCCTTGTTCGGGTATCCCCCCGTCGGCCGAGGTCTCACTCCCGGGCAGGGAGGTGACAACCTTGTGTTTTGTTGAAGTTTTGTGCGGCTTAGGCCTTGATCTTGGCCACCTTGCCGGCACCGACGGTGCGACCGCCTTCACGGATGGCAAAGCGCATACCCTCTTCCATAGCGACGGGGGTGATGAGCTCCACACCGATGGTCACGTTGTCGCCGGGCATCACCATTTCGGTGCCTTCCTGCAGGGTGACGGTACCGGTCACGTCCGTCGTGCGGAAGTAGAACTGCGGGCGATAGTTGTTGAAGAAGGGGGTGTGGCGACCGCCTTCCTCCTTCGTCAGCACATACACGGCGGCGTCGAAGGTGGTGTGGGGGGTCACGGAACCGGGCTTAGCGATCACCTGACCGCGCACGATATCCTCTTTCTTGATACCGCGGAGCAGCACGCCCACGTTATCACCGGCCTCGCCCTGATCGAGCAGCTTGCGGAACATCTCGATGTCGGTGACGGAGGTCTTGACGGTGGGCTTGATACCCACGATTTCGACTTCCTCCATCTTGTGGATAACACCACGCTCGATACGACCAGTCGCCACAGTGCCACGACCGGAGATGGAGAACACGTCCTCCACGGGCATCAGGAAGGGCTTGTCCACAGGACGCTCGGGGGTGGGGATGTACTCGTCAACCGCAGCCATGAGGTCGAGGATGGCCTGCTTGGCCTCGGGATCGCCTTCAAGAGCCTTCACGGCAGAGCCCTTGATGATCGGCACATCGTCGCCGGGGAAGTCGTAGGAGGAAAGGAGCTCGCGGATCTCCATCTCCACAAGCTCAGCAAGCTCGGGATCGGCAAGATCCATCTTGTTCATGAACACCACGATGTAGGGAACACCCACCTGACGAGCAAGCAGGATGTGCTCGCGAGTCTGCGGCATGGGACCGTCAGCGGCGGAAACCACGAGGATAGCGCCGTCCATCTGGGCAGCACCCGTGATCATGTTCTTCACATAGTCGGCGTGCCCGGGGCAGTCGACGTGAGCGTAGTGGCGCTTGTCGGTCTCATACTCGACGTGAGCCGTGGAGATGGTGATGCCACGCTCGCGCTCCTCGGGAGCGCCGTCGATTTGATCATACGCCTTGAATTCAGCCTTGCCCTGCTCTGCAAGAACCTTGGTAATTGCAGCGGTAAGGGAAGTCTTGCCATGGTCAACGTGACCGATCGTGCCCACGTTCACATGGGGCTTGGTGC
>CAMACY010000030.1 GCA_945831585.1 uncultured bacterium | reverse complement strand
CAGGGGGTAGACCTACGCTGCCCGCCCCGGGGCAGCGGCGGCGCTCAATAGCGCTGCACCGCCGATTCCGGCAGGGACGCCGTCGGTTCGGGCACCCGCGCGCAGAACTCCGCCGCATGTTGCAGGTACTCCCGCCAAGCCATGAAGGGCATGGGGCGCTCGGAATGCAGGTGCAGGCGGAAGCGCGCCACGCGCTCGGCCGACTCGGCCAACAGCTCCGGGGGAACCTCGCTCGCCACCGCCGCTGCCACCGCCTCCAGATGCTCGCAGGCTCCGTGGCACAGCAGGGGCAGGTCGCAGCCCGCGCGCAGCGCCAGCGGCACCGACTGCTCGGGAGTGTAGCGCCCCGCAATGGCGCCCATGCACAGGTCATCCGTGAACACCACCCCCTCGTAGCCCAAGCGCAGGCGCAGAAAATCGCGAATCACCGCCGGGGAGAGCGAGGAAGGCAGCTCGGCATCCATCTCGGGGATGAGCAGGTGCGCCACCATGAGCGAGGGCAGCTCGGGCATCAGCGCGAGGAAAGGCAGCGCGGGCTCCGCCAAAAACGCCTCGACATCGCCGTGGAGCACGGGCAAATCGAGGTGCGGGTCGCACTGCGCCGCCCCCATGCCGGGGAAATGCTTGCCGCAGGTGGCGATGCAGCGGCGGCTCACCGTGCGGTTCCACTCCCCTGCCCGCTCGAGCACGGACTGCGCATCGCTGCCCCAGCAGCGACCGGGCAGCGCGTTGGCGTGCGGGCTCGCGATGTCGAGCACCGGCGCCAGCACCGTGTTGATGCCCAGCGAGTGCAGCCCCGCCGCGTTGTAGAGCGCCGCCTGGCGAATCAGGTGCGCATCCCCCGCCGCTGCCAGCGCGGCCGCCGAGGGCAGATGCAGCCCCAGCGCCGCCGTGCGCACCACGCGACCTCCCTCCTGGTCGACGGCAATCACGGGCGCGTCCGGTCCTTCGGTCAGGCGGCGCAGCTCGTCCGTCAGCTCGCGCAGCTGCTCCTCGTCTGCCACATTGCGCGAGAAGAGGATGTACCCGGCGGGCTGCAGGCGCGCAAAAAGGGCGCGTTCGCGCTCGCTGAGGGCGAGCCCCTCAATCCCGGCAATCAGCGGCAACATGGCTTACTTGTCCCCAAAGATGCTGCGGCGGGTGAAGAGCGGGAACACGGGCACGCCGCGCCCCTCGATGGCCTCGCGACCGCCCTCCTCGCGGTCGACCAGCACCAGCGCCGCCACCACCTTGCCGCCCTCGGCCTCGATGGCGTCAATCGCCTTGAGGGTGGAGCCGCCCGTGGTAATCACGTCGTCGACCACAATGATCTGCTGCCCGGCCTCGAAATTGCCCTCGATGCGCTTGCCGCGCCCGTGATCCTTGGCCTCCTTGCGCACGGTGAACACCTTGAGCGGCTGCTCGGCGCTCGCGCTGTACATGCCGATGGCCAGTGCGATGGGATCCGCCCCCATGGTCATGCCGCCGATGGCGCAGGCCTCGGGGAAGCGGGGCAGAATCTCCTCCTGCACGAGCTTCCAGCCCAGCTCGCCGATGAGGTTGGCGCCCTTGGCATCGAGCGTGGTGACGCGGCAATCGCAGTACAAATCGCTCTCCTTGCCCGAGGCAAGAATAAAATGACCCGTCTTGATGGACTTGGCGAGGAGAATCTCCAGCAATTCTTTCTTGGCGCTACTCATAACGCGGGTTATTCTACCCCCCTGCCCGGCGGAAATCAACGCAAAAGCCGCGCCATGTCGGGCGGCAGGGGCGATTCCACACAGAGCATGCGCCCGCCCCGCGGGAAACAGAGCCGCGCGGCGTGCAGCGCCTGGCGGGGCAGCAGCAGCCGCTCCGCCAGCTCCGGCGTCCACCCGCCCGCTATGAAGTCCAGATAATCCTGCTCGCGCCCGCCGTAAATCTTGTCGCCCACGAGGGGGAAGCCCAGGTGCGCCGCATGCACGCGAATTTGATGCATGCGACCCGTCTCCGGCACACAACGCAGCAGCGACAGGCCGCGCTGCGGCAAACGGCGCAGCAATTCAAAATGCGTGCGGCAGGCTTTGCCGTCGCGGCGGCAGCACTGCCGCACGTGCACACGGGTGGGCGCCACCTCCTCCATGCGGCCGATGGGCTCGGCGCACAGGGCACTCCTCCACGGCGGGCAGCCGCGCACCAAGGCCAGATACTCCTTGTGCAGGCGGCGCTCCATCATCGCCCGCCCCAGCTCGCGCGCTGCCGCCGCCGTCTTAGCCACCAGCACAATGCCGCTCGTCTCGCGATCCAAGCGGTTGATGAGCGAGAGCTGCCCGCCCGTCGACAACTCATAGGCCAGCAGCTCGCGCAAGCCGTGCCACAGCGTCGGCTCCGGCTTCGGCCCGGTGGGGTGCATCAGCAGGGGGGCTGCCTTATCCACCGCCAGAACCTCCTCATCCTCGTAGAGAATGCGGAAATCCGCCTCCACGGCAATCGGCTCGTCCTTGCCCATGCTTCAGACCTTGCTCGCGATCAACAGCGCCGGATCCACGGCGCACCACTCCCCGGGAGCCAGGCCCAGCGACTCCAAACGCAGCGGACCGATGGCGCAGCGCTCCAGCGCCACCACGGGAGCCCCCACCGCCGCGAGCATGCGGCGCACCTGGTGGTAGCGCCCCTCGTGCAGGGTCAGCACACCCTCGCAATCCCCCGTCAGGCGCAACTCCGCCGGCAGGCAGGGCGTGCGCTCGCCCTCCAGCAACAGTGTTCCCGCCGCGAAGAGCTCCGCTGCCGCCGGGGGCACCGGGGCCGCCGTGCGGAAAGCATATTCCTTGGGCACATGGCGGCGCGGGCTGCACATGGCGTGCTCGAAGGCGCCGTCATCCGTCAGCAGCAGCAGGCCGCTCGTCTCCTTATCCAGCCGCCCGACCGTGTTGACACCCGGCTTGCGCGCCAGCCACTGCGGCGGCAGATAATCGTACACGAGCTTCCCCGCCTCACGGTGGCTGCACGTGCAGCCAAGAGGCTTGTTGAACGCCACATACAGACCGTTGACGAAGGGGACAGGCTCGCCGTCCACCAGCACCTCAGTCGGCTCCACCGGAGCATTGGCGCGCCGCACGGTCTCACCGCGAAACAACACCCGCCCCTGCGCCAACCAAGCGGCACATTCGCGGCGGGAACAGTAGCCATAGCGACTCAGGAGAGCATCAGCACGCATTGCGGGCAAATTCTGCCATATTTTTTTCAAAAAACAAGGTTGAAATCTCCGGGGGAATGTGCTAGAAAGCAGAGAGCGCCGCCGCACCCCGGCGGCACGCTTCACGGTTCGCTTTTCTTTTCCTCACTTGCCATGATTACCATCATCACCGAACGCGAGCTTCCCGCCGACCTCCGCGGTCTGTGGGTCAAGGCTCAGCAGGCTGTTCAGACCCGCAACTATAAGTACGCCGTCAGCATCCTCCGCACCGTTATCAAGCGCGCCCCGGGCTTTCTGGAGGGGCGCAAGGTCTTGCGCGCCTGCGAAATCAAATCCGCCCCCGAGGCCGGCAAACGCAGCTCGCTCTTCGGTGGCATGCGCCTGACCACCTCGCGCAAGAACCCCGAGGAAACGCTGGCCGCCGTGGAGGACGAGCTGGAGAAGGATCCCTACTCCGTCAGCGCCAACGAGACCCTCTTTGCCGCCGCCAACGATTTGGGGCTGCACGACATGGCCGCTTTCGCTCTGGAAACCATTTGCCAAGGGCAGCCCAACCCGAAGAAGCACCTGCACATGCTGGCCAACCACTACATCAAGCACGAGCAGTTTGCCCAGGCCGCCGATGCCTACCGCCGCATCTTGGCCATCGACCGCACCGACCCCATCGCCATGCGCGGCGAGAAGGACTGCTCCGCCCGCGCGTCCATGAAGCAGGGCAACTGGGAGGGCAAGGGCGACTTCCGCACCAAGATGAAAAACGCCGGCGCCACCGCCGCGCTCGAAAGCGCAGACAAGGTGGGCTTGACGGGGGCGGAGCTCGAGGCGCGCCTCGCCCAGCTCTCCGAGCAGTACGCCGCCGACAACACTAACCTGCAGGTCGTGCGCGACATCGCCTCCTGCTACGAGCAGATGGAAGACTACGCCAATGCCTACTCCTTCTACGCCTATGCCTTCCAGCTGGGCGGCAGCACCGATGTCTCCATCAACGACAAGGCCATGGAGATGCACGAGAAAGCCATGGAGGCCGAGCTGGCCTACTACGAGCAAGTGCTGGCCGCCGACCCGAACAACGAGGAAGCCAAGACCGCCCTGGCCAACCGCAAGAAGGAGATTGCCGAAGCCGTGGTAGCCGATGCCAAGGCGCGCGTGGAGGCCAATCCCACCGATGCCCAGCTGCAATTCAAGTACGGGCAGGCGCTCTTCGATGCCGAGCACTTCTCCGAGGCCATCCCCGCCCTGCAGCGTGCCCGCACCAATCCCAACCTGCGCATCAAGGCCATGCTCATGCTCGGCAAGTGCTACCACGCCAAGAAGATGCTCGACATGGCCATTCGCCAGCTCGAGGAGGCCAACAACGAGCTGCAGGTCATGGACGAGACCAAGAAGGAGCTCCACTACATGATTGGCCTGCTCTGCGACGAGGCGGGCAACAAGGAAAAAGCCCTCGAAAACTTCAAGGTCATCTACGAGGTGGACTACGGCTACAAGGATGTCGCCACCCGCGTCGAATCCGCCTACAGCTAAGATCTGACACCATTTTCTCCGCCGCCGGATGTTCCCCCACGGGAGCATCCGGCTTTTTGATGGCACCACAAAAGCATGCCGCTCGGCACGACGAGCGGAAGAGCCGCGCGCACCCAATCACTCAGCGGCGGGGATGCCGGGGTAGCAATATCGCGCGAAGACCTTGGTAAAACACATAGCGCCCGGGTGTTCGGAACATGCGCGGCACCGCAGCAAACACACGATCGGCTTCTGCTCGGGCAATCGCAAAAAACTCGGAACGACGCAACAGGGGATGAGCCTCCTGCAACCCCCGTCGCAGTGACAAGAACGCCACTCGGAACATCTTCACGACGGCGCCGGCAGCCGCCCCGCGCAGACTGCGAGCCCAATCCCGCCAGAAAAAGAAAATTAAGCCCCGAGCATAGGAAACCTGCTCCTCCCGGCTCCATGGAGCCGGGATTTGGGCACACAGCGCCGACTTGCAGCAGGAAAAATCGATATACGCCTGTTCATCCGAGCGCCCTGCCTCAAACGCTCCCATGGCCGAGGACGAACGCACATAGTAGCGATACACCTCGTCATCAAGTGCATAGAAACACTTAGCCCGCATGAACAGCCTCAGGTAAAACTCATGATCCTCTGCGTAACTCAGTTCTTCCCTGAAACGCATCGGCTCTTTCTCTGACAAACGCCGGATAAACAATTTTCCGACGTTCAACCCACTCGCACCGCGCCCAATTACAGCACGATCCGTCACCGGACCGACGATGGGTTCCGGCGCATTGCTCAGCGCCGGAGCGAGCCAAAAACCGTTTTCCATCACCCAAAGCACCCGCCCGAACACCAGCTCAATCGTCGGATCCTCGCGCACCGGTCGATAGAGAGCCTCCAAAGCACAAGGGGGCAGAAGATCATCGGGATCCATCATGGTCACATAGCGTCCCCGCGCCGCATCCAAAGCCACGTTGCGCGCGCGGGAAACCCCGCCGTTTGCCTGATGAATCACGCGGAAGCGGGAATCGGCTCGCGCGTATTCGTCGAGGATAGCTCCCGAAGCATCCGGCGAACCATCGTCCACACAGACGGCCTCCCAATCCGTCAGCGTCTGCTGCACCAACGAGTCCAGCGCAGCCCGAAGATAGGGCTCCACCTTGTACACCGGTACAATAACACTGATCAGCGGCTCGGTCATCTCAAAGCGCCCGGAGGAACTCCGGCATGGAGGCAACCATGAGCGGCGCTCTCACAGCTTCTTCCACGGCAGCGCCGCCAGCAGCTTGTCGAAGCCGAGCCCCGTACCGGAGGGAATGCGGAACTCCGGCGTCACATCCATCCCCAGCTCCTCGGAAAAGGCGTTGGGCTTGAAGACGTGCTGCGTCACCAGCCCGCAGAGAGGCACCTCGTTCTCGGGCTTACCCGTGTAGTACAGAGCGGCATTGTAGGCTGCCCAGCACTGCCCCAACGGGTGATCCATGTAGCTGGTGAAGATGGGCATGCCCATGGTGCTGTGGTGATGCGCGGGTTTCACAATGCGCATCATGGGCTTGCTGGTGCGCGTGGGGATGCTGCTGCCCTCGGCCACGGGCATGTCGTAGCCCAGCGGCATGCCGGCATCCTGCAACTTCTGCCACACGTTCACATCGTAGGCGCAGGGGTCTTCGATGAAATCGATGCGCTCCTTCATGGCATCCGAGAGCGTGTCCCAGAACTTCAGCGCCGCCTCGGGCGAGAGGGTGCAGTTAAAATCCACGCGCCACTTCCAGTCCGGCACCATGGCGGCCAGATTGACCAAGCGCTCCACTGTGGAGGCAATCTTGGGAATCACCTTGATTTTACCCACGCGGAAGCCTTTCTGATGCAGGCAGTACACCTGCGAGGGGGTGGCGCTGACGGTAAGGGTAGCGTGGCTGCGGGGCACGCGCAGCCCCTCGAACAAACTGACGCCCTTGGCGCGCGCCGCGCCGTCGAGCTCCATACACTTGAGAGCACGCTCGCCCAGACGCAGGGGGGTCCCCTCGCGCAGGGCATCCAGCTCATACTCCAACGGAGCGTCGCCCAGCTCCGGCCATGCCTGCAAACAGGCATACCCGCCATTGTCACCACGCAGCAGAACGCCCTCGCGGGGTTGGGCGGCAGCGCGGGCGCTCAGCGCGCCGACAGGGTACAAAGTGTACGGGGTATAGTGCATACGGCGCTATTAAAGCACATTGCCCCCATTTGTCACGCTCATTTTTCGTCCTCTACGGGCTTTTTCCGTCACAACCCGCGCGCGGCGTCGGCAAGAGCCTGCAATGGGGCGAGGTCGTATGACTCGGCCCATTTTTTGAGCTCCTTGCCGGTGTAGGAGGACAGACCGTCCGCCGTGAGCTGCCGCGCGAGCTGCGGCGCCGGGAGCAGCATGCAGAGGAAGTCCGCATCGCTGCTGTTGCCGGTGCGCACGCGCCCCTCACGTGTCATGATGATGCCTTCGTCGGGGCACATGGAGTTGAGCTTGATGATAGCGGCGGCCAGCTCGGCCTGAGTGATGAGGAAGGGTGTTGCGTCGTCTGCCATAACAGGAATGAAGAGGAAAGAGCATCAGCGCAGCATGTCCAGCGCGCGGCGGGTAGCGCTCAGGGCGCGCTCTACGTCGTCCTCGTTGTTATAGAGTGCCAGGGAGTAGCGCGTGGTGCCCGTGATACCCAGGCTCGCCATCAGCGGCTGGCAGCAGTGGTGCCCCGTGCGCACGGCAATGCCCATGTGATCCAGCAGGGTGCCCAAATCGTAGTGGTGAACACCGGGCACGACGATGGAAACCAGCGCCCCCCTGCCCTCGCGCGCGCCGAGAATCTGCACACCGTCCAGCGCTGCCAAGCCGTCGTAGAGGCGGCGGGTGAGCGCCTGCTCGCGGGCGGCGATGCGCTCAAGCCCCACGCGCTGCACATAGCGCAGCGCCTCCGCCAGCACGATGTTGCCGCCGATGTTGGGCGTGCCGGCCTCGTATTTAAAGGGTAGCTTGTTGTAGGTCGTGCCGGCAAAGCTGACTTCGGCAATCATCTCGCCGCCGCCCTGCCAAGGCGGCAGCTGCTCCAGCAGCTCCTCGCGACCCCACAGAGCCCCCGTCCCCGTGGGTGCGTAAATCTTGTGCCCCGAGAACACGTAGAAATCGCAGCCGAGCGCCTGAACATCCACCGCTTGGTGGGCGGTGCTCTGTGCCCCGTCAAGCAGCACCAGCGTATCGCGGCGGTTGCGCTTGGCGGCGGCCGTCATCTGCTGCACCGGGTGCGCCGCGCCCAGCGCGTTGGAAACGCAGGGGATGGCCACCAGACGGGTGCGCGGGTTGAGCATCTGCTCATAGGCTGCCGTGTCGAGGCGCAGCTCGGGCGTCAGAGGAATGGGGCGCAGCACGGCGCCCGTGCGCTCGCAGAGCATCTGCCAGGGCACGATGTTAGAGTGGTGCGCGTCCGTCGTGGTCAGAATCTCGTCCCCGGGCTTGAACGAGGAGGTCAGCACCTGCGCCACGAGATTGATGCCCGCCGTGGTGCCGGAGGTAAACAGAATCTCGCGGGGCGAGGCGGCGTGCAGGAACTCGGCGACCGTCTGCCGCGCGGCCTCGTGCTGCTCGGTGGCCAAGCGGCTCAGGTAATGCGCGCCGCGGTGGATGTTGGCGTTGACACGGCGGTAGTAGCGCTCCAGAGCCTCCAACACGCAGAGGGGCTTTTGCGTCGTGGCGGCGTTGTCCAGGTAGACAAGGGGAGCCTTGCCGACCGAGCTGCTCAGCAGGGGGAACTGCGCCCGTTCGTCCGTCACGCGTTGCCTCCTTTCAGGTGGTCGGCCATGCGGTACGCAGCCTCCGGCACATAGTCGCGCCACTGCTCATCGCCCTCGTGAATCATGCGGATGATGTCGCGCGGGGTGCAGAGGAGCAGCTTTTGGTTGAAGTAGGGCACCTCGATGATGTCGCCGCTCTCGCGCAGATGGCGGTAGAGGTAATGGTACTTGTCCGGGGCGCGGTAGGTACCGGCGGTGACAAATTCACCCGTCTTGCGGTTAATCCAGGGGGTGACGTAGAAGCGCGTCTCGTTGAGGAAGATGTGCCCCATGCTGGCCAGAATGCCGCCGGGCAGGTCGTCGGCCCACTTGTCCTTGAAAAGTTCGTTGAGCAAGCCGATGGAAAGCGCGATGGCGATGGGCGCCTTCGTGAACTGGTTGAGCAACTGCGAGATGCGGTGGAAGTGGGTGATGTTGGTGACCATGACGATTTTGCCAAGAGCCGCCAGGGCATCGGCGCGGTCGATGAAGTCGAGCAAATCCACCTCCGAGCCGCGCAAGAGGTTGCTGAGCGAAATCTCGCAGATGTCCACCGCGCGCTCGCGCTGCTCGGGGCTGAGGGTGGGCAGGAATTTGGCGCGCACGGCCTCCATCATCTCCGAATGGATGTTGCACAGCGGCATGAAGCTGCCGCGCATGAGCACGATGGGGCGCTTGTAGAGCAAGTCGGCCGGTTGCGCCACCGTGCCGTCGGGGCAGAAGAGGGTTGCCTCGGAAAGTCCGCTGCGCACGAGCTGCAGGGCGAGGATGCGGTTGTCGAACATGCCGAAGCCGTTGCCCGAGAAGCGCATGAAGTCGATTTCAAAGAAGTGGCGGTCGATATTCTCGCCCACGCTCTCCACAAACTCCTCCATGCGCTCGCGCTTGTAAAAAAGCGCATAGAGCAGATTGACACCGAGGATGCCCAGCACGCGCATCTGCAGGTCGTGATCGGGCACCAGCAGGCGCACATGCATCACCAAATCGCTGGGCTCGGCGCCGGGGCGCAGCTGAAAGCGCACGCCCAGCCACGCGAACCAGGGACCGTTGTCGCGGTAGCCCTTGCACTTGACGGTGTTGCAAAAAGTGAAGAAGCAGGTGCTCTCCCCGCGCTTGGCATTCAAGCGCTCGATGAGGTGGCTGTATTCGTAGTCGAGCATCTGCTTCAGGCGCTCCTCGGAGACGTAGCGCTTGGCGGAGCCGTACAGGGTATCGCTCACGGTCATGTCGTAGGCCGAGATGGTCTTGGCGACGGTGCCCGCCGCAGCACCCGCGCGGAAGAACCAGTTGGCGGTTTCCTGCCCGGCGCCGATTTCGGCAAAGGAGCCGTAGAAGCTGTTGTCGAGGTTGATGTGCAGGGCTTTTTCCTGCGTGGCGGCCAGAGCTTGTTCGATGGAAGACATGGGACAATCAGAGTTGAAGGGGGACAAGGGGCAGATGGCGCAGGGGGCGGGGCGGTGTCAGTTGCAGGGTGCTGTCGGTCGGGGTTTCGCCCGTCTCTTCGGGGGTGTCGTCGGCGCTCTCGCTCACCTCCTCGGCCGTGCTGCCGACATCGCCCAGGTCGGCGGCATCCTTGTACTTGGGCGAGAGGGTCGTGTCGCACTCGTAGGGATCCTTGCCGAGCAGCGCCGAGGATTTGGGCAGCACGGGCAGCACGGGCAGCACGCGCGTGTTGCTCAGGCGCCCGCCGTGGATGTCGAGAAAGTCCACGAGCGAGGGGCTCCCATCGCCGTGCACCGAGCAGAGTCCCAGGGAGACATCGCCCTTGTTGAAGTACTCGCGGTAGGTGGGGCGCACATAGCCCGCCTTGCCATTGCGCATCACCGATTCAAAGCAAAAATTCGTCGCCAGTTGCCCGCTGGTGGTGCAGATTTCCACCTCTTCCACGCCTTCGGGTAGCGGCAGGGGCTCGTCCGCATAGCGCTTGCCCGCCGCTTGCAACACCGCCCCCATGATGGGCGCGCAGGTGTCGCCGCCGAAGGCTTCGGGGTAAATGGGCTGATGGTCGTTCAGGTAGCCCAACCAAATGCCGCAGGTGAAGGAGGAGTTGTAGACAAAGAGCGCGTTGTCGGCAAAATCATAATTGGTGCCGGTCTTGACCGCGCCGTTAAAGCCGTCGGGCAGGTAGGGGCGCAAGCGTTGCGCGGAGCCCTTGTCCAGCGATTCGCGCATGATGCTGTGCAGGCGGTAGGCCGTGCAGGGGGTGGTGCTCGCCACCATGTTGTGCGTGACGGCCAGGGGATTTTCCCACAGAATCTTGCCGTTGCTGTCCGTCACCTTGGTGACGATGTAGGGGGCGATGGGGCGGCGCCCCGCGTTGGGGAACACCGTGTAGGCCATGGTTACCTCGCGCAGCGAGGCGGGCTCCGTGCCTAGATAAACGCGGGGATAATACTGCGGCTTGGCCTCGGTGCTGGCGGGGTTGCGCGGCGGCGGGGTGATGCCCACGTTGGTCAGCGTATCGACAAAGGCCTTGGCACCCTTGGTCGGGTGCGAGCCCAGCGCGATGCCGAGCCGCGCCGAGGCGGCGATTTTGCTCCACTCCAGCGCCTGACGCGCCGTCACCGAATCGAGGTAGCGCCCCTTGTTGACCTCCATGCCCCATTCGCCCAAAATCCCCTCCGAACCGCCGATGCCCGCCAGGCGGTTGTCCATGGCGTCGTCGACCAGACGCGAGCAGGGCGAATAGCCGTTGTCAAAGGCAGACATGTAAAGGAAGGGCAGCATGGCCGTGCCTAGGGGGCGGCGTCCCGCATCGATGATGTCGAAATTATCGCGCTCGAAGCTGCGCCCACCCACGTAGACCAGCACCCCGCCCGTCTTGTTGTCGACGGCATACACCGCGCCGTCGATGTAACGGTGCTGGGCGCAGCGGGGGTCGTCCCTGTCCTCAAAGCGCACATGGGCGTAGCCCTCGTGCTGCTCCAATTCGCCCAAGCGTTTGGTAAGCGCGTTCTCCGCCGCTTCCTGCATCTCTTTGTCGATGGTCGTGTAGACCTTGATGCCGCGGCTCTTGACGATTTCCTCCCCGCGCTCGGGGTTGCGGAAGATGTCCACCGCCTGTTGCTGCACAATCGAGTGGAGAAAGGAGGTGTTGCGGCGCAGCGGCTTGGGGTTGAGCCCCAGCGGCTGCTCCTTCACACGCGCCGCCTCGCCCGCCGTCAGATAGCCCGCGCGCTCCATGCGGTCGATGACATCGTTGCGCCAGGTTTGATTGAGCTTGGGGTTGCGGATGGGGTTGTAGTTCTCGGGGTTCTTGATGAGAGCGGCGATGCTGGCCGCCTCGCGCACGGTCAGGTCGGCGGGTTCCTTGCCGAAGTAGCCCAGCGAGGCCGAGCGGATGCCGTAGAAGCCGCGCCCGAAGTAGACGCGGTTGAGGTAGAACTCCATGATTTGGCTCTTGTCGTACTTGTCCTCAATACGCATCGCCAGGAAAATTTCCACAAGTTTGCGCTCGTAGCGGCTACCGCCGCGCGCCTGCGTGCGGCGCTCCAGGTCGTAGGCATTGCGCGCCAGCTGCTGCGTGATGGTCGAGGCGCCCTGATTGGCCCTACCATGAGCCGCCGCAGCCTCCTTGGCCGCGCGCAGAATACCTATGGGGTCAAAGCCGTGGTGGGTCCAGAAGGTCTTGTCTTCCTGCGCCACGAGCGCATCTATCATGCTGCGCGAGATGCGGTCGATGGTCACATAGCTACGGTTCTCATCGTAGATGCGCCCGATTTCCTGCTGATGGCGGTCGTAGATGATGCAGGGGTGGTCGAGGTTGTTAATATCCTCCAGGTTAAACTCCTCGGCCCACTTGGAATACTTGGCGGTAATCACCGTAAAGAGCAGGTAGCCCAGCGCGGCCATCACCACGGCTGCCAGCAGCCCCAGCAGGAAGAGCCGCCGAAAAAAACGCCGCACGGGGTGGGCATCGCGGCGGTAGGTGTTCTCCTTGGCGCGATGGCGGCGCTCATCAGCCGCACGACGGCTCCGAAATTCTTCCAGCGGGTCCATGCTTACGGCACGATTCTAGCAAAGCGCCCGCCGCATGGCAAGCGGCAATGGGGGCATGCGACAGATTTCACGCGCTCCCTGTCTGTGCTGCGGGGTTCTCTCTCGTCCAAGCATGCAGGCTCGTGTCATGGTCGGCACATCAGCCTTGCATTTCCGCCGCAGGCGCGCTATAGTCGCGCGCGATATGTCCGACCGCAAGAATCCGTATCCGTTCGATGTTTTTGAGCCCAAGTGGCAGGCCGTCTGGGATGCCGAAAAGACCTTTCGCGTGGCCAACCCGGGCGAAGCGGGCTTTGATGCATCCAAGCCCAAGTGCTACATTCTCGATATGTTCCCCTACCCCAGCGGCGCGGGGCTGCACGTCGGTCACCCCGAGGGGTACACGGCGACGGACATTGTGAGTCGCTACAAGCGCATGCGCGGCTTCAACGTGCTGCACCCCATGGGCTGGGATTCTTTCGGTCTGCCCGCTGAGCAATATGCCATCAAGACGGGACAGCACCCGAGCATCACCACCTACGCCAACATCGACAATTTCCGCCGCCAGCTCAAGATGCTGGGTTTTTCCTACGACTGGGATCGCGAAATCGCCACCACCGACCCGCACTACGTGCGCTGGACACAGTGGATTTTCCTGCGCTTGTACAACTCCTACTACAACACGGAGCTGAACAAGGCGCGCCCCGTCAGCGAGCTGGAGGCGCAAGGCTGGACGCGCGAACAGATTGACGAGGTGCGCCTGGCCTACGTAGCCGAAGGGATGGTGAACTGGAGCCCCGACATGGGCACCGTGCTGGCCAACGAGGAGGCCGAGGAGTGGAAGAGCAAGGGCTTTACCGTGGAGCGCCGCAAGCTGCGCCAATGGATGCTGCGCATCACCGCCTATGCCGAGCGCCTGATTGACGAGCTCGAACCGCTCGACTGGCCGGAGAGCATCAAGCTGCTGCAGCGCAACTGGATCGGCAAGAGCCAGGGGGCAGAGGTCACCTTCCCCTGCGGCGAGCACCGCATCACCGTCTACACCACCCGCCCCGACACCCTCTACGGTGCCACCTACATGGTGCTCTCGCCCGAGCACGAGCTGGTAGATGCCATCACCACGCCCGAGCAGCGCGGGGCCGTGGAGGCCTACCGCGCCGCCTGCGCCGGCAAGAGCGACTTGGAGCGCACCGACCTCGCCAAGGAAAAGACGGGCGTCTTTACAGGCGCCTACGCCGTCAACCCCGTCAACGGGCGCGAGATTCCCATCTGGATTACCGATTACGTGCTGGCCGGTTACGGCACGGGCGCGGTCATGGCCGTGCCGGCGCACGACAGCCGCGACTACGAGTTTGCCACCAAGTTCGGACTGCCCATCCTGCAGGTCGTACAACCCGATGACCCCGCCACGCCTTGGAAGGACTTTGTGGGCTACAACGGCACGATGGTCAACTCCGAACACCTCAACGGGCTCTCCGTGCCGGAGGCCAAGAAGCGCATGATTGCCTGGCTGGAGGAAAAGGGCTTCGGCCACGGCAAGGTGAACTACAAGCTGCGCGACTGGCTCTTTAGCCGCCAGCGCTACTGGGGCGAGCCCTTCCCCATCATCTGGGACAAGGAGGACGGTCACCACTACGCCATCCCGGAGAGCGAGCTACCCCTGCTGCAGCCGGAGATGGAGGATTTCAAGCCCAGCGGCGACCCCCGCGGTCCGCTGGTCAAGGCGACCGACTGGATTCACTACTCCGACCGCTACACCCGCGAAACAAACACCATGCCCCAATGGGCGGGCTCCTGCTGGTACTACCTGCGCTACCTCGACCCCAAGAACGACCGCGCCTTCGTCGACAAGAAGGTCGAGGAGTACTGGATGGGCAGCAGCGGCAACCCCGGCGGCGTCGATCTATACGTCGGCGGCACCGAGCACGCCGTGCTTCACCTGCTCTATGCCCGATTCTGGCACAAGGTGCTCTACGACTACGGCTTGGTGTCCACCAACGAACCCTTCAACAAGCTGGTCAACCAGGGGCTGATTCTCGGCGAAGACGGGCAGAAGATGTCCAAGAGCCGGGGCAATGTGGTCAACCCCGATGACATCGTGCGAGCCTATGGTGCCGACTCCATCCGCCTCTACGAAATGTTCATGGGTCCCCTGAAGGAAGTCAAACCCTGGGCAACCAAGGGGGTGGAGGGCATCAGCCGCTTCCTCGCCCGCGTGTGGCGTATCGCCATGGTCGAGGATCAGCAGGGCGAGTGGCAGCTCTCCGGCAAGGTCACCGCTGCCGATGACGGCAAGGTGACGCCCGTGCGCAAGGAAGTGCACAAGACCATCAAGAAGGTGACGGAGGATATTGAAGCCATGAGCTTCAACACCGCCATTTCCAAGATGATGGAGTGCACCAATGCCATGACGGCAGCGGAGAATGTCACACTCAGCGACTACACCGCCCTGCTCCATGTGCTCAATCCCTTTGCCCCGCACATCACCGAGGAGCTCTACAGCCGCCTCTGCGCCGCTTTCCCCGAGCTGCCGCAGGCGCAGCTCTGCGCGCAGCCCTGGCCGAGCTACAAGGAGGAATACCTCGTGGAAAACACGCGCGAGATTGTCATTCAAGTGAACGGCAAACTGCGCGACCGCATGACGGTACCCATCGATGCCGCTAAAGAGGAGCTGGAGTCCGCCGCCCTTGCCTCGCCGCGCGTGGTCGAGTTCACCGCGGGCAAGACCGTGCGCAAGGTCATCGTGGTGCCGGGGCGTCTCGTCAACATTGTGGCGAACTGATTCTTCCGCCAAATCGGCTTCACCCCTGCGCAGCTTCCGGATGCCGGAGGCTGCGCAGGCGCGTTATGGCAAAGCTCGACATCATGATCCATCACATTCGCGGATCAAGCGCTCGGGATGAAATGGAGTTTCTTGATACCGGCATCCAAAATGAACTTGTCGTCGCGTCGCGCATGCGGTAGACTGAGAGAATGCAAGGGCATGATTTTTCTCTCGAATGGAAGCGCTTGGCCGATTTACCCGATGCGGAAGGTTTTGCGGGCATGTACGCCGGAGTCAGCAACGGGGCGCTGCTGGTATGCGGCGGTGCCAATTTCCCTGAAAAACCGCTGTGGGAGGGCGGCGCCAAGCGCTGGACCGACCGCGTATTCGTCATGGAACCGGGCGGCATCGGCTGGCAGGATGCCGCTCCGCTGCCCAAGCCGCTGGGTTACGGAGCATCGGCCTCGCTGCCGCAGGGACTCATGCTGATTGGTGGCTGCAACGCGGGTGGTGCCGTGGCTGATTGTTGGCTGCTGCGTTACGAAGGGGGAGAGGTGAGCTGCCGTGCGCTGGCGTCGCTGCCCGTCACGCTGACGGGGCATGCCGCCGTGGTCATGGGCGGCAAGGTCTATGTGCAGGGCGGCAGTTTGGCCGTCGGCGAGCAGGATGCGGAGAACCGCATGTGGATTTACGACCCCGAGGCGAACAGCTGGAGCGAGGGCGAGCCCCTGCCCGCGCGCGGACGCTTCCTGCACCAGATGGCCGTCATCGGCCACACGGTCTACGTGTTGGGCGGCATCGGTCTGAAGCCCGGAGCCAATGGGCGCGCCGAGCGCGAGATGCTGACGGAAGCTTGGAGCTACAGCGCCTCGGGCGGCTGGCGGCGCCTGGCGCATCTGCCGCGCTTCTGCGGCGCCGCGCCCACCCCCGCCCCCGTGCTTTCGGGACGCATCTTCCTCTTGGGCGGCGATGATGCCACGGTGCGCGGCTTCACCCCGGCCAATCACCCCGGTTTCCACAACGCGAGCCTGTGTTACAGCCCCGCCGCCGATGCGTGGAGCGAGGCCGGCGAGGTGGCGGCGGCGCGCGCGGTGCTGCCCTGCGCCTTGTGGAACGGGATGGCCGTCATCGTCAACGGCGAACAACGCCCCGGCAAGCGCTCCCCGCAAGTCTGGGGGCTGCGCCTGCGCTGAGTCTTCTCCCACCTCCTTTCTGCTCATGAACACCTTCTATCAAAAAATTCTTCCGCAGCTGGCGGTTGCCTGCGCCTTGGTGACCGGGGTACAGGCGGCGCCCCCGGTGATGGAGAGCCTCACCGAGGGGCAGTGCCCCCGCATCGCAGACAGCCTGGGGCGCGCGGGCATGGCAGCCGTTGCGTTGAACGGCGCGCACGGCACGCCGCAGCTGCTGATGCTGGGCGGAGCGAATTTCCCGCATGCCAAACGCAGCGCCACCGGTTTTTTCCAAACCGGATCCAAAGTATTCTACGACAGCGTAGAGGTGTTCAGTCCCGCGCTGGGAGCCTCGCTGCCGCTGGGCAAGTTGCCCTACCCCGTGGGCTATGCCGCCTACGCGCCGACGGAGCGCGGCATGCTGCTGGCGGGCGGCTGCAATGCCGACGGGCACCTGCGCGACACGCTCTTGCTGCGCTGCGAGTCGGGCGGTGTGACCATCACACCACAGGCTTCGCTGCCCATCCCCCTGGCCTACCCGGCCTTTGCCGAGCTGGACGGCAAGCTCTACGTCTTCGGCGGTCAAGAGAGCCCCGATGCCACCACGGCGCTCAGGCGCTGCTTCGTGTGGGAATCGGGCGCATGGCGCGAGCTGGCTCCCATGCCGGGCGAGGGGCGCATGCTGGCGGCGGCGGGCACCGTCGACGGACGCATCTATGTCGTCGGCGGGTGCAGTCTGCACCCCGATGCGGCGGGCAAGGCCGAGCGCAGCTACCTCAACAGCGTGCTGGTCTATGACCCGAACGCCGACACCTGGACGGAAGCACCGGCCATGCCCGAAACGCTGGTGGCTCCCGCCTCGCCCCTGCCCGTCTGGCGCGGTCGCTTGCTCGTCATCGGCGGCGATCCCGGCAACTACTACCGCGCCAAGCTGGCGGGGCAGGAGCCGCCGCAGCACCCGGGGCAGAACCGGCGCGTCTACGCCTTTGACCCGGCTGATGGTACTTGGACCTCCCTCGGCGACAACTGCGTGGGCATTGCCACCGCGCCCGCCGTGGGCGTGGGCAACACCGTCTACACCATCTCCGGCGAAACACGCCCCGCCGTGCGCACCCCCGTCATCGGCACGCTCCGCCTGAGCGAACCCTCTACTTCAACCACCATTCCCCCCACACGCTAACTTATGCTTACTTCCATCCTGACACCCCTCAGAGAGGCTTTTTGTTCCTGCCTCCACGGCATCGCCTCGCTGGCCGATGCCACGCCCTGGGCCTCGATTGCCCTGCTGGTTCTCGGCGTTATCATCGCCCTGCGCCGAGGCCTGCGCAACAAGGCGCCGAACGGCGATCCGCCCGCTGCAGGACCCGGCAAATGGGCGTGGATTGCCGTCGCCGTCCTTTGGGTTGTTGTCATGCTCAACTACTTTGACCGCCAGCTGCTCGCCGTGCTCAACACGAGCATCACGGCCGGCGAGGGCGGCATTGCCATGACTCAAGCGCAGTTCGGCACCGTCACCTCCGCCTTCCTCATCATCTACGCCGCGCTCAGCCCCGTGGGCGGCTACCTGGCCGACCGCTTCAGCCGCAGCTTCATTATCCTCTGCTCGCTGATTGTGTGGTCCTTCGTCACCTGGATGACGGGCAAGGCCGAGAGCTACGAGGAGCTGATTCTGTGGCGCGGCGCCATGGGCATCAGCGAGGCCTTCTACATCCCCGCCGCGCTGGCGCTCATCTCGGACTACCACCGTGGCGGCACGCGCTCCATGGCCACGGGGCTGCACATGAGCGGCATCTACGCCGGGCAGATGCTCGCGGGCTGCGGCGCGCTGATGGCGGGCGACCCCTGCCAGCTGGGCTGGCGGCTGACCTTCGAGACCTTCGGCTTTGTCGGTGTGCTCTACGCGCTGATTGTCATTCTCTTCCTGCGCGACCCGAAGGGTGCCGAGGCGCCAGCCGCGGTCAAGGAGAGTGCTGCTGCCCCGACAGCGGGCGATTTCTCCTTCGGCGAGATGCTGCGCAGCCTGTTTACGGGGCGCGCCATGGCCATGCTGCTGGTCATGTATGCCTGCGCGGGCTTTGCCAACTGGTTCCTTATGGGCTGGTATCCGCGCCTGCTGCAAGACATGTTCGGCATCTCCGAATCGCAGGCCGGTCCCACCGCCACGTTCTGGATCAACATTGCCAAGTACATCGCCGTACTGGTGGCTGCCGTGGTGGCCGACCGCTGGTACCTGCGCAACCGCAATGCGCGCGCCTATGTGCCGGGCATCTGCTTCTGTGTGGCCGGGCCCTGCGTCATTGTCGCCATGCTGCCCGCCCTCGGCTTCCCCATCGCGCTGGGGCTCGCGCTGACGGTGGCGCTCGTCTCCATGCAGGGGGTGGCGCAGGGCTCGCTGGATGCCACGCTCATGCCCGTGCTGCGCTCGATGATCGACGAGCGCTTCTCCGCCACGGGCTACGGCCTGCTCAACTTCACCTCGGTGGCGGCGGGGGCGCTCATCAGCTGGGGCGGCGGCGCGCTCAAGGACATGAATGTCAACCTCGGCGTGCCGCTGAGCATCGCCGGCTTGCTCATGGTCGTCTGCGGGCTCTTCTTCTTCTTCCTGCCCAAGAAGAGCTGCTGAGCTCTCGATATTCCGCTTGTCGACAGCCGCAGGGGGGCTTCCTCCTGCGGCTGATTCTTCTTGGTGACACCAATCACCCCTTCAGCAACCGGAACAATAGTCCCCCTTTACAGCAGAGAAACTTAGCGGCCGATGCACTTCCGCACGCGCCATGTGTCGACGGTCGATTTCCTGCAACGCCACCTGAGCCCGGGGCTCGAGGATCAGCGGCGCGAGCGGCGCTGACGCTTGCTGCTGCCTTTCTTACTCTCGCTCGTCTTGTCGGCTTTCTTTTCCACCGCCGCGCGGTCGCGCTCCGCCGCTGTGGCCGCGCGCTGCATGGCCTGCTCTTCCTCGGGCGAGGGGCGGCGAATCACCACCTCGTCCGCTTTGGCCTGATTGGCGCGGTCGCGCGCCTGCTGCTCAAAATACTCGGGATCCGCCATCCAGCGGAAGCGGTTGTGCGCCTCCTCTTCCTCCTGCTGAGCGCGGCGCAGCTGCTCTTCGACCTCGGCCTTTTCCTGCCGCAAATTCGCCGTCTCCAGCAGCGGGGTCAGCACCAACAGGGAGGCGATGAAGGCGATGAAGACCAACACAATCACCCCCGCCACAGAAATCACTCGCCGCACCCCATCGGCGCG
Organism: uncultured bacterium; assembly: GCA_945831585.1. GTDB lineage: Bacteria > Verrucomicrobiota > Verrucomicrobiia > Verrucomicrobiales > Akkermansiaceae > Akkermansia. Next base: position 3,327 of record CAMACY010000030.1, on the reverse strand, counting down.
GCTGGCGCGGATGGCCTCCAATTCATCCAAGGAGGGGCGAGGACGGCGGAACCAGGAACTCATCGCGGCAGCAGGTCAGGACGATCAGGCACCCCCTTAACGCTCGGCAAAAGGCACAAAGCGCCCGCGGCGCGCCAGCACCAGCGTGTGCATGCGCAGCTGCTTGCCCTTGTCGGAGGCCGGCACGGGCGAGCTGCTCACATCGAAGCCCGCCTTGCGCAGCGTACTCTCCAGACGCTTATCCGGCTTGGCCAGCGTGATGGCCAGCAGGCTGCCGCCCTTGAGCGCATTGAAGTAGGCCTGGGCATCGCCCAAGGAAAGCTCGCAGCGGGCGTGCACATGGCGCAGCAGGATGGCGTGCAGCGAGCCCGTGCGCTTGCGGCAAAGCTGCGCCGCCTCGGCAGGCTCGATACTCACGCGGGGGTCATCCAGCAAAGCACCGTTGGGTGAAAACGCGCGGTTCCAGGCCACAATGGCCTCCAAGGGCTCCGCCACGATAAAGCGCGCTTTCTCGCGGCTGATGCACTCCATTGCCTTGGCCAGCCCGAAGCCCAGCCCCAGCCCGGCCAGCATCACCTGCGGTTGCCCCGCCCGCGTGATGGGCGAAAGCGCCGTCTCGGCCATGCTCTGCTCGCTACCGTAGGTGAAAGACGAGGCACAGGGCAAACCATCGTGCTGAATGGTCAGCACGCCGTCGCGCTCCCACAACTCCCACAGGCTGCCGTCTGCGGCCTGGTACTCGCCGAGCTTGGTCAAAGGCTTCATGCGCGCATTATAGCAGCGCGAGCCACGGCGCGCAAGCGCGTAGTGCCGCAGCACACGCGCTTAGTCCGCCGAGCCCTCGGTCTTGTACTGACTCTTCGCCGCCTCCAAACGGGTATCGGCATCCTCGCGCAGCTTCTGCGCCTTTTTGAGGTTGCCCGCTTGTTCCCAACAGTCGGCCAGCTGCTTCTGGATTTGCAACTCCTTGTTCAGCTTGAAATAATCCCCGCCGCCGGAGCGCACCTTCTTCTCGTAGAGTTTCTCGACATCCTTAGCCATACTTGCCCAGGTGCGTTCATCGGCTTCGGCCTCTGTCAGGCAACCCATGTACTGCCCCAACAGCTCGCCGAAAATATCACCGCGCCCGGTGTATTCCTTGAGTTGCTTCTTGTAGAGAGTGGCCAGAGCGCGGAAGTTCTTAGCCTCCGCCAGCAGCTTGGCCTCGCGACCGATGGTGGACACCACCAAATCCGCGCGGGCATCGCCCACATTGCGCTTCATGCTGCGCATGCGGCGATCCATCTCGCTCTTTCGAGCCCCCACGGATTTGCCGTCCGACAGGTACTTGTCCTCAATCATGCCCGCCAAATCCAGCAACTCGGCATTTTTGGAGGCCGCGCGTTGCAACTCGTTGTCCATCTTGCGCCAGGTCTTGACCGAGACCGGGTGCTTGTCCGCATCCGTCTCCAGCACCACCAGACGGGTGACCCACGAGGCCGTCAGCGTCGGGAACGCGCCCGTCAGGTAGCGCGCCACCCCGCGCGAGGACGCCACGGCATCCGCCCGAGCCAGCACATAGGAGAAAATCATGGCATCGCCCGCAGGCGCCAGCTTGTCGGCGCGTTCGGCTCGCGTTTGGTTCAGGTACACGCTCTCGTGCATGGAGCGCCCCGAACACACCCCGAGGAAACGCCCCGTCGTGTAGCCGTAGTTGTTGATGGGCACCCAGGTTTGGTCGTCCACCAGCAACACCGTCCACGCATGGCCGCCGCGGTCGCCGTCGCCCACGGCGTAAATCGAGGGAATGCCCATGCACTTGGAAGTCATGCCACAAAAGTAGGCCTGGTCGCGGCACACGCCGCCCTCCTTGCGCAGCTCGGCAAACGTGTAGGTCTTGTAGGGGCTCACATTGTTGGCCGCGCGATCCATGCGGTAGCGGATGGAGCCGTAGGCCTCGCCCCAGTTCTTGCGCTTGTATTTCAGGTTGTCATGCACCCACTGGAACTCGCTGCGCGTCAGGCGCACATCCACCACATTCAACAGACGCTCCACACTCATCTTCTGAATGTTGGTGAGCAGCTTGCGCCGCGTGTCCTGCTCGCGGAAGTAGGTAAACACCTCGGGCATGCTCAGCAGCGGCTCCTTGGGTTCAATCAGCATGCCCGACGAGTTGGCGAGCTCGGGGCGCACCAGCGCGCAGGCAATGGTCAGATTCAGGTAGCGCGAGCGCTCGCGCGGCGGGCAGACCTTCCAGAGTTCGTAGAACATCTTGAGCGAGTACCCCAAATTCTCGGGGCGCCCCTCCTGCAACATGAACCAGCGCAGCAGCTCGTGCAGCGGACGGCTCTTGTCGCGCCGCAGCCACTCGCAAAAGGCGCGACCGCTCTGCGCGTCCTCCGGGCTCCCCGAGGCCAGATCGGCCAGGATAGTCTCATCCGCCGTGTCGCAGACAAGGCACCAATCCACCGCACTCACCAAGCTAGGGCTACTGCGGAAGCCCTGGTAGTTGAACTGATCGCCGTTGACCAGCTCGCGAGCCGCCGCGGCGATATGCCCCTTAAACGCTGCGGCAAAGTCCTTGAAATCGTGTTCTTTCAGCACGCGATCCAACATCGCCTCGTAGGCTTCCGTGGCCGACTTATCCAGCGCCGCCGTGCCCACCAGCACCAGCGGTCCGGCATACGGTCCCTTGACCACCTCAGGCGTCGGTTCCGGCTCGGGCTTCTCCTCCTCATCAGTCTCCTCCTCCGGGGCGGGCTTCTGCTCCGCTGCCTCGCGCGCGGCGCGTTCCTCCGCCTCGCGGCGCGCCCGCTCCTCAGCCGCTAAGCGTTCACGCTCGGCCTGCTCCTCCGCCTCGCGGCGCGCACGCTCCTCGGCCGCTAAGCGCTCGCGCTCGGCCTGCTCGGCGGCCGCGCGCTCAGCCTCCTCGCGCGCCCGCTGCTCAGCGGCGCGGCGCTTGGCCTCCGCCCGCAGGCGCGCCTGCTCGGCTGCAGCCTGCTGCTGCATATCATAGTAGTAATAAGCACCCCCGACCAGCCCCCCCAACAACAGTAGGCTGACTGCCCAGACTACGTGCGAGGATGAGCGACGAACAACGTGTTTTGCTTTCTTACCGGAGGGTGCTTTGCGTGGTGAAGACATAGGTGCATTCTACACGGATTCGCCTATGGTGTAAAGCTCGCGTTGCCGTCTATGCAGGACAAACACGTTGGAGCCGTGTCATGCACAGTGAGTCATGAAAAGACCGTTTTAAGGGCACTGCGTCAAAAAAGTCGCGTGAATGACGGACCGAGGTGCGCCAAGCACCAAGAGTTGTGGTAATATGTGGTTGGAATGAAAATAATA
>CAMACY010000029.1 GCA_945831585.1 uncultured bacterium | reverse complement strand
GGCGCAAGAAATTGTTGCTCGTGAACTCGACAAAGAGCGCGCCGTCAATAGCTCCGTTGTTGAAGGAGAGAATCCACTCGCGAACATAGAGCGCCAGCACGGCATCGCCCACCCAGGCGTGGGCGCGGGCGACGGGATCCGAATCGGGAGAGAGGGAGGACATAGACGAATGAGGCTTGAGAGCATAAACGAAGGAGCAAAGCCGGCCGCCTTGCTCCTCCGAGGATAGGGAAGAACCCGCGTCGGCTCAGGCGCGGGGGCGCGGCTCGCGTTCGCCGGCTGTCTTGCCGCCGGGCGTGGTGGTGAAGGGACCGCCTGCCGTGGGCGCCTTTTGGGTGAAGGCGAGCCCCTCCTGCTCGAAATCCTTGCCCGCCACGGGGAACTCCTTGCGCAGGGGGTGGTAGGGATAGCCCTCCCACATCATGATGCGGCGCAGGTCGGGGTGCCCCGCGAAGCGGATGCCCATGAGGTCGTACTGCTCGCGCTCCAGCCAGTTGGCTGAGCGCCACACGGGCACCAGCGAGGGGACGGTGGCGTCGCTCTCGCTCACGGGGCAGCGCACCAGCAGGTTATCGCCGGACTCGGCGCGCGTGATGGTGTAGCAGACCTCGAAGCGCGGCTCGCTGCCCAGGTGGTCGACGGCGGAGACGCAGACGAGCATGTCGAAACCGCAGGATTCCTTGGCGTAGTGCATGACATGCAGCAGATCTTCGGGAGCGACGGTCAGCGAGCTGTCGCCGCGGAACTCCTGCGCCTGCACCTGCGGGTAGCGGGCGCGGATTTTGGCGGCAGCGGCAGCCTGGCGTTCGGAAAGCGTGGGGGTAGGCATAGCAATAAGTGGTTCGTGGCAGCGCGGAATGGTCGGCGTGATGTGCGGTTCGGCGGCAGCGGCTCAGCTCTCCAGCCCCATGGCGGCGGCGGGAATCGTGGCGGCGTTGCGCGCGCTGCGCAGTTCGTGAGTCTTGAAGAAGTCCTTGAGCGGGTGGTTTGTCTGCTGAATCTTCTCCTGCAGCGTCATCAGCCCTTGCAGCAGCGCCTCCGGGCGGGGAGGACAGCCGGAGATGTACACATCGACCGGCACAATCTTGTCCACCCCCTGCAGCACGGAGTAGCTGCGGAACATGCCGCCCGAGCAGGCGCAGGCGCCGCAGGCGATGCACCACTTGGGCTCGGGCATCTGATCCCAGATGCGGCGCACGAGCATGGCCATCTTGTAGGTGATGGTGCCGCAGATGAACATGAAGTCTGCCTGGTGCGGGGCGTAGCGGTTCACCTCGGCGCCGAAGCGCGAAATGTCGTAGCGCGAGCACGAGGCTGCCATGTACTCAATCGCGCAGCAGGAAGTCCCCATGGGCATGGGCCAGAGGGAGTATTTCTGCATCCAGTTGATGGCGGCCTCCGCCGTGGTGTACACAAAACCACCGTCGGCATCGGGGTCGCACATGTAGTTCTGCTCGAGGTGCTGAAGATTGTCGCTAGGCATAACGGTAGGGGCGGAGCTGCTGCCCCGCTGCCGTCAGCATACCCGATTTGCGCCGAAACGCAAGTCAAAATACGCGCCCTGGCTGAGAAAGGGGGCTTTCCGGGCTTGGCGGCTCGCTCGGGGGATGGTGCAGCAGTTGCTCGGCCTCTGCCGCTGCCCAGGCGATGCAACGCATGCAGGGGCGCCCCGCGTAGTAGGCGGGGCTGCGCTCCCCGGGCGCGGCGGGTTCGGTCTGCCCGGGTTCCAGATGCAGCAGCTCGCGGCAGAGCAGGCTGCCGTGCGCGGCGGTGAAGCGCGCGGCCAGCTCGCGCGTCAGGCGGTAGATGCGCTCCTTGCCCTCCACCGTGCCCTCCGTGTTGCCGCAGCAGTGCCCCGCCACCATGCAGAGCGAGCTGAAGGCGCCGCAGGTGCCGCGCATGCGCCCCAAACCCGCGCCGAAGGGGGCGGCGAGCCGCAGGGCGCTCTGCTCGCTCATGCCCAGCTCGGCGGCAAAGGGTGCCAGCACCGACTGCGCGCAGCTGAAGCCCCGGTAGAAGAAGTCCAGCGCTTGTTCCGATTTGGTACTCATAGGAAAGAATAGGCGTCGATGTCCAGCGTGATGGTGATGCCCTCGCCCGCGCCCAGCGCCGCGATTTCGCGCGCGCCGATGTCGGCCAGCACGCGCGCTGAGCTGCTGCGCAGGGTGCACTGGTAGCGGAATTGCCCGTAGGCCTTGGCCAGGGGGGCGGGCAGGGGCTCGGTGATGAGCACCTGCGGCGGCAGTGCGGCGCGCAGGCGGCGGTAGAGCGTGTCCAGAGAGAAGGCCGCCAGCTCCTCCTGCTCCGAGCGCACGGTGAGCACTGCCATGTGGCAGTAGGGCGGGAAATACATCTGCTGCCGCAGCGCCAGCTCCTTTTCCGCAAAGCCGTCCGTATCGTGGCGGCGGGCAAACTGAATCGCCGCTGCCTGCGGGTTGTAGGTCTGAATCATCACCTCGCCGTCGAGCTCGCCGCGCCCCGCGCGCCCCGCCACCTGCGTGAGCAGCTGGAAGGTGCGCTCCGCCGCGCGCGGGTCGGGCACATTGAGCCCCAAATCCGCATTGAGCACCCCCACCAGCGTCACCCCCGGAAAATCCAAACCCTTGGAAATCATCTGCGTGCCCAGCAGAATGTCGATGCGGTGGGCGCGGAAATTTTCCAGAATATCGCGCAGGGCATTCTTGCGCACGGTCACATCCGCATCCACGCGCTGCAGGCGCGCCTTGGGGAAACAGCGCCGCAGCAGCGCCTCCACTTTCTGCGTGCCGCAGCCCTCCAGCAGAATCCCGCCGCCCTTGCAGTCGGGGCATTGGCGTGGCACCACCGCGCGGTAGCCGCACACATGGCAGATGAGGCGGTTTTCCGTGGCGTGGTAGGTCATGGGCAGCGAGCACTGCGCGCAGGTGGCGGTGTAGCCGCAGTCCGGGCATTGCAGGGCGCGGGCAAAGCCTCGGCGGTTGAGCAGCAGAATGACCTGCTGCCCCGCGTGCAGCCTGTCGTCGATGCCTTGGCGCAGCCGCTCGGAGAGGATGCCCAGGTAGCGCTTGTCCTTCGGCTCGGAGCGCATGTCCAGCACCCGCGTAATCGGCAGCCGCTGCCCGTCGGCGCGGTGGTCCATGCGCAGCAGGCGGTACTTGCCTGCCTGCACGTTGTACAGGGATTCGAGCGAGGGGGTGGCGCTGCCCAGCACGATGGCCGCCCCCTCCAGCTTGGCGCGCAGCACGGCCAGATCGCGCCCGTGGTAGCGCGGGCTGTTTTCCTGCTTGTACGAGGAGTCGTGCTCCTCGTCCACAATGATGAGACCCAAGCGCTGCACCGGGGCAAAAAGCGCACTGCGCGGGCCGATGGCGATGCGGGCGCGCCCACGGCGGATGGCGTGCCACTCGTCGAAGCGCTCGCCGTCGCTCATGGCGCTGTGCAGGATGGCCACCGCCCCCGGGGTTGCCGCAAAACGGCTCTTGAAGCGCGCCATCGTCTGCGGCGTCAGCGAGATTTCCGGCACGAGAATCAGCACGCCGCGCCCCGCCTCCAGCACCTTCTGCGCCGCTTGCAGGTATACCTCGGTTTTGCCGCTGCCCGTTACCCCTTGCAGGAGCAGGGGGCGGCTGTCGCGAGCCTCCGCCGCAGCGTTAATTTGCTCCAGCGCCGCTGCCTGCTCCCCGTTGAGAGGCAGCGGCTCGCTGGGGGCAAAGCTTTCTCCCGCCGCCGGGTCGCGGCGGACGGCTTCCTCCTCGATGCTCACGTAGCCCGCGCGCTCCAGCGCTCGGCAGGAGGGCAGCACCGAGCTGCCGCCCAGATCGCTCAGCGCTTCGCGTCCCTCGGGGCTGTTGTGCAGGTAGCGCAGCACCGCCGCCTGCCTCGGTGCTCGGCTGTTGAGCTTGTTGAGAGCCTCATCTTCCGGCCATTGCAGCAGCCGCACCATTTTGCGTGTCTTTTCCTCGTGGCGCTCGCGGCGCACCGGCTCCGGCACGATGCAGCGAATCATTTGCTCCACGGGTACGGCGTAATACTGCGCGGCCCACTCTGCCAGATCCATCAGGGCAGGGGGCACCTCCGGCTCCTCGCTCAGGCAGCGCCGCAGCGGGCGGAGAGCGACGCCCGGCGGCGGCTCCGAAAAGCCCAGCACCGTACCCGTGGTCGTGCGCCCGCGCAGGGGAATCTCCACGCGGCTACCGCGCCCCACGGCCGGTGCATCCGTCGGCAGCGCGTAGTCGAACACGCGGTCCTGCATGCCGTCCAGAAGCACCCGCACCGCGCGCGCGGCGGGGGGCGTCTCCTCGCTGAACAATCCCGCTTGCATGGCGCAGCCGCGCGACGGCCGGATTCAGGCTTCGACCTCCTGGCGGGAGAGGATATGCACCACAACCTTGATGCCGTGCTTGTCCCCCGCCGCCTTGGCCAGCGATCGGATGGCGGAAGCGGTCATGCCGTTGCGCCCGATCACGCGAGCCACATCGCCCTGATCCAGCAGCAGGCGCACACGCAGCATCTTGCCGTCCTCGCTCTGCGCCACGCGCAGTTCCGCCGTCTGCGGACTCTGAATCAGCGGCGAGACGACCGCCAAGAGATATTTGCCGATGGATTCGATGAGTTGCTGCATGACACGTGATGCTAGCGCAGAAGATGCCCCGTGTCAAGTACAGCCTCCGCCGTGCTCGGGGCAAAATGATCGGAAAATGTCTTGACTCCTGTCCGAAAAAATGTATAATGCGCGCCCGTGCTGCGATGGTAACGCAGCTACACCTACGATTATGAAAGCAGATATTCATCCCAAGTATCATCCCGTTGTGTTCGTGGACATCACGACGGGGCGTCGTTTTGTCACCCGCTCTACGGTGACGTCCGCCAAGACGGAGGTCATCGACGGTGTGGAGCACTATGTGATTTCCTCCGGTATCACCTCCGATTCTCACCCCTTCTTCACGGGTAAGAACCAGTTTGTGGATACCGAGGGTCGCATCGACAAGTTCCAGAAGCGCTTCGGTGCCGTGCGCCGTGCCAAGAAGCCCACGTTGGGTTGATTCGCTTTCGCTATCCCCTTTTCACGCGCCCTCGTTCTGCGGAAACGAGGGCGTTTTGTGTTTTGGGGGTGCCGCCTCAGCGGGGGTGGACGCCGCCCTTGCTGACCTCGAAGAGGGGCAGGGGGCAGGGGCTGTCGCCCAGCCAGCCGAGGTGGGTAGTGGTGATGAAGACCTGGCTGTCGGCGGGGAGCTCGCGAAGCAGGGCGCGGCGGCGCGGCGGATCGAGCTCGCCGAAGATGTCGTCGATGAGCAGCAGGGGACTGCGGCCGACCTCGTCGTGCAGAAGGGTGTTCTGCGCGAGGAGCAGGGAGATGGCCAGCGTGCGCTGTTGCCCTTCGGAGGCGTAGTCGGCGGCAGCGGTGCCGTTGATGCTCAGCAGGAAATCGTCGCGGTGCGGTCCCGGGCCGGTGAAGCCCTGCCGCTCATCATCGGCGGTCGCGGCGCAGATGGTCTCGGTAAGTTCGTGCTCTACGGCAGGGGCGTAGCGCAGCCCGACCTCTTCCACTTGCCCGCTGATGAGGTGGTGCCGCCGGCGCACATGGGGCAGCAGGAGCTCCAGCAGCTGGCGTCGCAGCGCGACCAGCACGCTGCCGTGCTGCCCGAGGATGCGGGCGTAGCTGTCGAGGGCGGCGCGGTCGCGGCGCGGGTGCCGCAGCAGGGCATTGCGCGCGCGGAGTGCCCGGCGGTAGGCTTGCAGGGCTTGGCGGTAATGGGGGTGCCACTGCGCCCCCAGAAAGTTGAGAAAGGCGCGGCGCTGCTCGGCGCTGCCGCTCACGAGAGCCATATCCCCGTTGCCCAGCCAGGTGACGGGGTGGGCATCGCGCAGAAAGTCCGCGTAGTCTCGGCGCTCGGCGCCGTCGACCTGCATGGAAATTTTCTGCCCTTTTTGCCACAGCAGGCGGCGATTGCCTTCATCGCTGTCGAGGGCGAGGCCGAAGTGCGGGCTGCCGTGCTGCGCCAGCCGCTCCAGACGCGAGGCGCGGGGGGAGTGCAGGCTGAGCGCGAGGCAGAGCGCCTCGAGCAGGCTGGTTTTGCCCTGTGCGTTGTCACCGAGCAGCAGGGCACCCTCTGCCGGGATTTCCCAGCGGAGGGTGTCGTAGCAGCGAAAGTGGTGCAGCCGCAGAGCCGTGAGCATGGCAGGGCGCTCAGGGACGGGTGGGGAGCGCGCGAATCGCATCCATCACATAGCGGCCGACAGCGCGCTGCGCCTCGCGCCCCTTGGCGCGGAGCAGCTCATCGGGGATGCGGATGGGATCGCCCACGGTGAGGGTGATGGGGTGGCGCTCGATGCTCTTGCGGTGGATGGGCAGGCACTCGTAGGCTCCGTCGATGCGAACGGGCTGCACGGGCACGCCCGTGAGCTTGCTGAGGATGAAGCCGATGCCCGGCATGGCATCGTGAATGACGCCGTCCGGCGTGCGAGCGCCCTCGGGGAAGATGACAACGCGCTCGCCGCGGCGCACGGTGCGGATGAACTCCAGCAGGTGGGCAGGGTCGGGGCGGCTTTGGTTGATGGGGATGCTCTCCGACATGTACATGACGAGTTGCAGGAGTCGGGAATCCGTCCACAGGGTGTGGCGGGCGAGGAAGCGCACGGGGGTGTCGAACAGGTAGCCGCCGATGAGGGGCGGATCCAAGAAACTCTGGTGGTTGGCCACGACGATGCTGGGGCCTTCCTCAATGAGCTTGTCGCGCCCCAGAATCTTGATGTCGAAACAGGCGGGAAGTGCGGCTTGGAAAAAGCCGTGTCCGATGTGGTAGAGAATGCCGGCCATGGGTGCGGAACGATCAGGAATTGTCGGAAAGTTTGTGGCGGATGTCGCGGACGATGAAGGCGACGACCTGCTCGATGCTCATGTCGGAGGTGTCTACGAGGAGGGCGTCCTCGGCCTGGCGGAGGGGGGCGCAGGCGCGCGAGCTGTCTTTACGGTCGCGCTCGGCGATGGAGTCGGTGATGCCCTCGGCCGCGCGGCGTGCGGCGCGCACCTCCTCGCTGGCGGTGACGAAGTATTTGTAGGGAGTGTTGGGGAAGACGACGGTGCCGATGTCGCGCCCCTCCATCACCACGGCCTCGCGGGTGTTGTACTCGCGCTGCTTGGCGACGAGCAGCGCGCGCACGGCGGGAATGCCGGCCACGGCCGATACGTTCGCATTGGTCTCCGGGGCGGTGAGCTCATCGCGCAGCACGCGCCCCTCGTGCAGCACGGTCGAGACACTCCCCTCCTTGCCGAAGGACAGGGGGAGCTCGGGCAAGACCTCCGCCACCGCGGCATGGTTGCTCGGATCAATGCCGCGTTGCAGCAGGCACCAGGTGACGGCGCGGTACATGGCACCCGTGTTGATGAAGGTGTAGCCGAGCTCGCGGGCAATGAGCTTGGCAACGGTGGATTTGCCCGAGGCTGCGGGCCCGTCGATGGCAATGGCAGGGGGGAGGGACATGGCGTTCGGTAAAGGGAAATCAATCAGCGGCGGCGTCTGGTTCTGGGCTTGTGTCTGGTGCTTTCCTTCTTGGCCGCTTCGGCCTTTCGGCGAGCTTCTTCTTCGGCAGCGGCTTTTTCGGCAGCGGCCTTCTTCTCGGCCTCGGCTTTGGCTTTAGCGGCTACGGCGTCATCGTAGCGCTTTTGCGCGGCTTTGAGGTCGCGCTCGGCTTTGGCTAGCTCTTCGGTCTTGGCGTTGCGCTTTTTCTCGTTGCTGTTGTACTGCTCGCGCTTTTTGGTGATGGCGTAGGCGTGCTCGGCAACATCCTTCTTCGTGCTTTTGAACTTCTGCTGCAGGGCGGCCACGTCGAGTTGCGCCTGGTGGAGGCCGGTTTGCACAGCGGTGACGCGCTCGACCTGTCGATTGGTATCCTCCTGGGTGGGCTGGGCCTCCAGCTCGTGTCGCGCCTGCGAGACGCGCTGGTGCTGCACCCCGGCGGCGAGTAGCGAGCCCAGCGCCAGCACCGCCGTCCCCGTGTTGATGAGAATCTTTTTGTTCATGGCATGTGCGGGCGGTGGTTATTTCGAAAGGTCGGCGGTTTGCTTGTCCAACTCCTTGATTTTGTCGCGAAGTTGTGCGATTTTGGCATCGATCTCGCCGGTGCCGGAGCCGGGGGAGCCCAGCTTGGCGAGTTCCTGCTTCAGCGCCGAGAGTTTGGCGGTGTTGGCGGCGAGGGCTTCGGTGAGTTGTACTTTTTGAGCCTCCTGCTCCTGCAGCTGCTGTTGCAGCGTGTTGAACTCGGGGCAGCGCTCGGCCTGTTGGCGGGCATAGGCAGCGCGCTGCTCGGTCTGTGCCCGCAGGTCGTGCACCTCCAGCTGCCACACAAGGGTGCCGCAGAGACCGAGCACCAGCACCGGAGCGGCGATGGCGGCGGGAAGATAGGACAGCAGCTGTTCGCGCCGGTTAGCCGTTGCAGGCAGGGGCGCCGGGGCGGCTGTCCGGTCGACGGGGCTCCCCGTCGCTACAGGCTCAGCCTTTGCAGACGGAGCGGGCACTGCCTTCTTGGGTGTGGTGGCGGGGGTGGGCGCTTTCGGCCGAGCCGGAGCTGCCTGTTGCGCGCCGGTCGGGGCGGCGGGGGCAGCCTTGGGTGTTGGGGGCTCCTTGGCTGGCTCGGGCGCGGTGGGTTTCGGCGCGGTGGGGGGCTGCTCCTTGATGAAGAGCCAGCGGCTCCACGCCGCGGCACCCTCGGCCAAGACCGGGGTCATGTTGTCGATGGTGCCCGCCTCGGCCAACTGCCGGAGCTGTTCAAAGTGCACGGGGCCGTGGTTGCGACCCCCTTGGTGGTAAAGGTATCTCATGGCTGCATGGGGTGGTGAGGTGCCGGGCGGGAAAATGATGTTGCCGCATTCTAGCCCATGTGCTCGGTGAGGTCAAGCCCAAGCCCTGTCTTGCGAGGAGGAATATAGGCAAGCCCCGCTCCGGTCGTGGGACAAGGCGCGGGGCTTCCGTTCGGGGTATCTCGCGGTGCGAGACCACTCAGGACTCGGCGGAATCGGGCAGGTAGCCCTTGATTTTGCTGATGCGCGTGGGGTGGCGCAGCTTGCGCAGTGCCTTGGCTTCAATTTGGCGGATGCGCTCACGGGTGACGTTGAATTGGCGCCCCACCTCTTCGAGGGTGCGGGGGTTGCCGTCGCGCAGGCCGAAGCGTTGTTCGATGACGGCGCGCTCGCGCGACGAGAGCGTGTTGAGTACATCGCCGATTTTGTCGCGCAGGGAGTTGTAGGAGGCGCCGTCCATCGGATTCTCCGCGCTCTTGTCCTCCAGAAAATCGCCGAAGGAGGTGTCGTCGGAGTCGCCGACGGGTTGCTGCATGGAGATGGGCTGCTGAGCCATCTTGAGCACGCTGCGCACTTTCTCCACCGGCATGCCGCATTCGGTGGAGATTTCCTCGGGCGTGGGTTCGCGACCGAAGTCTTGCACCAGCTTTTTCTGCACGCGCATGAGCTTGTTGATGGTTTCAATCATGTGCACCGGAATGCGGATGGTGCGCGCTTGGTCCGCAATGGAGCGCGTGATGGCTTGGCGGATCCACCAGGTCGCGTAGGTGGAGAACTTGTAGCCGCGGCGGTATTCAAACTTCTCCACGGCTTTCATCAGCCCCATGTTGCCCTCCTGGATGAGGTCGAGGAAGGCCAGACCGCGGTTGGTGTATTTCTTGGCGATGGAGATGACCAGGCGCAGGTTGGCCTCGATCATTTCGCGCTTGGCATCCTGAGCATCCTTCATGCTCTGGCGCATGATTTTGTAATTGTCCAGGAATTGCGGAATGGGCATCCAGAGCTCCATCTCGTATTCGCGGAGGGCATCGTTCCCGCGAGTGTTGGAGGGGTCGGCTTCGCGCTGGCGAAGGAGCTTGACAATGCGCTGGCGTAGTTCGCGCAGGCGCTTGACAAAATCTTCGTACACCTTGTTCTTGAACGAGAAGCCGCCGTACATGCCGCTCAGATTGTGCAGCTGCGACTCGAACTCGCTGCGGGCATTCTCCACCCCCTTGCCGGTGCGCGTCGCGCGGCTGAGGCGTGCGTAGGCGGAGGCGACGATGGCATGCTGGTGCAAGACCTTGCCGATGAGCGGATTGAGCTCCTTGATGTACTTGTCGCGGCGATCGATGTTTTTATCGACGACCACGCGGTCGAAGCGTTCATCGTTGTTGACGATTTTGTCGGCCATGTCGCAGTAGAAACCCGCTACCACGCCGAAGCGGTGCAGGCTCTTTTGCAGGTGCTCCTCGGCTTGGTCGATGCGGCGGGAGATTTCCACCTCTTTCTGGCGCGAGAGCAGATCCTTCAAGCCCATTTGCTTGAGGTACATGCGGACGGGATCGTCCAAAATATCCATCTTGGCCTCCAGCTTTTCGGCCTCGTCCTCCTCGCCCGTGTCTGTCATGCGCTGACGGTCGCTGTAGGAATCGACATCGGAAGCATCGATGATGTCGAACTGCATTCCGCGCAGACGCTCCATGATTTCCTCGTGATCCGCCGGGTCGATGACATCGTGGGGCAGGACATCGTTGATGTCATCGTAGGTCAGGTAGCCGTGCTCCTGCGCCAGGCGCACCAGCTCCTTGATTTTCTCCTGCACTTCGGGGGTGTTGACGATGTTGCCCCCTCCCGCCTTGAGCTCCAGGCTGCTGAGCGGGGTCGGTGAGAATGCCTCATCGCGAACTTCGACGCCGATTTCATGCAGATGCTCGAAGAGGCGGTTCTGATCCTCGTCCTCCGTCATGTCGGGCGGCAGGGAGTTGGCGATATCCTCGTCGGTGACATAGCCGTTGTTCTTTTTCGCGATGACCAGGAGAGCCTTGAAGGCCGTTTTGAGGGTGTTGTCCTCTTGGAAGAACTCCGAGAGCTGCTGGTTGGTCACGCGTACGTTGAACGAAGGGCGGCGACGTTTTTTGGTCTCTTGGTCGCTGTCGACGGCGAGATCAATGGCTGCCTGCTGCACCGGGGACTCTTGCGGGGAGGGTTCGGTGGCGCCTGTCGATGCTTTTTTCGGCTTGGTGCTGCTTTTTTTCGGTGCGGGAGCAGATGCTTTGGTCGCCGCTGTCTTGCCGGGAGCTTTCACGACCGCTGCGGAGGGCTTCTTTTCCGTCGTTTCCCCGGCTGTTGTCGGGGGAGTTTTGGGCTTTTTGGTCGTTTTCTTTTCAGCCTTGGTTTCGGTGGCTTTCTTGGCAGGGGCAGGGGACGTTGAGCTCTTCTTGGGGGTCGACATGGTAGAGAAGAATGGAATCCGGTGGGTATAGCCCACCCATTACACTTTCTGTCAAGTGGCTAACAGAAAAGGTGCGACATATATAGCGCATTGACGCAATGATTGCAAGCACGATGGCGCTGTTATGACGCAATTAGTCGTTTTCTCCGCTGTTTTCTCGCTCCCATTCGGCGGTTTTGCGCTCAATGTCGAGCGAAAGCTCCTCCCAGCGTGTGTAGAGCGCCTCGCTCTCGGCTTCGAGTTGGCGATAGCGTTGGGTGAGCTCCATGAGCTTTTGGTTGTCGCTCATGTTTTCGGGCTTGCTCAGTTCGGCCGTGATGGTTTCTTTCTCGGCGTCGCGGGCGGCAATATCACTCTCGACCTGCTCCAGCTCACGCTCCAGCGGGCGGATGATTTTGGCGCGCCATTCGCGCGCTTGGGCGCGGGCGCGGCGTGCTTCGCGGCGGTTGCCCTCCTGCGGCGTGCCGGCGGCGGCTGTCGGTGCGGCAGCGTTGTTGCGGCGCTCCTCGGCTTCGATGCTGTCGATGTACTGCGAGACGTTGCCGTAGAAGAGGCGCGGCGGCTGCCCCGGGCGGAACTCCAGCACCTTGTTGACGATGGGGTCGAGGAATTGGCGATTGTGTGAAACGATGCAGTAGGAACCGGGATACTCGGCCAGCGCACGCTGCAAGACCTCCTGACTTTGGAAGTCGAGGTGGTTGGTCGGCTCGTCCATGATGAGGAAGTTCGCGGGTTTGAGCAGCATGCAGACCAGCGCGACGCGCGAGCGCTCACCGCCGGAGAGAACGCCGATTTTCTTAAACACATCATCCCCCCGGAAGAGAAAGCAACCCAGGATGTTGCGCACCAGCGGGCGGGTCTCGCGCCCGGCGGCCGCCTCCACGCATTCCAGCACCGTTTGCTCATCGTCCAGCACATCGGCGTGGGTCTGGGAGAAGAAGGCGACCTCGGTGTGGCTGCCGAAGCTCAGCTCGCCGCTGTCGGGCGGTTCGGTGCCGGAGATCAGGCGGGTGAAGGTGGATTTGCCGCTGCCGTTAACCCCCACGATGGCGATGCGATCGCCCTTGCTGACCATGAAATCGTAGTCGCGCAGCAGCACGATGGAGCCGTAGGCTTTGCTCGCCTTGTCGAGCTGCACCACCACATGCCCGCCGGGGGGCGGGGGTGGGAAGTGGAAATTCATCACGGCATCCTCATCTTCCACCTCGATGAGCTCGACCTTTTCCAGCTGCTTGATGCGGCTTTGCACCTGGGTGGCTTTGGTGGCCTTGGCGCGGAAGCGGTCGATGAACTCCTGCGTCTTGGCAATCTCGCGTTGCTGAGCCTTGGCTCGGCGCAGCAGCGCCTCCCTGCGCGCTTTGCTTTCGCGCAGGTAGAAGGAGAAGTTGCCGGCGTATTCCTCGGCTCGCCCGTGGTGGAAGGCGATGGTGCGCGAGACAAGATTGTCGAGCAGGGCGATGTCGTGGCTGATGATGCAGATGGCGCCGCGGTAGCTCCGGAGGCTTTGCTCCAGCCAGCGCTGGCTTTGCAGGTCGAGGTGGTTGGTCGGCTCGTCCAGCAGCAGCACCTCGGGCTCTTGCAGCAGGAGCTTGGCCAGCGCAATGCGCATTTGCCAGCCGCCGGAAAACTCGCCGCAGTCGCGCGTAAAATCCGCCTCGGCAAAGCCGAGACCGCGCAGGATCGATTCGGCGCGCGGGCGCAGGGCAGCGGCATCGCGGTCGTGCAGGATGAGCTCCAGCCGCCCGATTTCATCGAGCGTGTCGCGGTAGTCGCTGCTCTCGGGGGCGAGCCGCTGCAGCTCGGCGGAGAGCTCGTCGACCTTGGCCTGCAACTCCGTGAGTTGACCCGCGCTGCTCAGGAGCTCCTCCAGCAGCGCTGTGCCGGCGATGTGGATGCCGTCCTGGGGCAGATAGCCGACCTTGGTGTGCTTGGGTAGTAGAATTTCGCCCCGATCGGGTTCCATGACCCCCACGATGCACTTCATCAGCGTGGATTTGCCCGCGCCGTTCTGCCCGGCAAAGGCAATGCGCTCGCCGCGCTCCACGACAAAGGAGAGCGCGTCGAACAAGACGCGCGCTCCGAACTCGATGTGCAGGTCGCGGACAGCGAATTCCATGCGGCGGACAAATGTCTCAGAGCTTGCTGTTCCAGCGCTCGATGTTGCGCGCCTGCTCGGCAAAGAGGTCGCTGCAATCGTCGTGGATGGTGATGGAGACGATGGTGTCGCCCTGGCGAATGGCGTTGACGACTTGCTGGTCGGCCTCGCCCTGCACCTCGCCGAAAATGGTGTGCTTGCCGTTGAGCCAGTCGGTCGGCACATGGGTGATGAAGAACTGCGAGCCGTTGGTGCCCTGGCCGGTCCAGGTGCGCCCGGCATTGGCCATGGCCAGCAGACCGGGCTTGCTGAAGCGCAGGTCGGGGCGGCATTCGTCGTCAAACTGATAGCCGGGGCCGCCGCAACCCGTGCCCGTGGGGTCGCCGCCCTGAATCATGAAATCGGCAATCACGCGATGGAAGGTCAGCCCGTCGTAGTAGCCCCGCTTGGCGAGGTTGAGGAAGCTGGCCGCCGTCATGGGCGTCTTGGAGGCAAACACCGTCAGGTGAATATCCCCCTTGCTCGTGGTCATCGTGATGTTCTTGTCAGTAGCCATACGCGGCGCAAGGTAGCAAAAGCGCCCGAAGAATGCAAGGGCAAAGCCCGTCAGCACAACACCGCATGGCGGGCAGAAGTCGCCATGCGGTGCGAATAGATGAGGAGCTTACGCGCCTTCAGCCCCGGTAGCTGTCCACCAGTGCGTGGGTGCGTTCGCGCACCTTGGCCACGCGCGCCTTGAGCTCAGCGGTGTAGGCGGCGGCGTCGGGCAGGGGGCGTTGCGCCACGCCGGAGATGACGGCGGCCTGGGCGATGGCGGGGCAGAGATATTCAATCATGCGCGGGTCAAAGGGCTTGGGAATCACATAGTCGTGCCCGAAGCTCAGCGGAACGCCGCCATTGGCCTCCACCACCTCCTGCGGGACGGGTTGGCGAGCCAGATCGGCCAGCGCGCGAGCCGCAGCAATCTTCATGGCCTCGTTGATGCAGGTGGCGTGCATGTCCAGCGCGGCGCGGAACATGTAGGGGAAGCAGCTCACATTGTTGACCTGGTTGGGCCAGTCGCTGCGCCCGCTGCCCATGATGCAGTCGGGGCGGGCGGCCTTGGCTTCTTCGTAGGTGATTTCCGGGTCGGGGTTGGCGCAGGCGAAGATGATGGGGTTGGGAGCCATGCTCTTGACCATCTCGGGCTTGAGAATTCCCTTCTTGGACAGCCCCAGGAAAATATCCGCCCCCTGCAGTGCTACCTCCATGGTGCAGTCCTCGCTCTGGGCGAACATGGCCTTGGTGGGGTGCAGATCCAAGCGCCCCGTGTGGATGAGCCCCTTGGAGTCGAACATGAAGATGTTTTCGCGGCGCACGCCGAGCGCCATGTAGAACTTGGCGCAGGCAATGCCCGCCGCCCCCGCGCCCGAGACCACGCAGCGCATGTCCTGCAGCAGGCGCCCCGTCAGGTGCGCGCCGTTGAGCAGCGCTGCACCCGAGATGACGGCCGTGCCGTGCTGGTCGTCGTGGAACACGGGGATGTTCATCTCCTCGCGCAGGCGTTGCTCCACGATGAAGCATTCCGGCGCCTTGATGTCCTCCAGATTGATGGCGCCGAAGGTGGGCTCCATCGTCTTGATGACCTCGATGAGCGTCTCCGGCTTCTTGATGTCGAGCTCAATGTCAAAGACATCGACATCGGCGTAAATCTTGAAGAGCAGCCCCTTGCCCTCCATCACGGGCTTGGCGGCATGCGCGCCGATGTTGCCCAGCCCCAGCACAGCCGTGCCGTTGCTGATGACGCCCACCAGATTGTTGCGGTTGGTGTAGCGCGCGGCTTGGGAGTTGTCGGCTGCAATTTCCAGACAGGGCACCGCCACTCCCGGGGAGTAGGCCACCGTCAGGTCGTCAATCGAAAAACAGGATTTGCAGGGCAACACCTCGAGCTTGCCCGGGCGGGGTTGCTCGTGGTACAACAAGGCTTTTTCGGCAAGAGTCTCGCTCATGGCATTTAGGCGTCGGCGGGCATTATAGGCCTTTTGCCCCGCAATGCAAGGCGATAATGCGCCATCGTCCGCGAAAAGAGAGGCGCGGGCGCGCGCGTCAGAAGCGCCGCGTCAGGCAGTACCACAGGAAGCGGGAGTTGTGTACCAGGTAGCGGCGCAGCAGGCGGCGCGGCTCGCGGAGAATGCGGTAGAGCCATTCGAGCCCGTGGTTGCGCATCCACTCGGGTGCTTGGCGCACCCTCCCCGCATGGAAGTCGAAGGCCGCTCCCACGCCGAAATACAGCGCCGGGGGCAGTTCGCCCCGGTGCGTGAACAGCCAGCGCTCCTGACGCGGGCAGCCCAGCCCCACCCACACGCAGTTCGCCCCGCTGTCGCGCAGTGCGGCGAGCATGCGCGCGTCCTCCCCCTCGGGCCAGGGGGGCATGGGCGGGCAGTAGTGCCCGGCGATGGCGACGCCCGGAAAACGGGCAGTGAGGCGCTCCCGCAGGAGGGCGCAGGTGCTCTCCGTGCTGCCGAGCAGGAAGTGGCGCAGTCCGCATGCGCGGCCCTGCTGCCACATCTGCTCCATCATGGCCGAGCCGTACAGGCGTTGCGCCTGCCGTGCCCCCTTGCGGCGCAGAATCCACACCAGCGGCATGCCGTCCGGGCAGATATAATCAAAGTGCTGCATGCCGCGCCCATAGTCGGCATCGTGTAGAATACGGGTGAGGACATGCACATCGGCATGAGCGATGAGGATGGGGCTGCGGGGAGAGTGTGCGAGCAGCGCTGGCACCGCCTCCTCAAACGAGGCTGCCACAAGGGGAACCCCGAACACTGTTTCGCGTGTTAACGTGCTCATGTCGGCGGTTAAGGTACTGCGTCTCGCTGCGTTTGTCAAGAATGCAGCGCGACAGGTGAGCGAGAGGGGCAGCAAACTGTCGCCGGGCGATGTGGCCGCAGCACTCTCTCCCCCTCCGAGCCGGGGCAGCTGCGACAAAACGCCCCGCCGCAGTTGCCTGCGGCGGGGCGTGACGTGTTGACTTTGGGGGTCTTACTTGTCGGAGGGGGACCACTCCTCGGACTGCAGGGCAGCGAGGTTGAAGGCCTGCTCCAGACCCACCATGTCGCCGGCGCGGACGGTCTCGAAGGCGGCCGTCTCGCGGCGCAGCTGCTCGGGATCGTAGTTGACGGCCTTGATGGAAAGACCGATGCGGCGCTCGACCTTGTCCACCTTGATGACGCGAGCCTTGATGGCATCGCCCACCTTGATGACGTCCTTGACGCGCTCCACGTGCTCCTCGGAAAGCTGGGAGATGTGGATGAGACCGTCGATGTCGCCGTCGAGGTTGACAAAGGCGCCGAAGGAGGCAATCTTGGCCACGGTGCCGGAGACGAGGTCGCCCACCTTGAAGCGGCTGTCGATGGACTCCCAGGGGTCGGACTCAAGCTGCTTGATGCCGAGGGAGACGCGCTGGTTCTCCTTGTCGATGTTGAGCACGCGAGCCTCGACCACATCGCCCTTCTTGAGTACCTCGGAGGGGTGGTTGATCTTGCGCGTCCAGCTCATGTCGGAGACGTGAATCATGCCGTCGATGCCTTCCTCCAGCGCCACGAAGGCGCCGTAGGGGGTCAGATTGCGCACGGCACCGGAGATGACCGTGCCCACGGGGAAGCGGGTCTCGATGGCATCCCAGGGGTTCTCGTCGAGCTGGCGGATACCGAGGGAAATCTTCTGCTCGGCCACGGAGATGTTGAGCACCACGGCTTCGATTTCCTGATCGAGGGAGAGGACATCGCTGGGGCGGGTGATGCGCTTGGTCCAGGAGAGCTCGGAAACGTGCACGAGACCCTCCACGCCCTTCTCCAGCTCCACGAAGGCGCCGTAGGCCAGCAGCTTGGTGACGCGACCCTTGACGCGGGAGCCGATGGGGTATTTCTGCTCGATGTCGGCCCAGGGGTTGTTGGAGAGCTGCTTGAGACCGAGGGAGACGCGCTCCTTCTCGCGATCCACGTCGAGGATGAGCACGGTGAGCTCCTGGCCGATGTGCAGCACCTCGGAGGGGTGGTTGACGCGCCCCCAGCTCATGTCGGTGATGTGCAGCAGGCCGTCCATGCCGGAGAGGTCGACGAAAGCGCCGAAGTCCGTGATGTTCTTGACGGTGCCCGTCACCTTGTCGCCGATGTTGACCGTCTCGAGGAAGCGCTGGCGCTGCTCGCTGCGCTCGGCCTCGATGACCTCGCGGCGGGAGAGCACGATGTTCTTGCGCTCGTCGTTGACCTTGACAATCTTGAACTCGTAAATCTTGCCGACAAACTCGTTGAGATCCTTCGGGGGGATGATGTCCACCTGCGAGCCGGGCAAGAAGGCCTCGACACCCACGTTGACCATGAGACCGCCCTTGACGACGCTCTTGACCTTGCCCTTGACGAGACCGCCGTCCTTGTAAACGGCCACAATCTTGTCCCAGTTCTGCTTGTGGGCGGCCTTCTCCTTGGAGAGGACGACAAGACCCTCATCATTCTCAAGGCTCTCGATGAGAACCTCCACGGAATCGCCCACCTCGATGTCTTCGTCCTCAAACTCGGAGACGGGGATGACACCCTCGGACTTGTAGCCGATGTCTACGAGGACGACTTGGGGGCGGATTTCAAGGATGGTGCCGGGGACGATATCACCCTTGCGGAAAGACGGAAGCTTGGAATCAATCAGAGCTTCCAGTTCAGAAATACTCATTGTATATGGTTTGGGTTTCGTGTTGAGCTTTCCTCTGAGGCCCTGAAACGGTGGTTAGCGGGCGCCTGTATGCCACCGCGCGGAAAGCGACGGGCGATTTTAGCTTGTCTGCCCCCGCTCCGCAAGCCTTTTTTGGGCATGCAGAGACGTTTTCTGCACGTGTCGGCTCAGATGCAGCGCAGCGCGAGTGTCTCCTCCACCAATTTTTTGCAGTTGCATAGATCCATCTTGCCCGTGCCGAGCACGGGGATGGCCTCGACGGGGACAATGTGGCGCGGCACCCAGAGGTTGGGCACGCGCTCGGCGAGCATGGCCTGCTGCAGGCGGTTGAGGTTGTCTTTTTCGGCGGAGTAGCGCTGGTGTTCGGGCAGGGTGGAAACGAGCACCAGCACCTCGCCCTTGCGCTCGTCGCTCACGCCCATGACGGCGATTTGCGGCGCACCGGAAGAGGCATCCAGGTGCAGCACGCGCGTGAGCACCTCCTCCACCACGACATGCGGCACCATCTCGCCGCCGATTTTGGAGAAGCGTGAGAGTCGCCCGCCGAGGCGGATAAAGCCGTTGAGATCCAGCTGGCCGATGTCGCCGCTCTTGAACCAACCGTCGTGCAGCACGCTGTCGCTCAGATCGGGGCGGTTGAGATAGCCGCGGAACACATTGCTGCCCTTGAACCAGAGCATGCCCTGCTGGGTGATGGCGAGCTCGCGGCTGTCGTCGTTCACATCGGTGATGCGGACAGCCACCCCGGGCAGCAGGGCGCCGATGCTGCCCGGTACATGGCCGGGAATGTAGAAATCGCAGCCCTCAATGAGCGGGGCATCGGGCAGATTCAAGCTGCAGACGGGGGCAGTCTCCGTGAGCCCGTAGGCCTCTAGCAGTTGGATGCCGTGGCGCTCGCGGAACTCGGCGTCCAAATCGGGCTGCAGTTTCTCGGCCCCGACGATGAAGTAGCGCACGGTCGCAAAGGTGTCGGCCTCGGCGCGGCGCAGCATGGCGCGGGCAAAGGTGGGCGTGGCGCAGAGGAAGGAGAGTTTTTCGCGGCGCACCAGCTCGCAGAGGTTGCGGGCATCCGTGGGGTTGGGGTAGGTGAAGAGCGGCTGACGGTTGAGCAGGGGGAGGAAGAGCTGCGCCGTGAGTCCGAAGCTGTGGAAGACGGGCAGGTTGCCGAGAAAGCGCTCCTCTTTCAGGCTGAGTCGTGCCGAAAGCTGGGAGATGTTGGCTAGCAGCATGCGATGCGTCAGCGCTACCCCCTTGGGCTCGCCGCTGGAACCGCTGGTGAAGAGCAGGACGGCTTCGTCATCGCCCCGCCGTTCCTCGGTGCGGAAGCGCTTGCAGATGAACTCGGCCGGGACGATGCGCGAAACGCGCGCGCTCACGGTGAGCAGGTGGCGATGCATGCGGCGGTGCACCAGCTCGTCCACCAGATAGATGCGGTCGGCCTCCGGCCAACAGAAGCCGGCATGCTTCTGCATGAAGGCTTGCGAGGAGAGGAACCACTCGATGCCTGTCTGGCGCACGATGCTCTCGAAGGTGCTGCGCGAGGCCGTGTAGTTAATCATCACCGGGGTGGCACCCGCCAGCAGCCCGGCCAGTACGGCGACACAGGCCTCCGGACTCGGGGGGAGAATCACCCCCACGCGCTTCAGGTGGTGGCGCTGCAGGTGGCGCGCCAGCGTGATGGCCATGCCCAGCAGCATGGGGCCGGAGTAGCGCTTGCCGCTCACCCCGTCGGCCACGGCCACGCTCGTGTTGGCCTTGAGGGCGCGCACCATCGCCGTGGTTACGCTGCCGGAGAGCTTGGGGTGGCGCGAGTACAGCTCGGCGCTCTTCTCCATCCAAGCGGCGAAAAGGCGCTCGCCGGTCAGCACGCCGGGCTTCAGCTTGGGTAGGATGCAGAGGTGCTCCTCGGCTTCCTCATCCTCTGTGCGGAGCTGCCCGAGCTCCTCGCCGTTGCGGGAGAGAAAGAGGGGGATGGGTGAGATGTGCAGGCGCGCCAGCTCGCGCAGGAAGGGGGAGGGCAGATCCGCCAGTGCATTCTTGGTGCGGGCAATGGTGCCGGGGAGAAAGATGACGCTGTTGCCCGCCTCCATTTGCTCCCAAATCTGTTCGCGGACGCGGCGCGGCGTGGTGTGGCGAAAGTCGAAGTATTCGATGTGAACCTTCTTGCTCTCCAAGTACGCCATGATGTCCGGCGCCGGCGGAAAATGGGTCGCGACGTGGAAGCAGACCTTGCGGTCGAGCAGGTGGTAGAGCTCTCTCCCGCTCGCAATGCTCAGACGATTGGGAATGTAAAAAGCCGGTTTTCGGATATTCTCCGCTCCTTCGACGACCACGGTGCTCATGTTTGACGCATGCACATCGTAGCAGAGTGGGTGCTCGAGGTCAAGCAAACACTTAGAGCCTACTTCGCATTTTGCGGAGCGGAGAGGGCACCGAGCCCCACCGCATGCAACGGGGGGCTCGGTGTTGAGCTCAATGCTGCTGCCACGCGGCGAAGAAATCCGCTACAGCTTTGCCCTCGGCAATGTGGCGCAGCAGGGCGGTGCCGAAGATAGCGGCATCGGGGCGGGCATCCTCCGGCAGCGCGTCCAGCTGCTCGGGGGTGCGCAGGCCGAAACCCAGTGCCAGCGGCACGCCGGGGAAGGCGCGGCGGGCGCGGCGCATTGTCTCGGCGATGGTTTCCACGTGGTCATTCCGGCTGCCCGTGGTGCCCAGCATCGAGACGACATACACATACTCCTTGGTGTAGGGGGCATATTGGCGCATGCGCTCCTCCGTGGTGTTTTGACCCACCAGGGTGATGAGCGTTAGCCCCTCGCGGTCGAGCGCCGCGCGGAACTCCGGGGTTTCCTCCAGCGGCATGTCGGGGACAATGAAGCCTGATACCCCCGCCTCGCGCGCATCGGAGGCCAGTTGCTCCAGGCCGTATTGCAAGAAGGGGTTGGCGTAGCCCATGAGCACGAGCTTGGCGTGCAGACTGCCCCGCAGTTCGCGCAGCTCGCGCAGGGTGCCGCGCAGGGTAACGCCGTCGGCCAGCGCCTGCCGCCCGGCGGCTTCGATGACGGGGCCGTCGGCCACCGGGTCGGAGAAGGGGATACCCAGCTCAATGATGTCGGCCCCGGCAGCATCGATGGCCAGCAGGGTCTCACGGAAGCGCGCGGGCTCGGGATAGCCGACGGTGATGTAGGGGATGAGGGCGTAGCGCCCTTCGGCGTGGGCTTTCAGGATGGTTTCTTTCATAGCGGAGAGAACATTCAATCGAGGGTGATGTAGTGCAGGGCATGGGCGAGATCCTTGTCGCCGCGCCCGGAGAGGTTGACGAGAACGCGACTGCCGGCGGGGATGTCGGCGGCGTGGGAGAACACCCAAGCGAGCGCGTGGCTGCTCTCCAAAGCGGGGATAATACCCTCGCTGCGCGACAGGCGCTGAAAAGCCTCTAGCGCTTCGTGGTCGTAGGCAACGCCGTAGTGCACGCGACCGATGCTGTGCAGGTACACATGCTCAGGACCGACCCCGGGGTAATCCAAGCCTGCGGAAATCGAGGACGATTCTTGAATCTGCCCGTCGCCGTCCTGCAACAGCATGGTGTACTCGCCGTGCAGAATGCCCGGGCGACCGAGATTGATGGCGGCGGAGTTTTCGCAGCCGGGTGCGCCCGTGCCGCCCGCCTCCACGCCGATGAGCTTCACGGCGCTTTCGGGCACAAAGGGGTAGAGCATGCCGATGGCGTTCGAGCCGCCGCCCACAGCGGCCACTACATAGTCCGGCAGCTGCCCCGTTTTGTCGAGCATTTGTCGGCGCGCCTCGGTGCCGATGACCTTCTGGAGCTCGCGCACCAGGGTGGGGAAGGGGTGGGGCCCCGCCGCCGTGCCGAACACGTAGAGTGTATCGTGCTGGTGCGAAATCCAGTAGCGCAGCGCCTCGTTGATGGCATCCTTGAGGGTGCAGGAGCCGTTGCGGACAGGCACCACCGTGGCGCCCATGAGCTTCATGCGCTGCACATTGGGCGCCTGGCGCTCCACGTCCTTGGCGCCCATAAACACCGTGCAGCGCAGCCCGAACTTGGCCGCGGCGGTCGCCGTCGCCACGCCGTGCTGCCCCGCCCCGGTCTCGGCGATGACGTGGGTTTTGCCCATCATCTTGGCCAGGAGCGCCTGACCGATGGCGTTGTTGATTTTGTGCGCGCCCGTGTGCAGCAGATCTTCGCGCTTGAGGTAGAGCTCAAAGCCCAGCTCGCGGCTCAAATTGTCGCAGCGGGTGAGGGGTGTCTCGCGCCCGCAGTAATCGTGCAGGAGCGCTTCATAGCACTCGCGGAACGCAGCGCTCGGCATGATGTCGGCGATGGCCGCCTCCAGCTCCGTCAGCGGCGGCATGAGAATTTCGGGAACATAGCGACCGCCGTAGGAGCCGAAATAGCCGGGGCGTGTCAGTTGATCGAGTATTTGCATGGTGATGAGTATGGAGGTAAAAAAGAAAAACCTCGGCTTGCGGGGAAGCCGAGGCAGCAGAAAAATGCGTGTGAATGAAGAACGCGCGCCACCGGGGGCACGCCGTGAGGCTTCCCAAAAAATCAGGACAGTCGCCAGCTCCAAGCCTCCTGCTTGGTCGGTGTGCTGTGGGGGGGGACGCTCATCGGCGCAGAATATAGAAAAGATCCGCGCTCTTGGCAAGGACAAAATATGTCATGAGAATTGCCGAAGCGAAAAAAAGCACGCCGGAGGCTCCCCTTGCTGCCCCGCAAAGGAAGTCACCCGGGAGCCGAAGCTCCCGGGTGCCCAACTACCCTATGAATAAGGCGCCTTCGCGCCTTGGAGACCATTTTACGTCTGCCTCCGTAGACGGGGGCAGTATATCGTTTGCTTGTAGTCGGGTCAAGCAAAAAAATAACTATTTTTCCGAGATGTAAGTTGCAAAATCAAATGCGACACCGAAAAGCCGTTGCAGAACACCTTGTG
>CAMACY010000028.1 GCA_945831585.1 uncultured bacterium | reverse complement strand
GGAGGACCTGGCCGAGCACGCGCAGGGCACGGCGGCAGCCTTTGTTCGCGCGGCGCAGCGCGGCGATAACGCCGCGATGCTCGAGCTGGTGAGCAGTCCCGTAGCCGCTCCCCCGTCGCAGCGGGCCTTCTTCCTCTACACCGCCTCGGTGTGCGGGGCGCTCGATGTGGTGCAGCAGCTGGTGGGGCAGCAGGGCACGGATGTCAACGTGCGCGTGGGCGAGGACGGCGAGACCCCGCTCATGGCCGCCGTGGCCTGCGGGCAGCTCGGCGTGGTCAACTACCTCTTGCAGCAGGGTGCCAACCCCAACGTACGCGATGAGGATGGTAAGACCCCCCTGCACGAAGCCTGCGACATCGGCAGCCTGCCCCTCGTCATGGCGCTTGCAGAGCACGGCGCGGATGTCAACGCGCGCGATGAGGACGGCGAAACCCCGCTGCACGAGGCCAAACTGCCCGCCATCCGCGATTACCTGATCGCCCGCGGCGCGCGCTGAGCGCGGAGGGCGGCAGACACATTTCACCCGGCTCTCCCTGCGGATTGCTCTTGCGCAGGGAGAGCTGCGGGGGTAGAGTAGGGGGCGTTATGAACGTCCAACTGTTCAAAGACCTCTGCGAGGCAATCGGCGCGCCCGGTTTCGAGTACGGCATCCGCGAGCTCATCATGAAGGAGATGCAGCCCTATGCCGATGAGATGCACGTCGACAACATCGGCAACGTGGTTTGCCGAATCAAGGGCAAGAGCTCCGAGAAGAGCATCATGTGCGCCGCGCACATGGATGAAATCGGCTTCATCGTCCGCCACATCGACGACAAGGGCTTCATCCGCATCCTGCCGCTGGGCGGCTTCGACGCCAAGACCCTCACCGCCCAGCGCGTCATCGTGCACGGCAAGAAAGACCTGCCCGGCTGCATGGGCGTGAAACCCATCCACGTCATGAGCCCCGAGGAGCGCACCAAGATGCCCGCCGTGACGGATTATGTGGTCGACCTCGGTCTGCCCAAGGAGGAGGTCGAGAAATGGGTGACCGTGGGCGACCCCATCACCCGCAAGAGCGATTTGGTGGAGATGGGTGACTGCCTCAACGTCAAGAGCATCGACAACCGCGGTGGCTGCTATATGCTCATCCAGGCCTGCAAGAGCATCATCGACGGCGGCAATCGCCCCGACTATGACCTCTACGCCGTCTTCACCGTGCAGGAAGAAGTCGGCCTGCGCGGCGCCCACGCCGCCACCCTGGCGGTGAACCCCACCTTCGCCTTTGCGCTGGACACCACCATCGCCTTCGATACCCCCGGCAGCGGCGCGCACGATAAATGCACCGAGCTGGGGAAAGGTACAGCCATCAAGGTCTACGACGGCACCCTCATCACCGACCGCCGCATGGTCGACTACATGGTGCAGCTGGCCGAGGAAGCCGGCATCCCCTACCAGCGTGAGCTGCTCAGCGCCGGCGGTACGGATGCGGGCGCGTTGCAAAAGTTCAGCGCGGGTGGCTCCGTCTGCGGTGCCCTGTCCATCCCCGTGCGCAACGTGCACCAGCACATTGAGATGGCGCACAAGGTCGACATCCAGGCCAGCGAGGATTTGCTGGCGCTGCTCTTCACCAACCTGACCCGCTGGGACTGGAGCTGGGAGCACAAGGAGCGCAGCCTGAGCCCCAAGGCCTGAGCCTAACATCCGCTTGGAGACACACCCCCGATGCCGCTGCGGTATCGGGGGTGTTTTCGTCGTTGGGCGGCGCTCAGAGCTGCACCTCGCGACGCACCAGCTGCCACACGGCGGCAAAGGAGTTCGCAAAATCCTGCGGGCGGCGCGCCAGCCAGGCATCAATCAACTCGGGGGAGAAGGGGAGTACACCGCTGATTTCCGCCGCAGGGTAGTACACGCGCCCCGTGTGCAGCGCGGCGTAGACGGCCACATGCTCCATGCCCGTGCGCTCGCTGGGTGGCAGGGTTCCGAGCCGCAGCAGCTTGGTGTCGCGGATGCCCAGCTCCTCTTCCAGCTCGCGACGTGCAGCGCTGTCGTAGTCCTCGCCTGCGTCTACATGCCCGGCGGCGGAGCTGTCCCACACGCCGGGGTGGCGGTCCTTGAGCAGCGAGCGCTGCTGCAGCAGGCAGTCGCGGTTCTTGTTGAACACCAGGATGTGCACGGCGCGGTGCATGAGCCCCCCCTCGTGTACCTCGCGGCGCGTGGCGCGGCGCAGCACCCTGTCCGCCGCATCCACCACGTCGAAGAGCTCCTCGTCCCGCTGCGCCACCCCCGCCAGCGGGTGCGGGTCGTAGGCGCAGGTCAGTGCCGCCCACTGCGCCAGCCCCAGCTCCTCCGGGCGGGCTTGGGGCGCGATGCCCACTTGCGCCGCCACCTGCTCCCAGGGCGGCTCGGCAGGCAGCTGCTTGTGCATCTGCTTGCGGCGCTGGGCAAAGCAGCGGCGCATGAGCTCATCGGCCAGGCGGTGGTCATAGGGCGGCAGCTCCAAGGGGTTGCGCGGGCTGAGCAGCATGACCGTCGAATCAATCTTTGGGCGGGGCGAAAAAGCCTCCGGCGGGATGGTCTTGAGCGCGCGCGGCACCCAGTCCATCTGCACGCGCAGCGAGAGCAGGCCGAAGGCCTCGTCCCCCGGCTGCGCCAGAATGCGGTCGATAAACTCCTTTTGCAGCATCACCACCGCGCGCGACACCGCGCAGGGAGACGTCAGAAAGTTTTGCAGAATAGCCCCGCCCGCGCTGTAGGGCAGGTTGCCGATGAACTTCACGGGCTGTTCGGCAAAGAGCGGGCGCGGGTCCCAACCGGCGCCGTCCGCGTGGTGCACGCATACATGGGGGCTGTCGGCCCAGCGGCGGCGGTGGTAGTCCGCCAGTCGCGCATCGTACTCCACCAGAATGAGCTTGCGGCAGAGGGGCGCGATGTGCTCCGTGAGCGCCCCGGTGCCGGGACCCACCTCCACCACGCAGTCGTCGGGCGCAATGTCCAGCTGCGCCACAATCCACTTGGCCACATTCTCATCAATCAGGAAATTCTGCCCCAGTGCCTTGCTGGGGCTGACCCCGGCTTCAGCGAGGACGTCGAGAATCTGCGTCTTGTTCATGAGTGCTCAGCGGGCGTTGAGATAGTTGACAATGCCGCGCCCCACGGCCTCGGCGTAGCGTATGGCGCCCTGCCGACTGCCCAGAAAGCGCGCATGCTCGGGGTTGGAGAGGAACGCGGCCTCGGTGATGACGGCGGGCACATAGCTCTCGTTGCAGGTGTTGAGCCAGTCGCCGCCGCCGCGCCGCCCGTCGTTGCGCAGGATGACCCCGCAGGGCTCCCCGTGGTTTTCCATGGGCGGGCTGCCTTTGAAGATACTGCGGTCAATCTCGGCCGCCAGGGCAAAGGCGAGCGCACCGCCCTCGGCGTTGCAGTACATGGCGCCCTTGTTGTAGACCTGCCAGCGCTCGCTGTTGCTGTTGTGGTGCAGGAAGACGACGCAGGCGGGGTTCTGGTCGAGCGCCCAGTCGGCGGAGAGCATGCCCACGGCCATGCGTTTGGGGTGGTGCTTGCTGCGGTAGATGGCGCCGGGTTCGGGGCTATTCACCTGGTGCACCTGCGCGGCCTCGGCGGCGCGGCGCAGGGCGGGGTCGGTCGGCAGGGCGGCGCGGTTGCAGATGCGCACCTCGTAGCCCGCTGCCTCGATGACGCGCTTGGTATACAGGCAGTAGCGGTACCAGAAATCGCACTCCTCCAGCGCTCCGTAGCGCGCATCGGGCGTGCGCGCTCCTTGGCCGCCCGCGCCGGGCTTGTACCAGTGGCCGATGTCGAGCACCACCACGCGGCTGTGGCGCACTTGTGCGCGCATCTGTTGCTGCACACAGCCGCCGAGCAGCAGGGGGAGAAGCAGGAAGAGGAGGAAGCGGGGCATGCGGTGTAGATTCAGAGGGGAAGAGAGCCCTGCGCCCCCGCGGGCGAGGCGCCGATTTTGGCGTAGGCGGCGGGGAGCGCCTCGCGCCCGCGCGGCGTGCGCTTGATGTAGCCCTGCAGGATGAGGAAAGGCTCGTGCACGTCCTCGATGGTGGATTCGTCCTCGCCCACGGCTACCGCCAGCGAGCCCAGCCCCACGGGGCCGCCGTTGAACTTGTAAATCATCGTCTCCAGCAGGCGCTTGTCCATCTCGTCCAACCCGTCATCATCGATGTCAATCATGTCCAGCGCTGCCTGCGCCACGGCATCGGTGATACGCCCGTCAGCGCGCACCTGCGCGAAATCGCGCACCCAGCGCAGCAGGGCGTTGGCCACGCGGGGGGTGCCGCGGCTGCGCCGCCCGATGGCGACGGCGCCCTCCGCCGCGAGGTCGATGTCCAAAATGCCCGCCGAGCGCTGCAAAATGCGGCAGAGTTCCTCCACCGAGTAGTAGTCCAGCCGATTGACCAGCCCGAAGCGCGAGCGCAGCGGTCCCGTGAGCATCCCGGCGCGCGTGGTGGCCCCCACCAGCGTGAATTTTGGCAGGTTGAGCCGGATGGAGCGCGCGTTGGGGCCTTGGTCGATGATGATGTCGAGCCGGAAATCCTCCATTGCGGGGTAGAGATACTCTTCAATGGCGGGGGCGAGGCGGTGAATTTCGTCGATAAAGAGCACATCGCCGCGCTCGATATTGGTCAGGATGCCCGCCAAATCGCCCGCCTTGTCAATCTGCGGCCCGCTGGTTGTGTGCAGCTTGTGCCCCACGGCGTTGGCGATGATGTTGGCCAGGGTGGTCTTGCCCAGCCCCGGGGGGCCGCTGAGCAGCACATGGTCGAGCACATCGCCGCGCAGCTTGGCCGCCTGTACCATGAGCAGCAGGCGTTCCTTGACCTTTTCCTGCCCGCAGAACTCAGTGAATGCGGGGGGGCGCAGGGAGACATCGAAGCTCGTGGTCGGAGCCTCGCTCATGCGGGTGTAGAGGGAGTCGGCACTCATGGGGTAGGGAAAAGGGGGAAGCGGTTGCCCCGCTTCCCCCGAAACGGGTGCGGACGCACGGTATCAGTATACGTCCTTCTGGTAGCGCTTGGCGGCTTTCATCGCGGCCAGGTAGGCGGCGGCTTCCTCGGGCGTCTTGCCTCCCTGTTCGGCGATGATGCTCAGCAGCGCCGCTTCCACATCCTTGGCCATGCGGTTGGCATCGCCGCACATGTAGAAGGCCGCGCCCTGCTCCAGCCACTGCCAGATTTCGGCGGCGGCCTGCGTCATGAGGTGCTGCACGTAAATCTTGTACTCCTGGTCGCGGCTCCAGGCCACGGAGAGCTTGAGCTTGCCCGCCTCCACCAGCGCTTGCAGCTCGTCCTCGTAGCAGCCGTCCGTGGCCTTGTAGGGATTGCCGAAGAAGAACCACATGCCGCCCGTGGCGCCGTCGTGCACGCGCTGCTGCATGAAGGCGCGGAAGGGCGCGATGCCCGTGCCGGGACCCACCATGATGATGGGGGTGCTGCCGTCCTCGGGCAGGCGGAAATTCTTGTTGCTGTGCACAAAGACCTTCACTTTGTCCCCCGGCTGCAGGCGGTCGGCCATGAAGGTGGAGCACACGCCGTTGCGCTTGCGCGTGGTGCCCGTCTTGGGCAGGTAGCGCACCGCTCCCACGCAGAGCGACACCTGACCCGGCACCGCGTCGGGGCTGCTGGCGATGGAGTACAGGCGGGCGTTCATCTTACCAAGGATGGCGGTGAACGCGGCGACATCGGTAAAGTGAGCCGTCATCTCGGGGTCCTCCGCGAGGTCGAGCAGGTCGCGCCCCCAGCAGAAGTCCTTGAGGGCATCTTTGTCGGCCAGAATGGCGGCGAGCTTCTCGCTGCCCGCCACGGCGTTCCACTTGGTGAGCACACCCTTCTTCAGCCCCGTGATGTCGTAGGTGGTGATGAGTGCCTCGCGCAGGGTGGCGCTGCTGCCGTCGGGCAGGGTGACGGTGGCGGCGGGGTCGAGCGCCAACGCGGCGATGAGGGCATCGACCAGCGCGGGGTCGTTGTTGGGCAGCACGCCCAGCGCATCGCCCGTGGTGTAGCTCAGCCCCGAACCCTCCAGCGAGTAATCAATGTGGATGGTTTCCTTGGCGCTTCCGGGCTTGGTGACGGGATGGACTCCCAGCACCGTGGCCGGGAACGGATTTTTCATGCTGTAGGGTTCCATGGTGAGGGGATATCAGATATGTAGGGATTCTGCGCCGCGCAGCGGGCTTTGTCAAGAACAAGATGGTCAGAAGCGCAGAATGAGCGGGGGCTGCGGGCGGGCGTCCCCGTGCAGGGGGGCGATGCTTGCGGCGGGCACCCAGCCCCGGGTTCCGTTGGAGAGGGTCTCGACGTAGCAGCGGTCGCCGCGACGCGCCAGCAGGTGCAGGGGGGTGGCGGGTTTGAGCTGCACAATCACGGGGCTTTCGTCATCGGCGGCGGTGCGTGCCTCGGTGGCGTTGAGGACATAGGCCGCATCGCGCGGCGCCAGCATCCCGAGCGCCGGCACCTCGCGCGTACCGTAGTAAATCCAGCCCGTGGCGCACAGAATGCTGGCGGTGCCCGCGAGCGCGTTGAACAGGGCGAGACCGGGCGTGCGGCGCCCCCGGCGCGCGAGCAGCAGCGCCAGACCGAGCGCGAGCAGCGCGGTGGAGATGATGGTGGCAGCGCGCAGTTGCACGGGGCTTAGGTAGGTGAAAATGGCATCCTCGGGTAGGGGCAGGAACACATGGGCTCCCTCCTTGCGCTGGATGAAAGCCAGGTTGGCCTGCGCCTCTTTCAGCCCGGGGTCGAGCTGCAGGGCTTGGGCGTAGCGGAGCGCGGCCTTGCCGCTGTTGCCGAGGCGGTACTCGCAGTTGCCTTTGTTGTAGAGGGTGAGCGCTTCCTCGCCCTTGGGCACGGGGCTCTGCTCCAGCCATTGCAGGGCGCGGCTGTACTGCCCCGCGCGGTAGTCCTTCTCGGCGGGGCTCTCCGCGAGCACCTGCGGCAGCGCGAGCAGCAGCAGGGCGGCGCAGCCCAACTTGGCGAGGGCGCGGCGCAGCTGCCGCAGGATGTCCTCGCGCTCGGTGGCGCTGAGGCTCAGTGAGGCATCGGGGCGGAAGACCTCCGCATCGCGGCGGTCGAGGACACGGCGCAGCTCGGGGCTGAGCGCCTCCGTCCCCAAATGGCGCTCAATGCAGCTGCCGGCACCTTTGAGGAACGCGAGCCCGTCGCTCTCCGCCGCCAGCTGCGCCAGCTCGCGCTCGCGGGCTCGGGAGGCCGCCCCGGCGCTCAGGCGGCGGCGCAGCGCCTGGAGCCCCAGCCACAGCACGATGAGCAGGGCGGGTGCATAGAGCAGGTACCACAGCCAACGCGGCAGCACGCAGGTGCGCCCCGCCGTCTCCGGGCTGAGCCAGCCGTAAATATCCGTCATCTCCTCCGTGGGTACCTCGCCTGCGGGCGGCGGCTCGGGGGCGGCGCTTTGCAGACCGCTGCCGGCTGCGGAGGATTTTTCCCAAGGCAGGGGGATGGGGCGGGTTGCCGCGCGCTTGTACTCCATCTTCTCGGGGTCGAAATAGCTGAAGGCAAAGGAGGGAATCCCGCCGACCTCGGCCGTGGGGCGCATGAGTCGGCTGAACACCATGCCGACAATCTCGCCGTTGGCTCCCAGCAGGGGCTTGCGCGTGGCGGGCACGAGCTTCCACGCCTCGGCATCGGTGGGTTCGGGGCATTCCATCTGCTCGACATTGGGCACCCCGCGCACGGTGAGCTCCACCTCCACGGCCTCGTTCATGCGCAGCTTTTGCGCCGTGCTGCTCGCGCTGAGTTCCGGCTTGCTGCCAACGATGTGCGCGAAGTCGGTGGGCGCTCCGGGGGGCAGGGGCAGGGCACCGAGGCTTAGTACGGGTAGCTCGACCTCAGCGCGTGCGATGTTGAAGAAGCTCTGCTGTTGCTGCAAAATGAGCTTGCCGCCGATGTCGGCATTGCCCTCGCGGTAGGGGGTCAGCACCCCGCAGAAATCGGCAATGCGCCAGTTCTGCCCTTTGGCGTAGGCCAGGGGCATTTTGATGAGATCCTGCTGCACGACAGCCGGAGCCCCCTGCAAGGGCGCCTGAAAGGCCGAGACCTTGACCCCCACGGAGTGCAGCTGGGGCGGGATGGGCGCCTCGCAGTCTCCGGGCAGAAAGACCTTGAGGGCGGTGCGCACGGGCTGGTCGACATAGCCGTCGCGGAGCTCGGTGTGCCACAGCACGCCGAAGGGGACGGGGTCGCTCTGCCAGCGGATGGCGGAGGTACTGAGCACGGGCAGCGGCGGCACCTCGATGCTCTCCTCGCGCCCCGATTGTTGATACTTGACACGCACGGCGCTCGGGCGCAGCTCACCGGGGCTGTCGGGGGTGATGAGCAGGGGATAGACCTCGATGCTGCTGCGGTTGGGGTCGAGGGGGTTGGCACCTACTCGGGGTTGCTTGGGCTCTAGAGAAGCGTGCGGCACGCTCGGGCGTTCCTGCACCAGGAACACATCCTCGCCTACATCGGGGTCAACCAAGTATAGCACCACTTTTTCCCCCGGTACCGCCACCCCCGTCGACCAGACGGGGGTGATCTCGGCCCATGCGGCGTAGGGGAGCGTGAGCAAACAAAGCAGATGAAGGAGGTGTCTCATGTCGTGAAATCGGGGGTCAGTAATCTTTGCGCGGGGTGGAGGGTTTTTCCTCGGGGTGGGGAATGGGTGAGCCCCCTTCCTCATCCAAGTGCATCTGGAGAATGGCGGCGGCGCGCTGTTCCGCCTTTTCCTTGTCGCTCAGCTCCGGTTGAGCGCTCGGCTGTTGTTGCGGGGCTTCTTTGTCGTCGGAAGAGGGGGACGGGGTTCGCTTGTCCTGCCCTTGGTCGCCCTGCTGCGGGTCGTTCTGTTGGTTCTGCTCTTGGTCGCCCTGCTGCGGGTCGTTTTGTCGGTTCTGCTCTTGGTCGCCCTGCTGCGGGTCGTTCTGTTGGTTTTGCTCTTGGTCGCCCTGCTGCGGGTCGTTTTGCTGGTTCTGCTCTTGGTCGTCTTGCTGCTGCGGGTCGTTTTGTTGGTTCTGTTGCTGCTGCTCCTGTTGCTTCAGGCGTTCGATTTCTTCTTCCAGACGGCGGATGAGTTCGTCAATGCGCTGCTTGTTGGTGGCGGCGGGGCGGAGCTCGGGCTGTATCGCAAGGGCGTCGTTGTAGGAGCGGATATCGCGGCGCAGGCTCTCGACCATCCGCTCCAGCTCGGCGATGCCGGGGGCGCTGTCCTCGGCGGGGGCTTCGTAGAGCTGCCGCAGGGCATCCAGGGTGTGGCGGGTGTTGGCGTTGCCGATGGCGTAGAGCGCGGCGGCCTGCATGGCGGGATCCTCATCCAGCAGCGCGGTCGAAAAATGTTCCTTGGCCTTGTCGCTGTCCTGCGCAGCGGCGGCCAGACCCGAGCGGTAAGCGCGCAGCGATTCGGCGGAGGGGGCGCCCGCTGCGGGCAGAATCCCCGCCGCCGCGAGCAGCAGCAGGAGCGCGCTGCGACGGGGCAGCCGCCACTCCGTCAGGCAGAGAATGCCGAGCAGGAGCGCCGCCAGCGCTGCCGCAGCAAAGGGCGCAAAGCGGTCGTTGGGCACTTTGTTGAGGGAGACGCGCTCTTCGTGCGCATCGAGCTTGCGGACGGTGCGCCGGGCAAAGGCCGCCAGGTCGGTGTTCGAGCCCATGGTGAAGTAGTCGCCGCCCGTGGCCTCGGCAAAGGCCGTCAGGGAGGCGGTGTCGAGCTTGCTGATGACGTGCTTACCCTCGGCATCCTGCCACAGGCCGTTGTCGCCCTGCGGGTCGGGGATGGCGCCGCCCGCCTCGGTGCCGATGCCCACGGTGATGACCAGCAGGCGCTTTTCCTTGGCTTCGGCGGCGAGTTCGCGGGCGGAGCCGACGGTTTCCTCGCCGTCGCTCAGCAGCACCACGGCGTTGGTGCCCTCGGGGGCACTGCGCTCGAAGTCTTGCATGGCGCGGCGCAGCACCGCGCTGAAATCGGTGCCTCCGGCGGTGGCCCAGCTGCGGTCGACCTGCTCCAGCGCTTCGCGCAGCGCCGTGTGGTCATAGGTGAGGGGCACCACAAGGTCGGCGGAGCCCGAAAAGACAATGAGCCCGATTTTGTCCTCCGGCAGGGCATCGATGAGCTCGTAGGCGGCGGCGCGCGCCTCCTCCAGACGCGAGGGCGCCACATCCTGCGTCTCCATCGAGCGCGAGACATCGAGCGCCAGCAGCAGGTTGCGCCCCGTGGTCAGGGCGCCCGCCTCGCGATAGCCGCAGATGGGGCGCGCCAGCGCCACGATAGCCAACGCCAGCGCCAGCAGCAGCAGAGCGCCGCCCGCGCGGCGGTGCCAGGGCGCGCGCCGCGTCACGAGGGTCGCCTCGTGCGCGGGGGAGACGAGGCGGCGCCACGCCGTGCCTTGGCGGCGGTGCCGCAGCAGCGCCGCCAGCGCCAACAGCAGCGGCAGCGCCAGCGCGTTGAGAACATAGGGGTAGAGAAAACTCATGGTGCGGGGCGGGGAAGGGTGAAATGGAGCGCAAAACCCAGCGCCAGCAGCAGCGCGGCCAGCGCCAGCGGGTAGGGGAAAAGCTCCTCGTAGCTCACGAGTGTGCGGCGGGTGGCCTCGGTCTTTTCCAGACGGTTGATGTGGTCGAACGCGCGCTGCAGTTTCTCGCCGCTGCTGGCGTGGTAATACTTGCCACCCGTCATGTGAGCGATGTTTTTGAGGGTCTTGGAATCGAAGGTGTCCACATCGGCGGTGTAGCGGGAGATGCGCTCATCCCGCCCGATGGCGATGGTGAAAATCCTGATGCCCAGTTCGGCGGCC
The DNA here is from genome assembly GCA_945831585.1 of uncultured bacterium. GTDB lineage: Bacteria > Verrucomicrobiota > Verrucomicrobiia > Verrucomicrobiales > Akkermansiaceae > Akkermansia. The sequence continues at coordinate 12,299 of CAMACY010000028.1, read as the reverse complement.
TGCTCTGCGGCCTCGGTGGGGGAGATGGAGCCGCGGTTGCTCACGCCGTCCGTCACGAGGATGATGACCTTGGATTTGGTTTCCTTGCGGGCGTGGAGGCGCGTGGCGGCGGCGGCGATGGCGGTGCCGATGGCCGTGCCGTCCTCCCGGATGTAGCCGGCGCGCTCGCGCCCGAAAACATCGGCGGAGGCGAGGTAGAAGCCTCCGATGATGTGCTCCAGAAGCCGATGGTCGAGGGTGAGCGGGCTGCACAGCTTGGCTTTACCGGCAAAAGCCACAAGACCGATGCGGTCGTTGGGGCGACCGTCGATGAATTCGGCGATGACGTGCTTGGCGGCGGTCAGGCGGTCGACAGGCACGCGGCGCGTGCGTCCGCGCTCGTCTTGCACGGAGAAGAGCATGTCTTGCGCCGACATGGAGCCCGAGAGGTCGCAGGCAATCATGATGTCGATACCGCTGACCTTCTGTTCCCGGTGTTCGTTGCGCCATTGCGGCCGCGCCAGCGCCAGCAGTAGGCAGAGGGCGGCGAGCAAGAAGAGCAGGGGACCCAAGCGCCCCGCCAGCGTGCGCGGACGGCGCAGCGAGGCGGCAGCAAAGCGGATGGTGGGGTGCGCCACGGCGGCGATGGTGCCCGTGCGACGGCGCAGCAGGGCGGCGGGCAGCAGTAGGAGCAGCCCCCAGAGCCACTGCGGCGCGGCGAAGAGGAACTCGCGGCTCATGTCCGGCTCGGCGAGGGCAAGCAGCATCATGCCGCACCTCCTTCCTGTGCCTCGGCTCGGCTCCGATCTACCTGTACCAGCAGGCTGCGCGTGCGCTCGACAAGGGCGCGCGCCTCGCTCTGCCCCTGCTCGGCAGCGGGGGCGTACTTGTTGGCGGCCAAATCCTCCAGCAGCTCGCGGGTGCTGTAGCGGCAGCTCTCGGGGAGTGTCTCCAGCGAGTCCATGCGGCGGCTGAACTCCTCGTGCGTCTCGAAAAGCGCTGGATCCTGCGCGCAGCCCGCCAAGTAGCTGCGGATGATGAACGAAAGCTGCAAACTGCAGGCGCGCAGGGGCGGAAGCTCGGCTGCCACCTCGTCCGTGCGGCGCAGCGCGAGCGTCAGGGGCGATTCCGGCGCGGAGGTCTGTCGGCGCCGCCGCCGCCACAGCAGCAGGGCGCCCCCCGCTGCCAGCAGCGCGAGCAACAGCCCTACCCCTGCCCAGAGCCACAGCGGCGACAGCTGCGAAAAACTCTCGGCGGGCAGGTCGGCCTCCAGCTCGGGGATGGCATCGGGGATGGAAAGGGTGGGGGGCATGTCAGCGGGTCAGGTAGCGGCTGCGGCGCGCGAAGAGGGCGCGCAGATCGGGGATAAAGTCGCGGGTGGTCAGCAGGTCGAGCGCGTCGATGCCCAGCTGGGAAAACACGCGCTGCCACTCGGCGCGGTGCGCTTGCACGGCGCGCGCGTGGTTCTCGATGAGTTTCGGGTCGCTCAGATCGCCCTCCCAGAGCTCGCCGCTCTCGGGGTCGCGGAAGCGCACCGCTCCCGCCTCGGGCAGGCGGAGCTCGGTGGGGTCGGCCAGGCGGATGGGGATGAGCTCGTGGCGGAAATTGAGCTGACCAATAGCCTCTTTGTCGGGGGGCATCAGGAAATCGCTCAGCATGAGCACCAGCACGCGCTTGCGCTGGGTGCGGATGATTTCTGCGGCAATATCCGCCGCGCTGTCATCGGGCTGCCCCTCGGGCGCGGCGAGGATTTCGCGCACAATGCGGCGGCATTGCGTCATGCCCTTGGCGGGCGGCAGGTAAAAATGCGGGCGGCAGCCGTAGAGCAGCAGCCCCACCTTGTCGCCGTTGAGTGCGGCGCTGTAGGCCAGCACGGCGGCGATGCGGGCGGCGTACTCCCGCTTGGTGTCGGTGGCGGCGCCGCCGGCGTAGCTCATGCCCGCGCTGGTGTCCACCGCCAGCAGCAGCGCCTGCTCGCGCTCCTCGTGGAAGGTGCGGACGTAGGGCGAGCCCGTGCGCGCCGTCACCTTCCAGTCGATGAAGCGGGGCTCATCGCCGGGCGTGTACTCGCGGAACTCGTGGAAATCGAGCCCCTGACCCCGGAAACCCGAGCGGTACTGCCCCGCAAAGGTCGCCGTGGTGAGCCGTCGCGCCTGCAGCTCGATGCGCCGCACCCGCTGCATGATGTCCTGTACCTTGTCCATGCCGAGCGGCGGTGCCCTTAGGGGACGGGCACCTTGGAAAGAATGCTGTCGATGACGTTGTCGCTGGTCTTGTCAGCCGCTTCGGCCTCGTAGGAGACGAGGATGCGGTGGCGCAGAATGTCGTGCGCCAAGTCCTTGACATCCTGCGGGGTGACATAGCCGCGGCAGCGCGTGAAGGCCAGCGCCTTGGCCGCCAGCGCGAGGTTGATGGAGGCACGGGGCGAGGCACCGGCGCGCACCAGCCCCTCCATGCGCGGGTCGAGCCGCTCGGGCTTGCGGGTGGCGCGCACGAGGTCGACGATGTAGCGCTGCACAGCGGGGTCGATGAAGATGGCATTCATCAGCGCGCGGCTCTCCTCCAGCTCCGACGGGCTGACGACGGGGGCGGTGCGGGGAGCGGCCTCTGTGTTGCTCATCATCTCCAGAATCTTGAGCTCCTCATCGCGGTCGGGGTAGTCCACCAGCACCTTGAAGAGGAAGCGGTCGAGCTGCGCCTCGGGCAGCTGGTAGGTGCCCTCCTGCTCGATGGGGTTCTGCGTGGCGAGTACCAGGAAGGGGTTGGGCAGGGGGTAGGAGTGCTCGCCCAGCGTCACCTGGCGCTCCTGCATGGCCTCCAGCAGCGCGCTCTGTACCTTGGCGGGTGCACGGTTGATTTCGTCGGCGAGAATGAGGTTGGCGAACACCGGACCCTTCTTGGGCGTGAAGCGGCGCTCATCGGGGTTGTAAATCATGGTGCCCAGCAGGTCGGCGGGTAGCAAATCGGGCGTGAACTGGATGCGCGAGAACGCCGCCTGTAGGGTGCCGGCCAGCGCCTTGACGGAGAGGGTCTTGGCCAGCCCCGGCACACCCTCCAGCAGCACATGCCCCTTGCAGAGCAGGCTGAGAATGAGGCGGTTCACCAGCTCCTGCTGCCCCACGACCACCTTGGCCATTTCGCGCTTCACCTCGCTGACCCAAGCGGACTTCTGCGCAATCTGCTCGTTGAATTCGTGTGTGTTCATTGTGTTTCGTCTATACTACACCATCGCTCGGGCTCGGTGCAAGCCCCCATGCCATGGTTGACACACTGCGGCGGCGCGGCGTTCAAAAACGCCGGGGAGGGGGTACAACACTCCCCCTGCTCGCGCGGCGAACAGGGGGAGTATGTGGCAGGAGCAAGCGCCCTGCGAGCAGCGCCGATGCGGCTCAGCGCATGTCGAGCACGGGCACCAGCAGTGGCTCATCGGGGCCGATGTAGCGCGAGAGCGGGCGGAAGAGCGTGTTGTCCTCCAGCTGCTCCAAAATTTGCGCCACCCAGCCGGCTGAGCGCGCAATGGCAAAGACCGTGGTGAACATGCGCGTGGGAATACCCAAGCTGTAGTACACCGTGGCGGAGTAGAAGTCCACGTTGGCGTTGAGATTCTTGCGGGCGCGCATCATCTTGGCAATCATGTCGCTCATGCGGATCCACTTGGGCTCGCCGATGGTCTGCGTCAGGCGGATGGCGATGCGGCGCAGTTGCGGCGCGCGGGGGTCGAGCGTCTTGTAGACGCGGTGCCCCATGCCGAAGATTTTTTCGTGGCGCGCCAGCTTCTCGTTGATGTAGGACTCCACATTGTCCTCATCGCCGATTTCCTTGAGCATCTCGATGACGGCTTCGTTGGCCCCGCCGTGCAGCGGCCCCTTGAGGGTGCCGATGGCGGTGGTGATGGCGCTGTACATGTCCGACAGCGTGCTGGCCGTCACGCGGCTGGCAAAGGTGGAGGCGTTCATGCCGTGGTCGGCGTGCAGGATGTAGGCCACATCGAGAATGTGCGCCTCGTTGGGGTCGGGTTCCTTGCCCTTGAGCAGCCAGAGGAAGTGCTCCGCTTCGCCCAAATCCGTGCGGATGGGCGGCAGATCCAGCCCCTGACAGATGCGGTAGTAGTAGGCCGCCATCACGGGGATTTTCGCGATGAGCGACAGGCCGATTTCCTTCATCTGGCTCGGATCCTTGGTTCGGTCGTCATACATGCCGAGCATGGAGACGGCCGTGCGCAGCGCGCTCATGGGGCGCGCGGTCTTGGTGGCGCTCTTGAAGAAGTCCAGGATGGGCTGCGGCAAATCGCGGTCGTTGCGCAGGCGTTGGTTGAGCCCGTCGAGCTCCTCGCGGTTGGGCAGGCGCTTGTTGAGCAGCAGGTAGATAATCTCGGAGTAGGTGCAGAGGTCGACCAAATCCTCGATTTCGTAGCCGCAGTAGAGCAGGCGCCCCTCTTCGCCGCGCACATCGCTCAGCCCGGTCTCGTTGGCAATGACGCCCTTGAGACCCTTGGTGAAGATCGGCTGCCGGGGGGATGGTGTCTCGTTCATGTCCGTGCGGAAAAGCTCGGTCAGGAAGCGCGTCGGCTGTTTAGCCGCGGGCGTACCACGCATCCGTCAGCTCGCCGAACTGCTGCAGCTCGATGTCCTCGCGGGCATCCAGCCAGCTTTTGACAGCGGCGCGCTGAGCTTCGCTCGTCTGCGTGGGATCGACGGCTCTGGCGATGATGGCGCAGCCGCTGTCGGTGATGTTGCCCTCGCAGTTGAGCCCGTTGGCCTCGATGCAATCTTCAATCAGCGCTCGGAGGAAAGCCTCGCACTCGGGCGCGTTCACATCACCCTTGTAATCAAAGGAGAACTCAAAGCAAAGCTCGCGGAACTCTCCCACACGGTATTTCTTGCGGAGTCTTTTCTTCATATGCGCGCTTACTATAGGCAAAAAGCCCCCCTGCTGTCAAGCGCGAACGACCGTTGCCCACGGTTTATATGGAGCTGCCATGCTTGCGGCTGCACGCACAAGCGGCTCGGCACCTGCGTGCCGAGCCGCTGCGGAAAGATGCTTGGAACAAGCGCCGGGGCTTACTTGCCGAAGTAGCGCTTCAGCAGGCCGTCGAAGCCGCGACCGTGGCGAGCCTCGTCCTTGGCCATTTCGTGCACGGTGTCGTGGATGGCATCGTAGTTGAGCTGCTTGGCGCGCTTGGCGATCTCCAGCTTAGCGGCGCAGGCACCCTGCTCGGCAGCGGCGCGCATGGAGAGGTTCTTCTCCGTGCTGGGGGTCACGACCTCGCCCAGGAGCTCGGCGAACTTGGCGGCGTGCTCGGCTTCTTCGAAGGCGTAGCGCTTGAACGCCTCGGCCACCTCGGGGTAGCCCTCGCGCTCGGCCACGCGGCTCATCGCCAGGTACATGCCGACCTCGCAGCATTCGCCGTTGAAGTGGTCGCGCAGCCCCTTGAGCACGATTTCATCCACGCCCTTGGCCACACCTACTTCGTGTTCGCAGGCGTACTCCTTGACGCCCTCCGTTTCCACAACTTCCTCCCAAACTTCGGGACCCTCGGCATTGCAGACGGGGCAGGGGAAGGTGGGGACATCTTCGCTTTCGATAATTTCACCGCAAATGGTGCAACGATACTTTTTCATCTTGGTATTCAGATATTGGTTTTGATCAGGAATGAGGCGGAAGCAACACCTCCGCCCATTGTTGTGGAGACTATAGCTCTGCACTTTTGAGTTAGTCAAAGCTAATTTTCTTTGCTTCACAAGATGACACGCAGCGGCGCATGCGCGGTGTCGCTGCAAGGGTCGCGCCTGATGGTGCAACGGACAGAATAATCTTTTGTGAAACTTTATTATTGTCAAGGGAAAAGCTCTGTGATAATGTTCTCCCCGAGGGGGGAGGGTGCCGTCTCTTCCCTCCGAAAAACGACGTCGGAGACACGATGAGCCGAGATGCTGTCATGCTGCGGAAGATGAGCGGTGCGTTCGGGCTGCTTGCCTGTGCGTTCCTCCTCTCGTCCTGCCAGACCTGCGGCAGTATCTTGGGTTATTTTCTGCGGCTGCCGTTCAATCTTTTGGATGCTCTTATCCCCTGACCGTGATGAATCAATTTGTTGCACTGATGTCTTGTGTCGCCGCTGCGGCGGCTCTCGTTTCCTGCCAGGGAACGGACAGCCGAGCGGTTTCCATGAACTATTCCGATGCGGTGGTGTGTCTGGCACAGGTGGATCCCGCGTACCGGGGCTATTTCCGCAGCCAGGAGGGCGGCAGTTACAGCCGCGATGAGCAGCGCAAGGCGATTGCCGCCGCTGTGCAGACCTCGCGCACGCCTGTGCCGAGTTATGCTCCCGAGCGGCGACTGGCCACGCGCAAGGCAACAACGTCCGCGCGCAAGCGTGCGGTGGCGAGCTCGCGCAGTCGCGCTGCAGCGCGCAAGGGCGCTCTGGCCAAGAACCGCGTCAAGTCTGCGCCCAAGAGTAAGTCCGTGGCTCGCAGCAAGAGCAGCAAAAAGGCGCTGGCGGGCAACAACAAGAAGCGCCGTCGCGGTTGAGCGTCGGCCTTGCTGAAGGGCGCGTATGTTCCGGCAGCTGCTCGGTCTCGTGTTCGTGCTGGGGTCGCTGTGGGCGGCGGAGCCGCGCCCACGAGCCATTGTGCTCTTCTATGCGGATGATTTGGGCTTTGCGGACACCTCTGCTTACGGCTGCACACGCGTGCCCTGCCCGCACACGGAGCGGCTGGCCGAGCAGGGGCTACTCTTCACCGATGCGCACAGCACCCACTCCGTCTGCACCCCCTCGCGCTATTCTCTGCTGACGGGTGAGTATGCTTGGCGGCGGCGGGGCACGGGCATTCTCCCCGGCGATGCCAAGCTCATTTTGCCGACGGAGCAGGAGCGCCCCTCGCTGCCGGCGCTCCTGCGCTGCGCGGGCTACCGCACCGCCGCCATCGGCAAGTGGCACCTGGGTCTGGGGCGGGGCAGCGCGCCCATCAACTGGAATGCCCCCATCGCCCCCGGACCGAACGAGGTAGGCTTTGACCACTCCTTCATCATGGCGGCCACGGGCGATCGCGTGCCCTGTGTGTTTCTGCGCAACGGCTGCGTGGTGGGCGCGGATCCGGCCGATCCCATCGAGGTGAGCTACCGCACTCCCTTTGCGGGCGAGCCGCTGGGCAGCACGCATCCCGAGCTGCTCAAGCCCTACGCGCACAGCAAGGGGCCGCAGCACAACGGCGCGATTGTGGACGGCATCCCGCGCATCGGCTTCATGCGCGGCGGGCGTGCCGCGCTGTGGAAAGACCAAGACATCGCCGACCGCCTCACGGACGAGGCCATCGCCTTCATTGCCGACTGCGCGCGGCAGCAGACGCCCTTCTTCCTCTACTTTGCCGCCAACGACATCCATGTGCCGCGCGACCCGCACCCGCGCTTTGTCGGGCGCAGCGGGCTGGGCATTCGCGGCGATGTCACCGTGCAGATGGACGCCTGCCTGGGGCGCCTGCGCGAGGCGCTGGAGGCGCACGGCTACGCGGACAGCCTTATCATCCTGAGCTCGGACAACGGGCCCGTCATCGACGACGGCTACGACGACGGCGCCCTGCGCGACTGTGCGGGGCACAACCCCGTGGCGCCCATGAGCATGGGGCGCGTGCGAGACGGCAAGCTGGAGGGCGGTAAGTACGGCATTATGGAGGGGAGCACGCGTGTGCCGCTGATTGTCTGTTGGCCGGGGCACACCCGCCGCGGGCGCTCGGCGGCGCTGGTGAGCCAGGTGGATTTTGCGCGCACGCTGGCGGAGCTGGCGGGCGCAGAGGTGCCCGAGGGTGCCTTGCCCGACAGCCGCAATTGCCTGCCCGCCCTGTTGGGGCAGGATGCCGCGGGCGTGCCGGAGCTCATCGAGAGCAACAACGGCGGCTGCCTGGCCATCCGCCGAGGGCGCTACAAGTACTATCGCCGCGGCGAAACGGACTACCTCTTCGACCTTGAGCAAGACCTCGGCGAGCAGCACAACAAGGCGGCGGAGCAGCCGGAGCTCACGGCGGAGCTGCGCGCTCTGTTGCAGGAGCGCATAGCGGGCAAAGCCACTCCTTAATCCGCGCGGACGGCGAGACAGCCGGGGCAGTTGCGCACGTAGTGTCGCGGGGCGATTTCCACGAGTTCGGGGACGCGGTCGGTCAGGCAGCGCTCGGGCGCGCCCACGAGATTGCGGGGGCGGAAGGCGCAGCCGCGCAGGGGCTCGCGCAGGGTGGGCGGCAGCCCCGGGATGGTGGGCAGCCGCCGCCCGACGGGGTGGGTGCCGGGGATGGAGGCCATCAGCGAGCGGGTGTAGGCATGGCGCGGGTGCGCCAGGAGCTCGGCGGCGGGTGCGCTCTCCACGATGCTGCCCGCGTACATCACCTGAATGCGGTCGGCGTAGGCCTTGACTACCCCCAAATCGTGCGTGATGAGGATGATGGCCGTGCCCAGCTCGCGCTGCCGCTCGCGCAGCAGGTCGAGCACCTGCTTCTGCACCGTGACATCGAGGGCAGTGGTCGGTTCATCGGCAATGAGAATCTCGGGGCGGGTGATGAGCGCCATGGCAATCATCACGCGCTGGCGCATGCCGCCCGAAAACTCGTGCGGGTAGGCGGCGGCGCGCTTCTCCGGCTCGGGAATGCCCGTGCGCGCCAGTTCCTCTACCGCCGCGCGCCGCGCCTCGCGCCGGCTCATGCCGCGGTGGATGATGAGCGGCTCGGCCACCTGGTCGCCGATGCACATGCAGGGGTTCAGGCTCGTCATGGGATCCTGAAAAATCATCGAGATGCGCCGCCCGCGCAGCGCGGCGAGCTGCTTCTCCCCGGCGTGCAGCAGGTCGAGCCCGCCGAAGAGGGCGCGCGATTCGGGAGAAAATTCGGCGGGTGGTGCGGGCAGCAGCCCCATGAGCGCCGAGCAGGTGACGGACTTGCCGCTGCCGCTCTCGCCCACCATGCCGAGCGTCTCGCCCGCCGCGAGCTCGAAGCTCACGTCGTTGACGGCGTAGACGGGACCCTGATGGGTGCGGAAGGTGACGCTGAGGTGGCGGACGGAGAGGAGGGACATGGCGGGAGAAATCAGCAGTGTTTGAGGGCGAAACTCAGCCCCGCGAGCGGAGCCTGCTCCATGTGCAGTGCGCGGCAGAGGCAGCGCAGCAGCACCAGCGAGGCGGCGGCATCGAAGAGCGCATCGTGCCAGCGGCGCTCGGGCACCATCGCCCGCACCTCGTCGGCAATGCCCAGCGCCCCGCACAGGCTGCCCAGCGCGTAGTCGCCCGCTTGGGGCAGGGCGCGGCGCGCCAGCGCCAGCGTGTCGAGCCAGGGGCCGAAGCCGTGCCCGGGGAAGCGGCGCAGGAAGCGCTGCTCCGTGGCGGGGTTGTGCCCCAGCACCACCGCCCCACCCAGCAGCGCGCGCAGCTGCGGCCACAGCGCCTCGTAGCGCGGGGCGCCCCGCAGCTGTTCCGTGCGGATGCCGTGCACCCGCGCCGCGCTCCAGTGCACGGCGTGCGCGGGGGCAATGTAGGACACAAAGCAGCGCGGCTCGGCAAAGAGATGTTCCACCCGCACGATGCCCACCTGCACGGGGCAGTCCGTCTCCCCGGGCGCCGCCCCAGCGCTCTCGAAATCAATGGCGGCAAAGGGGAGCTCCGTCAGCGGGCGCGACTCGAGCCGCGCCGCAAGTCCCTCGTCGGGCAAGCTGTCTGCCGGGGAGATGCTCATCGCCGCGCCCATGCCTGCGCCTGCCGCATCTCCGCGCAGAGCGCCTCGTAGTCGCAGCAGAGAAAACGCCCCTCGCGGTAGAGCTCGCGCCCGTCGACCACCGTCAGCTTGTTCTCCATGCCCGTGGCGGCATACACCACGTTGGATACGATGTTGTGCACGGGCTGCATGTGCGGCTCCTCCAGCGAGAGGGCGATGAAATCCGCCTTCATGCCCGGCTCCAGCGTGCCGATGAGCGGGTCGTGCAGCACCTCGGAGCCGTGGCGCGTGGCCATGTCGAGCACCAGCTGCGCGGGGCAGGCGGTGGGGTTGAGCGCATCGACCTTGTGCAGCAGGGCGGCCACATACATCTCGCGCAGCATGTTTTGCGCGTTGTTGCTGGCGGGGCCGTCCGTGCCCAGCGCCACGGGCACGCGGTTGCGCAGCATGGCCTCCACCGGCGCTACCCCGCTGGCCAGCTTCATGTTGCTGGCGGGGTTGTGCACGGCGCAGCAGCGGTGCTCGGCCAGGATGGTGATGTCGTGTGCATCGACCTCCACGCAGTGGAAAAACACCGAATCCGCCTGCAGCAGCCCCAAGCTCTCGCAGTAGGGCACCGGGCGCAGACCGTGCTCCTTCAGGCAGGCGGCCGTCTCGCTCTTCGTCTCGGCCAAGTGCATGCCGAAGAGCGCGCCCGTCTCCGTCGCCAGCTCGCGGCAGCGGCGCAGCAGCGCGGGGTTGGTGGTGTAGGGCGCGTGCGGCAGCACGGCCTGGCGCAGGCGCGGGTGGTTGCGCCACTCATCCGCCAGCGAGCGCACCAGCTCGGCGTAGGCCTCCTCATCGCGGCAGGACACGGTGGGGAAATACTGCGTGATATTTTCGCCCAGCACTCCGCGCAAGCCCATCTCGTCCGCTGCGCGGAAAACGCTGCGCTCGTGCATGTACATGTCGAAGAACGCGGTGGTGCCCGTGCGCAGCATCTCGGCCATGCTGAAGCGCGCTCCCAGCTCCACGAGCTCCGGGCTCAGTTTGGCCTCCTGCGGGAAAATATCCTGCTGCAGCCAGTCCATGAGCGTCTTGTCGTCCGAATAACCGCGCAGCAGGCTCATGCTCACATGCGTGTGTGCGTTGATGAGCCCGGGCATGATCACCGCCTTGCCCAGCTGCACCTGCGCCGCATCGGGGAACATCACCTCCAGCAAATCGCGGTGCCCCACGCTGACAATGCGGTTGCCCTGCACCACGAGCGCCGCCTGTTCGATGATATCGCGGGCGTCATTCTGCGTGATGAGGTAATCAGCCGCGTAGAGAGTTTGGGAATCGGACATGGGAAGAAGAGAAAACGAGCAACTTTAACGCCAAAAGAGCAGGGCACAGGCGACCATCGCCGCCCCGTACAGCGCGCCCGCTGCCGCCAGAGCGCGGAAGAGCCGGGGGTGCCGCGCCAGCCATTCCACGGCATCGCGCCACAGCCAGGGCCAAGCCACCCAAAACATCGCCGCCGTGAGCGCGGGGTAGCACCACAGCGGGATGAGCAGCCGCGTCAGCGGCTCCTTGAGAAAGGCCGCGCTCAGCGGGATGATGGCCGCCAGCAGGATGAAGAGCCCCAGCGCCCGCGCAAAGAGGTTGGGCTTGACCATGGTTGAGAGCACGAACCACACCACGGGGCAGAGCAGCAGCAGGATGCCGCGCACGCCCTCAAACTCGAACAACGGCATGCGCAGCGGATTGGCGGGGTTGTTCCACAGCAGCAGCGCCACCCATATCATGTCCAGCCCCAACAGCAGCTGCCCCGCCGCCACCGAGCGGTGCGAGGCGCGCAGCAGCGCCATCGCACGCCCCGGCTGCCACCAAGCGAACGCATGCATCAGCAACAACAGAAGCCCCATCGCCAGCCCCGTCTCGAACAGGGGCAGCGCCTCGTACAACTGGATGGCACTATTCAGCATAAAGCGCCCACATCCTACCGCCTCCGCGCCGCCAAGGCAAGCGCAAAGCACGCCAGTACCCCGCGAGCGCGCAGCGCTGAAAAACGGGAGGCTGCGGCGGCACGCTGCATTTTTCTTTGCAATGCGGCGGCAAAACTGCTAGAGTAGGCACAACCGGGTGATGCTGCTGCGTTGCGTCAGATTCTATGCCGAGGGTTTCCGCGCCATGTCGTTGGGGCGGACGCTGTGGCTGCTCATCGGCGTGAAGTTGGCCGTCATCTTCCTGGTGCTGAAGCTCTTTTTCTTCCCGGCGGCTCTCACGGGCAGCGAGGAGGAGAAGGGCTCGGCGGTTTCCGACGCGCTCATGCAGCGTTCTTACACCGAATCTTCCTCTCCCATACCATGATCGATGCTTCTCTCGTAGACTGGTCGCGGGCGCAGTTCGCGCTGACGGCGATGTATCACTGGCTTTTTGTGCCGCTGACGCTGGGGCTCGGCGTGCTCGTGGCGCTCATGGAGTCCCTGTCGCTGCTGCGCGGCAGTGAATTCTGGCGCCAAATCGCGCGCTTCTGGGCCAAGCTGTTCGTCATCAACTTTGCCGTGGGTGTGGCCACGGGGATTATTCTGGAGTTCGAGTTCGGTACCAACTGGAGCAACTACAGCTGGTTCGTGGGCGATATATTCAGCGCGCCGCTGGCCATCGAGG
>CAMACY010000027.1 GCA_945831585.1 uncultured bacterium | reverse complement strand
CTGCAATCGTGGAGGAGTTCCTTCGCGCTGCGCGTAAGTACGTTCACATTTTTTGTGGGCATCTGGGAGAAGATGTTTACGCGAGTCGTTATTTGGATTTTGAGGATGCGGTTGAACGCGGTATTGATGTTAAGGTCATAACGTATGAGCCCTATGAAGCACTGCAATCCAGAGAGTTGGCTGCGTATCTCTATGAAAAAGGCTGCTTGAGATGGGATGGAACGCGAGAGTCCGTTCCTCATTTCATTGTAGCTGATGGTCTAATGTTCCGTCTTGAAACGGATTCTAGGGAACGCACTGCGGTTGTATGCGCCTACGCTCAGGAGTACGAGTTCAATAGGAATCTTGCGGCTCGCCTTGACGCGAATTTTGACAAGATGTGGCGTGAAGCTTCGTGTCAGATTCCCTCCATTGCAGTAGAAGCCTAATCATGTTCTGTTGGTTGCAGAAGTGGTTTGAGAATGCCTTCAATAAAGGCTTGGAAGAAGGCTGGGGCGATTGTGGGGAATTTCTTCTCCAGTCCAGCATCGCCCTACTTTCTTTTTCTGCCTTCATGCCAAAATTTCTCCAGCATGTTGTTGCTCCCGCGAGAGTAAGACTTGCAGAGAAAAATAAATGCGTGAAGGAGTTCAATCTGCTTCCCGGAGAAGAGATCAGCGAGCAAACAGAAGCTATTATACGCAACACCAAGCGTAAATCGTCAACGGCTGCGTCAGATTATGACCGAAACATAGAGCTCATTATCAAGAAAGGAAAGACGAAGAGCGGTTGGGGGGCATTTTTTGCTGCTTGCCTTATGGCAATGGGTGCTCATCACTGGTTGGGACCTTTGGTATTGTTGACACTGTGGCCTGTATTTTGGATGTTCGTGGCATCTGTTCTTGTTGAAAGGAAAGCTTCCGAAAAAATTGCAAAAGCTTTTGACAAGCTCGATGAGCTTCAGGAAGATGTTGCAGAGGGGCAAAAACTTCTTGGTACTTTGGACAAGTTGGAAGATGTGCAGACATCCCAGACATCGAACAGGGAGAAGGAAGAGGATTGTTTGGGGGCAAAAATCAAAGAGGTAGGCTGGAAGCTCCTTGAGTCTCTTTTCCTTTGCAAAGAGATGCGATAGAGTGCTTTTGTCTCTTCGTCCTTTCCCATACACACACTTTCCGGGTCTGTTTCAAATCCGCTGACGCGGGGAGAGGGGGGATGGAAGACAAAGAAAGCGGTAGTTCAGCCTTGCGTAACGTTGCAACACCCGTTACAACTTGTTGATGCTAAAAAAAATATACGCAGTTAAAGGCTGGACTACCGCAACCGCACAATACCTTACCAACGCCATCAAGGTCAAGCTGCGAGTTGATTCTAAGAAGCGTTTTGTGTGTCATTACTGTGGCAGACGAGGCGCAATCCATTCAAAAAGAATCATTAACATCATCGATTCGCCCTGTATTAACAAGAATGTGATCATGGAGCTGGAAGTTCCGCAAATCCACTGCCCGCATTGTGGGCGTTTTCATACCTATCGCCCTGATTTCGTGCATCCCACTATGGGGTTTACCTGGCGCTTCATGCGACGCGTTTCCCGGCTGCTGATGTTCGCACCGGCGAGGTGGATTGCTCGGCAGTATTCGATTTCCTACTCCGCTGTTCTGATGGTTGACCGCGAAATCCTGCGCACCACCCAGCCGGGGACGTGTTTGGATGGCATTGAGGGCATTTTAGTCGATGAGAAGTATTTGGGAGCCTCGCACGGCTTTGTGACCCTCGTTCTCAATGCGCGCACAGGCGAGCCCCTACACATGGCTCCGGGCAAGAACGCAGAGTCTTTGGAGTCCTTCTTTAACCGATTGACAGACAAGCAGAAGAGCTCCATCAAATACTTGGGTATTGACCGCGCCAACGCCTACCGTCAGGCAGCGCTGAAACACCTCCCCGGTGTGAAAGTCTGCTTCGATGCGTTCCATCTCGTGAGCAATATGAATGACGTGGTTGATAAGGTGCGTCGAGCGGAGTTTGCCCATCCCACCGAGGGACAACGCAAACGGCTGATAGTGTGGCGGTTTATCCTCCTCAAGGCTCAGGAGTTACTCAGCGAGAAAGAACGCATGGATTTAGATGAGTTGTACGCTCTCAATCAACAGCTTACCAAGACCTATATCTTAAAGGAGCAATTCCGAAGCATCTTTTCGCGGCTCACGGAACATGAAGCGATGTGGCAGTTGAGCCACTGGATCAGCATGGCCGTGCGCTCGGGAATCAGGCAGGTAGAGCGATTTGCTCGCGGGATTGCCGAACGGTACAATGAAGTCATCAACGGCATTCGATACAACATCAACTCGGCATCCATCGAATCGGCCAACGCCGGTATCAAACGCATACAAAGCAAATGCTGTGGGCTGTTTGACATCGATTACCTATTCATGAAACTGCGGCAGAGGTACATCTCCCGGGAGGAGTTTTCCCCACAAGGAGCCTGAGAGAACCCTCGAGGACGCACTCGAAAGCATGGATACTGCGGCATACACCGCTGTTTCCCGCATCCGCACGGGCTTAACAATACATCAAGGTCAGGGAAACAGGGTGTCTCCCCCCGGGCTCGCGCTATTTGCCCCCGTTTTCAGCGCGGCGATTCTTGTTAGATTGTATTTGAGGAATCGCATCGCCAAAAAAGGCCTCTTTTACCTCTCCATCCCCCCCTCTCCCGCGTCAGTGGATTTGAAACAGACCCAAAAATGCTTAAAAATACGCTTAAATCACTGATTGCATGAAAAATAAAAACTCAAAATTAGCAAACTGGTGGATTAAGCTGGTACCATTATATCAGGATTCAGTTTTGATGGATAGCTTCCACAATCAGATTTTTCTAACACCTGTTTTGAGCTGTTTTTTGAGAATAGGAGTGTAGAATATGTCGAGAAATAGCGTTCTCTAAGGCGTATATGAAAATTCTTCCTTTAGCATTCTTTTTAACATCAGGTCTGGTGCTCGCCGCTCCTAATTTGGTTCGCATCCCTGCAGCTCCTGAGTTCGCCTTTGCCGTAGACGGAGAATCGTCTCCTATTGAACAAGATTACTTCATCGGTAAATATCCGGTTACCAATGAGGAGTATGACCAATTTTGCTCTGATACTGGGCATCGGGTTCCCCGTTATTGGAAGAACGGAAAATATCCGGCAGGTAAAGGAAAACATCCTGTGCTTTGGGTATCGTACGATGATGCTGTGGCGTATTGTGAATGGCTCACAGAAAAACATCCCGGAAAAAATTATCGTTTGCCTACAGAGGCCGAATGGGAGCATGCTGCCTCCGGTCCTCAACAAACCCGCTATCCGTGGGGGGATAATGCAGAGATTTCTTTCAAAAACGGGCGTGTTGTTTCAAACTTCAATTTCAATGGGGTTATTGCATCAATTCTGTTGAAGAAGAACCCTACGCAGAAAGTAACCTTTGTTTCTCCTCGTTCAGAGCGTAAGGGTGAGTCTGTGGCTCTTAATTCCTTACTTATTTTGAATGAACGCGGTGGCGTGCAGGGATGGCAAGACCACAAAAACGGTGGTGGTTTTGTACAAACAGACGTATTTCAGAAACTGAATGAGGAAGGCGGCTATACAACGGCTGTAGATGCTTATCCCGATGGAGTAAGTGCCTATGGCTGTTTTGATATGAGCGGCAACGCATGGGAGTGGACGAGTTCCGAAATAATAGCAACCAATGGAGCTGAGCGCGGGCAAACTGTACAAGCTATTCGTGGAGGCTCTTGGTATGCAACATCCCGCAGTTGTTCTGTTACTTTCCGAGGTGAAGGTCGCCGAGTAGAAGGCGTGTTCAATACTGTAGGATTTCGTGTTGCCGCTGATGGCGATAAGAAGAAAAAGACGACCACCAAACGGCCATCCGATCGTCATTGTGGTAGATAAGCTGCGCCATTCATCACGCCAAGATTGTCAAGGCATGGCTTGCTAAACGGAAGGAGCGCATTCGATGCTTTTTTCTGCCTGCCTATACTCCGGAATTGAATGTCGATGAACGGGAGCGTCAAATGCGTGAACACATGCAAGCCAACGCTAACAATCCGGAAACGATGAAAGGGCTTTTCAACAAGCCGAGCGTCCCATATGCCAAAGAGACGTAGTCGGAAATATTGAACTGCCGAAGCAATAAAAGCCTCCTTGCTATACGATCAGGATTTCAACTTCTTGAAAAGCTATAGGGGGTGTGGGGGGAGGCAATGCATGGTGTGAGAGATCTCCCCTACACAATGACGGTAGCGCGCTCACGCGCGTGAGCATCGAGCGGTGCGGGAAAGCTCCCGCACCGCTCTTTCATACACGTTACAGCACAGAGAGATGCCCGGGGGCATCAGAAGGAGAAGACCACCTGCGCGCCGAAGAGGCTTTCGTCGCTGATGGCTGCGCCCGAGGGGCGCGAAATGTATTGGTAGTGGGGCACAACCTTGCAGTAATCCGTGAGCTGCAGGCTGTACATGACCTCGACCACATACTCGCGGCGGTGGTTCTGCCCGCCGAGCGGCTCCTCGGTCTCCTCGTCCCATGCCCCGTAGGGAGCCTGGCCCTTGAAGACCCCGGCCGCGATGCCGAAGAAGTCGTCCTCGCGCGTGGGCAGGAGCTTGAAGTTGCCGCCCACGGAGAGCTCGGCGGTGTTGCCCCACTGTTGCTTGGAGGCAATGCCGGCGCGGGTGTAGAGGGTGGCGCGTTCGCAGGCGTTCCACTCGATGCTCGCGCCGATGCCGGCGTTGTGGTGGTTCTCGCCGTAAACCTTGGAGTCGAAGCGCTGGTAGAAGGGGGTGAGGCGCAGGGTCGCCTCGCCATCGCCGAACAGGTGGCCGTATTCCCCCACCAGCACATAGCCGTCCTTGTTCTTGGAGGCGAAGGGGTCCTGCCCCTCGCAGCATGCACAGCCGGTGCGCGAGGCCGCCAGCATCACATAGTCGCGCTTGCCCAGCTCGCGCTGTACGACCACGCCCAAGTTGCTGTCGGGCAGGGGGACGACCGTGCTGTTCATCAAGCCGGTGTTGGTGAACCCGCTGAATGAGTCATTGGCAATCGAGACGGCATCAAAATAGTTCGTCAAATTAACCACACCGCCGATGACGCAGAGTCGCTTGCCCTGCAGGTATTGCATGAGCGCCAGCTCGGGTAGCCCCCCCTGGTGCGAACCGAAAAGGTCGCCGTGGATACCGGTGGTGCTGCCGAAACTGCCGATCAAGTCCTCGTCGCTGTGGGCGCTGCGCTTGTCGAGCCCCCAGCTGCCGGAGAACTCGGCGCGCAGCCAGGTGCCGCCGTTCACGCTGTCGCTGATGAGCCGCTGGTTGAGCTGCGCGTGGAGCAGGGCGTAGTTGTGGTGCTTGCCGCGCAGCTCGTGATCGCCCTCACTGCGGTGGACGCCCCAGTACGCATAGGCCAGATCGACGGCCCATTGCGTGCCGTAGCGCTCATTAGCCGTCACCTTGTAGGCGGGGTTTCCGTCCTCGGGGGTGAACATGTTGATGCCCTCGAGGATGTCACCCGCCTGGGGTTCGCCCTCGGCGGCGCATGCGGCACCGCAAAGGGCGAGCCCTGCGGCCGCCATGGTCATGATGTGTTTGGTATTCATCTTGTTGTTTTGTGGAGAGGTTGAGTGTGAGTAGATTGGTGCTGGACGTCGCCGCGCGGGGATGCCGCCCCGCGCAGGCGTTCGTCGGCAGATCGGGTCGCGTCAGCCGTGTTGGCAGGTGCACTGCTCGTTGCAGCGCTTCTCGGCGGTGCACGTGCAGTCCTTGCCGCAGGTGCAGCCTTCGCTGCAACGGCAGTTCTCGCCGCAGGAGCAGGCGTTGCCGCAGTGGCAGGCGGGCTCTGCCGCCGCCCAAGCCGTTAGGGCGGAAAAGCCCGCCACGGCCACCTTCAGGAGTTGTGTTGCGTTCATGGTGTTGTGGTGTTGGTTGGTGTTCAGATGGGGCTTTTCCGCGCGCCGGGGATGCCGCCCCGGCAGCGCGGGCGAGCCCGCAGGGGAAGTTTGTCAGGAGTCTTGGGATTTGTTGTCGGTCTCGCCCTCATCCTCCTCGTGCTCGCTGCAGGTGCAGCGGTTGCCGCAGGAGCTGCAGTGCCCGCCGCAGCTGCCCTTGCTCTTGCCGCAGCAGCAGGCGCGGATGATAATGAGCAGAGCGACGACAAGAATCAGACCGATACTCAGTTTGCTAATCATAATGTGTTGTTCGTGTTGACGTTTCTTAGCGCACGTTCTTGTACGGGTTGGGGCGCACGATGAGCCAGAGCATCACCAGCGCGAAGGCAGCCGCCACATACGCACCCACGCCCCAGACACCCGCGTACAGAGCATGACCCAGTTGGTAGACCAGGAAGGCAATCAGGTAAGCCCAAGCGCACATGAAGAGCAGGGCAATCCCGGTCCAGCGGGCGCTGTTCATCTCGCGGCGAATGGCACCGCAGGCCGCAAAGCAGGGAATGCACAGCAGGTTGAAGAGCATGAAGCCCAGCGCCGAAACCGTCGTGAACGCACCCGCCGCCCGAATGCCCGCCGCTACACCGCGCGCCTCGGCATCCTCGTCCTCTTCCTCCTCCTCGCCCTCTTCCTCAGCAGGTGCCTTGTAGGCGCGCACCGCAGGGTTGAACTGCCACGCCGCCATCACCGGCGCCGTAAACGCATTGCACTTGGGCCAGGTGGAGCTCAGGGGCAGCGCCTCCTCCTCCTCTGCCGCGCCCTCCTCGGAGCCCGACTCGGCCTGCGGCTCGGGGTACAGCACCGCCAGCGTGGAGACAATGTTTTCCTTGGCAATCAGACCCGAGATCGTAGCCACCGCCGGCTTCCACGCCTGCTCCGGGCAGAGCTCGCCCCAGCCCAGCGGGGTAAACACCGGCGCCAACACCTGACCCACATCGTGCAGCATCGAGCTGTTCACGCTCTCCTCAGCCTCGGCATCCTCCAGATAATCCATCGTCCAGGTGTAGTGCGACAGGAACCACACGAGCGCCGAGGCAGCGAAGATAATCGTGCCGGCTTTCTTGACAAAGGCCTGGCAGCGATCCATCGCGCGGCGGTTGATGCTCGTGCCGCTGGGCAGGTGGTAGGCCGGCAGCTCCATGACAAAGGGCGTGTAGCCGCCCGCGAAGAGCCGCGTCTTGCGCAGGATGACCGCACCGAGAATCACCGAGCCGATGCCCGCAAAGTAGGCGATGGTCGCCACGTTGGCATCCTGACCCAGCAGCGCGCTGAACAGGGCGATGACGGGCAGCTTGGCCCCGCAGGGAATCATCGTGGTGAGCATGATGCTCAGGCGGCGGTCGCGCTCGTTCTCAATGGTGCGGGTGGCCATGATGCCCGGCACCCCACAGCCCATGGCGACCATGAGCGGGATGAAGGACTTGCCCGAGAGCCCGATGGCGCGGAAGATGCGATCCATCATGAAGGCCACGCGCGCCATGTAGCCGCAGTCCTCCAGGAAGGAGAGCAGGAGGAAGAGCACCGCCATTTGCGGCAGGAAGCCCAACACCGCCCCGACGCCCGCCACAATGCCGTCGCCGATGAGTGCCTGCAACTGTGATTCTGCATTCAGCCCCAGATGTCCCAGTTGCGCTGCGCCGAAACTGAGGGCACTCAGCAGGAGAAACCAGAGGACAAACTCCGTGCGCCCGCCCCGCCCGCCGAGGCGCATGGGGTTGAGCGCCGGGCGTCCGGTGCTCTGCCCGTACTTGTTGCTTGTGCGCTGCCCCGGAACCGTTAGGCAGATGAGCAGCAGGAAGGCATTGAAAATCAGCAGCGCCGTCATGATGATGCGGTGTGCGCCCTCCGGCAGGTGCGGGCACATGTACTCCAGCAGGTAGGGCGCGATGGCGAGGTACATCCAGCTGCCGCTGCGCCCCAGGTCGTGCAGACGCCGCAGCATGGTCGGGAAAATCAGCACCATGGCCAGCACGGCGCTGAACTGCACCAGCGCCTCGGGCGGCGCAGGCGTGTTGCCGATGAAGCCGCCCAGCCAACCGCCGACCACGGGACCGAAGAGCACATCATTGGCCCAATCCGTCCCCCAGGTGCCCACGGTTCCGATGGAGATGTAGTAGATAAGCCACATGACCGCCGCAAAAATGAGCATGCCCAAGTAGCGGTTGGTCAGCACGCAATCCAGCCGCGCCGAGAGGCTGTCCTTCTGCGCGGCGCGCGTCAGCACCTCGGGAATGAAGCGCAGGATGGCGTCGTAGCGCGAGCCCGCGATGATGGAGTTGATGTCGTCCTCCAGCGCGTTCTCCACCGCGCGGCGCTGCTCGTCCAGAAAAGCGCGTTCATCTGCATTCAGCGCGGCGGTCGCCTCGCTGTCGTTTTCCAACAGGTTGACAGCCGCCCGACGCGTGCCCGGGTGCAGCCGCTCGGTGATGTGCGCGAGCGCCTGCTCGACCTCGGCAGGGTAGGGCAGGGGCGGTGCCGGCGCTGGGATGGGGCCGACAAGGGCTTTTACCAGCTCCGGCAGCCCCGTGCGCTTGAGCGCCGAGACGGGGATGACGGGGCAACCGAGGGCGCGAGCCAGTGCTTCGCTGTCCAGCGTGTCGCCCCGCGCCGCCACCAGATCCATCATGTTCAGTGCGATGATGACGGGAATGCCCGTCTCCATAAACTGCCCCGTCAGGTAGAGATTGCGTTCCAGGTTGGTCGCATCCACCACGTTGATGATGAGGTCGGGCTTTTGCTCCAGCAGATAGTGCCGCGTGACGACCTCCTCGGGCGAATAGGGCGAGAGCGAGTAGACCCCGGGCAAATCCTGCAGCTCGATGTCCTCGTGATCGCGCAGGCGTCCGCCCTTTTTCTCGACCGTGACACCGGGCCAGTTGCCCACATATTGATTGGCGCCGGTCAGCTCGTTGAACAGCAGCGTCTTGCCGCAGTTCGGGTTGCCGGCAATGGCAATGATTTTACTCATAAGGAATTCGTGTGTGGATTCAGCGGACGCAGATGCAGGCGGCCTCGGCCTTGCGGAGCGAGAGCTCGTAGCCGCGCACCGTGACCTCCAGCGGGTCGCCCAGCGGAGCCATCTTGCGGATGGTCACCGTGGTTCCCTTGGTCAGCCCCATATCGAGAATACGCTGGCGCAGCGAACCGCTGCCCAGCACGCGGGTGATCGTCGCGCTGCGTCCGACCTTGATTTGGTTGAGTTTGAGAGAAGAATCAGGCTTGTCCATAGCGGAAAGAAGGTTGCTGAAGGGGATATTAGTCCCGACTAACTATCCTGTCAAGACATTTTGATCAAAAATTAGTTAAGGCAAACTTTCCCGTGCTGCCGATACCTACTCCGTCGGAGTTGCCGCAATGTGGCGAAAAAGCTCGAGCCGTTGCTCGGTGATGGCTTCGGGGGAGAAGCGGTGCGTCTTGCGTACGGCCTCGCTCTGCATCTGCTGCATCGAGCCTTGCCTCTCAGCCCCCACGGCTTCGGGAATAAGGGCTTGCCATTGGCAGCTCTCTCTGTTACCATGGGGGCTCCGCATGAAAACGTATTTGCTGCTGCCGCTGCTCCTGCTTTGGGTTTTGCTGCACGCGGGAGCCGCCGAGCTGCCCGTTCTCAACCCCGACCCTTCGGAGGTCGCGGTCGGGGGGGCGCCTCTGGTACCTGCGGTGTCGACTGAGCAGCCGGCGGGTAAGCTCGTGCCGCGCGATCGCACGCGGGTGGCGGTGCTGGGGTACCATAATTTCAGCGAGACGAAGCCCGTGACGGAGATGTGCATGCGCAGCTCCGAATTTCGCCAGCAGATGGAGACCATCCGCCGCAGCGGTTGTACCGTTATCAGCATGCGCGAGTTCCTCGAATGGCTGCTGGGCTCGCGCGAGCTGCCTGCCCGCTGCGTGCTCATCACCCTGGATGACGGCTGGAAAAGCGTCTACACCGATGCCTACCCCATTCTGAAAGAATACGGCTACCCCTTTCACCTCTTTCTCTACACCTCCTACCTCAGCGGGCGGGGGGACAGCATGACCCCGGCGCAGATTCGGGAAATGATGGAGCATGGCGCCACGGTGGGCAGCCACTCCGTTACGCACGACTATCCCAAGGTGTGGAAAGCGTACGAGGCGCAGGGGCCCGAGGCCTATGCTCGGCACATCGATGCGGAAATCGGTGGTTCGTTCACGAAGCTCGGCGAGCTCTTCGGCTCCATCGACACCTACTGCTTCCCCGGGGGCTACATCACGCCCCCCATGCTGGAGCGCTTGCCGGGCTACGGCTACCGCGCGGCGTTCACCGTGGTGCCCGGCAAGGTGGGTATCGGCGAAAATCCTTTTCAGATCCACCGCTACATGGTTTTCGGCAACGATCCCTCTATTTTCCGCCACGCGATGGACTTCCGGCCGACGGCCTCGGTCCCGACGACCGGTCGCGAGCCGGGCACCCTGCCGAGCAGCACCCCCTTGCCCCCCTTCAGCGTTTCTCCCAAGCCGCAGGAGACTGTAGGCTGCGACATCCCTGCCATCACCGCCTCCATGGGCGAGTTGAGCGGGGTGGATTTCTCTTCCGTCCGCATGGCTGTCAGCGGCTTCGGCCGCGTCCCCGCCAAGTTGGATGCGAACACCCGAACAGTGCAGTGGACGCCGCCCATGCGCGTCTACATGCCCCATCTTTCGGTGCACATCAGCTGGAATGACAGCGACGGCACGGCGCACAAAGCCGAGTGGTCCTTTGCGGTCGATCCTGCTGCCGCGCCGAAACAACCCTGATACCAACCTGATTGACAATGGCTGAAGAACCGCAACAACCTGCCGAGGTGAGCCCTGAGCCTGCGAAGAAGACGCGCGCGCCGCGCAAGTCTGTCCGCAAGACCGCCACCCCCGCTGCCGAGGAAGCCGGCGCCGCCGCCGCCCCCGACAAACCCAAGAAAACCAACACACGCGTCGCCACGCGCAAACGCAGCCCCAAGACGGTCGAGACTCCCGCCTCTGCGGCTCAGCCTGAGGCGGCTCCCGTGCCCGTGCCTGCGCCGCTTCCGGCACCCGCGGCACCGAGTCCCGTGCCGGCGGAGGAAACGAGCAACGCCAAGCCGCTGAACACGAGCGAGGAGCGCGCCGACACGAGCTCCGAGGAGCGACCGCTGGTGCGCAACCTCGAGCAGAGTCCGCAAAAACCTGTTTCCGTGCCCGGCTTTGCCACGCCCGAGACCGTCGGGGGAGAGCAGGGAGGCGGCAACGGTCGCCGCAAGCGCCGCCGCAACCGCAATCGCCGCGGCGAGGGCGGCAACAACGCCCCGCAGAGTACCGCCCCGCTGCGCGTGGATGCGGAGGAGCTCAACCGCCGTGCGTGGAAGATTTTCCTGGGCGAGGTGACGGAGGAGGGCTTGGCGCTGATGGACGACCGCACCGCCGCCGAAGCCGCCCGCCGCGCCTTCCGCGTGGCCGAGCTCTTCTTGCAGGAGGCGGCGCGCCATCGCCCCGCCCCGACCCCCGAGCCCTCCGATGTCTCTGAGTCACCCGAGGGATTCGACGCGCCTGAGGAGGAGCCCGAGGCGGTCGCTGAGGCCTAAGCCCCGCTGCTTTTTCGTGCCCGCGCCCGGTTTGCAGCGTGCAGACCGGGCGCGTGTCGTTCCTGCCATCGCTGCGATTGTGGCTTGCCAGCGCACGGGCTTTTTGCTAGAGTTAGTATGGTCATGCTGCGCACGGTGATTTTCGACATGGACGGCACATTGGGGGATACGCTCCCGCTGTGTGTGGAGGCTTTCCGCGCTTGCGTGCAGGAGTGGACGGGGCGGCGACCGAGCGCGGAGGAGGTGGTGCGCTACTTCGGTATTTCCGATCGCGGAGTGCTGGCGGCGCTGTTGGGCATGCAGCCCGATGACCCCGCGCTGCCCATCCGTCGGCTGGTGCACATCTACGAGAAGCTGCACCCCGTGCTGGCTCCCGCGCCTTTTCCGGGAGCGGTCGAGCTGCTGCGGACGCTGCGCGCCGAGGGCTACCGGCTCGCCCTGGTCACGGGCAAGGAGCCATACACCGCCGAGCCCACGCTGCGCGTTTTTGGTATGGAGAGGCTTTTCGATGATCTGGCCTACGGCGTGCCCACCCACAATTGCAAGGCCGAGCAGCTCGCCGAGCTGCGGCAGCGCAGCGGCGGAGACGCGCAGACGCTCATCTATGTGGGCGATGCGCCCTCGGATATCGAGCTGGCGCACCGCGCGGGCATCCGCATCATCAACGCCGCCTGGGCGGCGACGGCGGAGAGCATGGCCGCCGCCTGCACGGCCTTGAAGCCCGACTACCGACTGACTGACTTTTCCGAACTGTTACCCCTGATTCATTCATTATGATGTACCGAAGCTGTTTGAGCGCGGCGCTGGCCGCTACCGTTCCCGCCATGATTGCTCCCGCCCTTGCCGAAACGCCCGTTGTTTACCCCACGCCGCAACAGGTGGAATTCAGCGGTAGTTATGTCCGTGCGACACATGTCATCGTGCGCATGCGCGCCGAGGATGCCTCGGGCGAGCTCTGGCAGGGTATTCCCGCTGATGTGGAGGGCGCTTACGGCATTCGTATCGGCGCGGATGGCACCGTGGAGGTGTGCGCCAACGATGATGCTGCCGTTTTCTACGCCAAGCAGACGCTCAGCCAGCTGCTGCGCGGTGTGCCCGGGGCACAGAATGCGCAGGCCGATCCCTTCCCCGACAAGGATATTGATGCCGTGGCGCGCTTGGGTGACCTGCCCGTGGGCACGATTCGCGACTGGCCCGACATCCGCTACCGCGGCACCGTCGAGGGTTACTATGGCATCCCCTGGAGCTACGAAGCCCGCCGCTCGCAGTTCGCGTTCTACGGGCGCAACAAGATGAACTTCTACATTTACGCGCCCAAGGACGACCCCCTGCATCACGGCGAGGGATGCTACACCCCCTACCCGGAGCAGAAGCGCTTTGAGATTGCCTCGCTGGTGCGCTTGGCGCGCGAGAACCATGTACACTTCGTCTGGGCCATTCACCCCGCCAACACCGTGGATTGGAGCGACGACAACGGCAAACCCCGCTTGGATGCCCTTTGCGCCAAGCTGCAGATGATGTACGAGCTGGGTGTGCGTGATTTCGGTGTGCTGGTGGATGATTCCATGGGCGAAATCGGCAAGGTGGAGCGGCAGGTGCAGCTGACCAACTACATCGTCGAGAACTTCATCCGCAAGCACCCCGATGTCAATCAGGAGATGATTATGTGCCCCACGGGCTACAACCGCAGCTGGACCAAGGAGAAGACGGTGCGGGCGCTGGGCGAGGGCTTGGCCAAGGGCGTCATGCCCATGTGGACGGGTAACACCGTGGTGTGCGACATTACCCTGTCGGGGCAGCAGTGGGTCACCGAGCGACTGCAACGCCCCAACTTCATCTGGTGGAACTGGCCCTGCAATGACATGAAGCCCTCGCGCCTGTCGATGGGGCGTACCTATGGCCTGGGGCAGGAGCCGGACATCAAAAAGACCTTCAGCGGCTTTGTGTCCAACCCCATGGAGCGAGCCGAGGCGAGCAAGGTCGCCCTCTTCGGCGTGGCCGACTACACCTGGAACATCGGCGGCTTCGATTCCGTCAGCTCGTGGAAAACGGGTATTCGACGTCTCTACCCGCAGTGCGCGGCAGCCATGCAGCTCTTCTGCAACCACAACTCGGATCTGTTGCCCAACAACCACGGCTATGCCAAGGAGGAATCGGTGGATCTCATCGAGGCCGCTGCGAAATTCCGTGACGGTCTGGCCTCCGGTAAGGTGGAGGAAATCCTGCTGCTGCGCATGGAGCACGAGTTCCGCAGCATCCGCGATGCGGGCAAC
The DNA here is from genome assembly GCA_945831585.1 of uncultured bacterium. Lineage (GTDB taxonomy): Bacteria > Verrucomicrobiota > Verrucomicrobiia > Verrucomicrobiales > Akkermansiaceae > Akkermansia. Next base: position 9,534 of record CAMACY010000027.1, on the reverse strand, counting down.
ACCCTGCGCGATGCTCGCGGGCTGAGCGCCTTGCAGAGCGAGATTGCTCCCTGGCTGCGCGCGTTCACGCTCACGGGTGAGGCCGGTGTGGCCATGACCGATGCCTTGCAGACGGACGATTTGCAGACGGGGCTGGAGCTCTGCTTTGTTGCGGGTGAAAAGCAGGAGAAGATAGCGTCGCTGCTGCGCGATGCCTGGCAAGGCGACCGCATCGTCCAAATCAGCGATGTGCAGGTGGGCTCCAAGGCGGTGACACCTGCGCTGCTCAGCGCGCAACGCTTGGTCAACGCGCGCCTGTATGCCCAGCTGTCGGGGCACAGCCTGCGCTCGCAGCACCCGGCGTTCAGCACCAATCACGGCGAAGCGTTTGTCGGCGTGGACAACATGCTCGATATCGACGCAAGCACCGCATGGAGCAGTGGGGTGGAGCAGCAGGCGGGCGATTGGGTGTGTATGGACCTCGGTGAGCGTGTGCCCCTGCGCCGCCTCTACATCCTCCTGGGCGGCGGCAAGGCAAACTTGCCCTATGCCGGGCAGGTGGAGCTCTCCGACAACGGCGAGAACTGGACCCCGCTGGGCGATGTGCAGACGGGGCGGAGCATTGCCTTTGACATGCAGCATGCCCCGGCGCACGCGCGTTATGTACGCTACCGCATCACCGAGGCGAACCCGCAGGGGCAGCTGCGGATACAGACCTTCAGCATCAACGGGCATTTGCCGGCCTCCATCTCCGCCACGATGGAGGGGCTCAAAAACCTCTCTGCCTACAGCGACAGCGAGGAAATTGCCCTGGTGCGCGTGATGGAGGTGGCCAAGGCACAGCCGGGCAGCTATGTGCGCCTGAGCTTCCCCACGGCCGTGATGCCCAAGGGCTTTGAGCTGAACTTCAACAATAATCAGCTGGGCGAATGGGGTGAGCTGAGCGTGATGCTGGAAGATGGTCGCACGCAGGTGTTGCCCATGAAGCTCGGCGTCTACGGCATCAATTTCAAGGTGGCTCCTGCGGATATGCCCAAGGAGCCCATCAAAGGCATTTGCCTGCGCAATAAGGGCAGCGAAACCCAGGAAATCCGCCTGAGCCGCATGGCTATTCTCCTGCCGGAGCAGGATCCGGAGATTGATGTGAATAAGCTGCGCGACGGCGACCTGAGCTCGGCCTACAACTGCGGCAAAGCCCCGCTGGATCTCGGACTCATCGTCCCCGAAGAAGCTCGAGAGCTGGTGATTATCGGCACGGCCGAGTGCACGCTGACGGGAGCCGAGCTGATCTCCGTCGATGGTTCCATCCGTTGCTACCGCCTCAAGCCCGACTGCCGCAAGGTGGAGGTGCATGCGGATCAGCAGAGCGACAAACGGCTCTACGAGTTCATCTTCCGCTAAACGGGGAGTCAACGGAGCGCTCTTATCCGGGGCGGGCGACCGAGGGGTTGCCCGCCCCGGTTGTTGCCGCTTCAGCGGAGCGGTGGACGACAGCTTTCTTTGTCGTACTCCGGGGACTCTCCCTCACCAGAGGATGGGAAGCAGCCTCGGCTCAGGAGCCCTTGGCCGACCTTGCGTCGTCTGCGCCGTAACTGCGGGCGGGGAAGACGGGCAGCCCGCTCTCGGCACCCACCAGGTTGGGTTCCAAGGCCGTTCCCTCGTTGTAGCGCCACACTCGCCCCTCGCCTTGGAGCAGAATCGTGTCGCCGCGCAGCTCCGCCGTGGCGGGACGGAAGACGGCATCAGGCGCATCGGCCAGCTCAAAACCGCGCGGCGGCGCGCCGTCCGTGCTGCGCAGAGGCTCGGTGCTGCGCAGCAGCATGCCCTGCGGACGGCGCGCCGCAGTGTGCAGCACGGGGTAGCGCGGTTGGTCTTGCCCGTAGACGCAGCGCAGCGCTGTCGCCGCCAGCCGCCGCCCCACGGGAGCCTTGTCGGGCGGGTGCACTTCGCGCGTGCTTGAGCCGAGGTCGACCGTGCAGATGAGCTCCACGCCCGGCAGCGCATCGGCCACCTGCTTTTGAGCCGTGCGGAACGCGCCCCAGTGTGGGCGCTTGGGATCGGCAATGCGCGGCAGCTGCACCATGATGAAGGGCAGCTCTTTCTGCCCGAACGCCCGGCGCCACGCTGCAATCAGCAGCCGCAGCCGCTCGGCGTTGCGCGCGGTGTCGGGCTCGTCGGCGTTGCTCTCGCCCTGGTACCAAATCACGCCCTTGATGGGCAGCGCCGTCAGCGGTGCCACGGCGTATTCGTAGAGCACGGACGGGGCAAAGGCGTGCAGCGGGCGGGCGATACCCGCCTCGCGCACCCGGCGCAGATTCTCCTCGGCGCGCCCGCGCATCCACGCATCGTAGTCCGGCGAGCGTTGCCAGCGCTCGCCGCGAATGCGCGCGTAGAGCGGGGCGCGGTCGATGACTCGGCGCGGGGTCCAGCTCTCCATGCCGCTGCCGCCCACGGCGTTGCAGATGATGCCGATGGGGACGCCCGGCTCCGCCCGGCGCAGCTCGTGGGCAAAGACGGCCCCCACCGCCGAAAAATCGCGCAGTTCTTCGGGCGTGGCGCGCACCCACTCGAAGCGGAAGAAGTCCGACCGTTCGGCGGCGCGATACTGCTCGGGGCTGTAGCTCCCCGGCCCCGTGGGCAGCAGGTGGCGCACGCGCAGCAGCCGCAGAGCGGGATCCTGCATCGCCTCGCTCAGGGCGGCACCCCCCGTGCTGCGCCCCAGCAGGAACTCCATGTTGGACTGCCCGGAGGCCAGCCACACATCGCCCGCCAAGATATCGCGCAGCTCGGTGTTGCCCTCGCGGTCCTGCACACGCAGGGTGCAGCCCTCGGTCGTGGCGGCGCCGATGTCCAGCCTGTGCTGCCAGCGCCCGCGCGCATCAGCGCGGGTCTCCAGCCGCTGTCCGCGCCACGCGATGCTCACGGGGCTGTCAGGCGCTGCTCTGCCGCTGAGCTTGACCTGAGCATCGCGTTGCAGCACCATGCCGCTTTGGAACGGTGTGTCCAAGGCAGGTTGCGCCGCCAGCGGCAGCGTAGCGGCGAGGAGGAAAAGCAGGAAACGGGCATTCATGCCCTTATTCTAGCATAGACCTCGCCCGCCAACCACCCAAAAAGACCCGCTGCGCGCGGCACAGCGGGTCGGAAAGAAACATGTGCGTCGCTCTTCAGCCGCGCAGGATGGCGAGTCGGGCGGGGTCGAGCTGCTCCCAAGGCAAGCTTTGATCCGTAAAGTGCCCGTAATTCGTACTACGGGTGAAGATGGGGCGGCGCAGCCCCAGCGTGCGCTCAATGTCGGCGGGTTTGAAGGAGAAGGCGCGCAGCACGCGCTCGATGATGACGGCTTCATCCACCGAGGCGGTGCCGTAGGTGTCCACATCTACCATGATGGAGACGGGGCTGGCCTTGCCGATGGCGTAGGCCACCTGCAGCTCGCAGCGGCGCGCCAGCCCGGCGGCCACAATGTGCTTGGCCACCCAGCGGCACATGTAGGCGCCGCTGCGGTCGACCTTGGAGCAGTCCTTGCCCGAGAAGGCACCTCCGCCGTGGCGACCCATACCGCCATAGGTGTCGACGATGATTTTGCGCCCCGTCAGCCCCGAATCTCCGTGGGGGCCGCCGATGACGAATCGCCCCGTGGGGTTGATGAAGAACTCGGTCTCGGGGGTGATGCGCTCGGCAGGCAGCACGGAACAGATGAGCTCCCGGCAGAAGCTGCGGATGGTGTCGAGGTCGACGTCCTCCGTGTGCTGCGTGCTCAGCACCACGTTGAGGATGCGCTGCGGACGCCCGTCGGGACCGTAGGCCAGCGCCACCTGGCTCTTGCTGTCGGGGCGCAGCCAGGCCACGCGCCCGCTGTGGCGCACGCGCGCCAGCTCGCGCATGATGCGGTGGGCATACATGACGGGCGCGGGCATGAGCTCGGGCGTCTCGTCGGCGGCGTAGCCGAACATGATGCCCTGGTCGCCGGCACCCTGTTCGGCGCCCTCCTTGCCCTCGGCGGCGCAGGCGTCCACACCGCGCGCAATGTCCGGGCTCTGGGTGGAAAGATAATTGTCGATGATGACGCCGGGCGCGTTGAAGAGCGCGTCGTCCTGCGGCGTGCGGTAGCCGATGCGCGCGATGGTGCTGCGCACGAGTGCATCGTAATCAAGCTTGGCGGCGGTGGTGATTTCGCCCGCCAGCACCACGTGATTGTCCTTCACCAGCGTTTCGCAGGCCACGCGGCTGGCGGGATCCTGCGCCAGACAGGCATCGAGAATGGTGTCGGAAATGAGGTCGGCCACTTTGTCGGGATGCCCCTCGCCGACGGATTCGGAGCTGAAGATGTGCAGATGTTGCATGTTCGTAAGACAAGGGGGGTGATATTTAGCCCCCTAGCGGGGGCAAAAGCTACCACAAACGAGGAAAAAAGTCAAGCGTCTTCAGCGGGCGAGGGCAACGACGCACATGAAGCGCGGGAAGAGCCGACGCAGCAGGTAGAAGCTCCCCACGGAGAGCGCGGTGATGAGGAAGGGCATGAGGTAGCAGAGCTCGGGGGAGAAGGAGCCGTGCCAGCTGCCCGTGAGCGCGTAGCGCAGGCTCAGCAGGATGGGGTAGTGCGTGACGTAGATGAAGAACGAAGCCGGCGCCAGCGCGGCCACGGCGCGCCCGAAGCGCGGCAGGTAGCGCAGGCTCAGCGCTCCGATGCTCAGGGTGCTCAGCACGCCCACCAGCACCAGCGCGCTGCTTTGCACGGGCGGATAGAAGCTCCAGCCCAGCACGGCGGGCAGCAGCAGCAGCGCGCCCGCCACGGGCAGCCAGGCATAGGCGTTCACCCAGCGGGTGAGACGCTCGGCATCGGCGACGCGGCGCAGCAGGATGCCACCTGCGAAAAAGCCCGCTGCCAGCACGCTCTCGTAGAGCCGGAAGGGTAGCCATTCCTGCGCGTGGCGGGGCAGACCGTGGCTCTTGCAGGTCTCGGCATCGACATTGCAGAGCACATCGCTCCACGCGAAGCAGAGCAGGGCGAGCACCGCCAGCACCTTGTTGGGCAGGCGATGCAGCAGCGGGGCGAAGAAGGCCAGCAGAATGAGCGTGCGCAGGAACCACAGCGGCACGTTGGAGAACTCCCAGTAGCACCAGGACGTGAGCCCCAGCTCGGCGGTCAGCTTGGGCAGGCTGAGCCAGCCCCACTGCCCGGCGGCGATGGCGGGGGTGTAGACCACGACAAAGCCCAGCAGGCACCAAAACACATAGGGAACGACCAGCGTGCGCGCGCGGTGAACATCCAGCCACTGCCCGGGCTGCGGACGGTGGCTGAAGTAGCCCGAAGCCAGGAAGAAGAAGAAAATCAGGCTGCGGTAGTTGAAGAGATCCACCACATAATTCACCGAGGGGCTGCCCACAAACCAGCGGTCGACATGGCGCAGCACGACCATGAAGGCCGTGTAGACGCGGCAGAAGTCGAGCCAGGTGATGCGGGCGGCGGGCACGGCGGAGAATCAGGAGAGCAGCGCCTGCACCTTCTCGCGGATGAGCGCCGGGGTGATGGGGCCGTCGTGGCGGTACGTCACTTCGTTGGCGTCGTTGAGGAAGAAGAACACGGGCACGCTGCGCACGCCGTGTTTGTCGGCGAGCGCCTTGCCCTGACCCTCCAGCGCATTGACGTTGTAGTAGCAGAAGCGGTCGGCGGGGAACTCCGCCACCGTCTTGGCGACCATGGGCGCAATCATCTTGCAGACGCTGCAGGTCGGCGTGGTCAGTTCAACAAGTTTAATCATTGTGCGTTGGGGGCTTTGGGTTCATCCTCATCGTCATCCACCTCGATGACGCGGCGCAGACGGCGCGAGAGCAGGGGGCGCACCACCAGCCCGTAGAGCAGGTAGCAGAGGAAGATGATGGCCGGGGCAATCCAAGGGAAGACGATGAAGCAGCACAGCGCCGCCGCCACCAGCAAAATGGCCGTGATGGTGCCGCGCTTTTCAAAGTTCACGTGTTTAAAGCTCGGGTAGATGACGCGGCTCATCATCAGCAGGGAGACCACGGACATAATCACCGCCATGAGGATTTGGCAAGGCAGGGGGATGATGAGGTCGCGGTGCGCCGTGATGTCGATGACCAGGTACATGGTGCTGACGACGGCACCCGCCGCCATTGGCACGGGAAGCCCCACAAAATCCATGCTCTGGTTGGGCTTCTTGGGCGCGGCAGCCATGCAGTTGAAGCGCGCGAGGCGCAGCGAGGCGCAGAGGAAGTACAGCACCGCCACCGCCCAGCCGAGGTAGTCCACGGGCAGCACAAAGAGCACGGCCTTGGAGAGCAGCAGCGCGGGCGCCACGCCGAAGGAGATGACATCGGCGATGGAGTCGAACTCGCGACCGAAGGGACCGTCGCACTTGCACAGGCGCGCCACGCGACCGTCCAGCAGGTCGAAGATGCAGGCAGCAAAGATGAGGTAAGTCGCCTGCTGGTAGTACTGGAAGGCCTCGCTGCTGCCGTTTTCAAAGGCCATGCCCTTGAAAATCGTTAGGATGGCGAAGAAGCCGCAGAGCAGGTTGCCCGCTGTCAGCATGTTGGGCAGCAGGGGGATTTGCGGCTCATCGGGATAGACCGGTGGTTGATTCTTGCTCATGGTGATGAGGGGGGATGGTGGGGGAGAGATTAGCCCAAGAGTTGCTGCGCCTGCGCCAGCAGAGCATCCTTGGCGGTGCGCTCGCGGCCGCTGCCGCGCGCCATATCGGCCTTGCCGCCGCCCTTACCGCCCACGATGGGAGCGAGGGTGCGGATGAGCTCGCCGGCCTTCAGCCCGGCGGCCTGTGCCGCCGATCCGCAGTAGGCACCCAGCGACAGCGTCGCGCCGTCATCGGTCACGAGAACGACAGCGGTCTCGCAGTGGCGCTTGCGCAGCCCGTTGAAGAGCTCCGTGAGCAATTCATTGCCGCCCTCGGCGCAAATGACTTGGTTGGCACCTGTCAGCTGCTCGTTCAGCAGGGTATCCGCCATCGAAGCCGCAGCGGCGGCCATGGCCTTTTTCAAGCGCTTCTCCGCCTCCGGCGCAGCCTCTTTCAGCGCATCGCAGGCGCTTTGGTAAGCATCGAGCGCGGCGTTGACGGCGGCGATGTCGCGCGCCTGCTCTGCCGCCGCGCCGTAGGGGGCGGGGTCGGCGGGCACGGGCACGGGAGCCTGCCCCAGCGTCTCCAGCTGCGCGTTGGCGCGGGTCAGCTTGTCGAGCGCATCGCGGCACTCGGGGCGGCGGGCTTCCACCAGGTCGCGCACGAGCGCGAGCGCGGCGCTGCCGCAGGCCGCCTCGATACGGCGCACACCGCTGGCAATCGCGCCCTCGCTCTTGATTTTGAAGAGGCCGATGGCGCCCGTGTGCGCGGCGTGCGTGCCGCCGCAGAGCTCCATGGACACGCCGTCAAAGTGCCCGGGTTCGCCGCCCATCTGCACCAGGCGGACGACATCGCCGTACTTATCGCCGAAGAACTGGCAGACCTCCTTGTGGCGGCGGATTTCGCTCATGGGGTACTCGCGGCAGTCGATGGGCAGATCCTCGTCCACCCAGCGGTTGACCAGCTCCTCCACGCGGCGCAGGTCGGCCTTGGTAATGGGGGCGCTGTTGACGTCGAAGCGCAGGCGGTCGACCTCCACCAGCGAGCCCTGCTGGGCAATATCCTCGCTCACCAGCGCGCGCAGCGCCTTGTGCAGCAGGTGCGTGGCGCTGTGGTGCCCCTCCAGCGCGCGGCGGCGCGCCGTGTCCAGCCGCAGCAGCACCGTGTCGCCCACGTGGGGGTGCAGCCCCTCGGTCGCGGCAATCAGGTGCGCGCGCGCCTTGCCCATCTGCTGCACCGCCAGCACGGGCGCCGAATCGCCCCCCAGGCTCAGGGTGCCGCCATCGCTCACCTGGCCGCCCATCTCAGCGTAGAACGGCGTTTTGTCCGTGATGACATAGAGCAGTTCGCCTTCCTCGTGCAGCTCCGTGACGCAGGCGGTCGTTTCATCCTCGGCGTAGCCGGTAAAGGTCGTCACCTGCTCGGTTTTCAGATCCAGCGCGCGCACCACCTGCTTCTTCTGCGCGGCCTTGGCGCGTTGGCGCTGCTCCTCCATCAGTTCGTTGAAGCGCGCCTCGTCCGTCTCCATGCCGCGTTCGCGCGCCATGAGCGCCGTCAGGTCAAAGGGGAAGCCGTAGGTGTCGTAGAGCTTGAAGGCGAACTCGCCGCTGATGCGCCCCGCGCCCGCCGCCTCGCGCTCAAAGAGCTCCAGCCCGCGGTCGAGCGTCTCGTTGAAACTCGTCTCCTCGCGCAGCAGGGTCTCTTTGATGACGGCGGCACGCGCCGCCAGCTCGGGGAAGGTGCCGCCCATCTCGCCCACCAGCGTGTCCACGATGTCCGACAGGAACGGTTTTTCCAGCCCCAGCGTGCGACCGTAGCGCACGGCGCGGCGCAGAATGCGGCGCAGTACATAGTTGCGCCCGCTGTTGCCGGGCAGAATGCCGTCCGCCACGGAGAACGACAGCGTGCGGATGTGGTCGGCAATTACGCGGAAAGCCACACTTTCCGCCAGCAGCTCCTTTTGCTCGGGCGCGGCATCCTGCGGGTACAAATCCGCGTAGCGCCGCCCCGACAGTTCCTCGATGCGCGCAAAAATCGGGCGGAACACATCCGTGCTGTAGTTGGACACGCGGCGCGAGAAGTCCGTGAAGCCCCGGGTGCATTGCATCATGGCGCAGGCGCGCTCGAAGCCCATGCCCGTGTCTACATGGCAGGCGGGCAGGGGGCGGAAGGAGCCATCCGCTTCCGCATTGTACTGCATGAACACGAGGTTCCAAATCTCGATGCACTGGTCGCTGCCGGCGTTGACCAAACTGCCCTGCGTGTCGCCCGCCGGGGTCAGATCCACATGCAGCTCCGAGCAGGGGCCGCAGGGGCCCGTCTCGCCCATCATCCAAAAGTTGTCGTGCATGTTGCCGTTGACCACGTGTACCTTCGGATCCATGCCCTTGGAGGCAAAGAGCGCCGCCCAGGCATCGTAGGCCTCCTGGTCAAACTCGCCGGGGTCGCCCTTGCTCTTGTCGGGGCAGTACACCGTGGCGTAGAGGCGGTTGGCGGGGAAGCCCCAGCGCTCCACCACCAGTTCCCAAGCCCAGGCAATGGCCTCTTTCTTAAAGTAGTCGCCGAAGGACCAATTGCCCAGCATCTCGAAGAAGGTGTGGTGGTAGGAGTCCTGCCCGACATCCTCCAAATCGTTGTGCTTGCCGCCCGCGCGGATGCACTTCTGCGTGTCGGTGGCGCGCGCCGGCTTCCAGGGCGGGGTGTTCACCCCCAAAAAGTAAGGCACAAACTGGTTCATCCCGGCGTTGGTGAAGAGCAGACCCGGGCTCTGGGGCATCAGTGAGGCGGAGGGAACAATCGTGTGCTGTTTCTCGGCAAAAAAATCGAGGAAGCTTTGGCGAATCTGCGCAGCAGTCATCATAACCTGTAAAAATCTGGAATTTGGGGTGGGTACGGCGAGCCGAACAACGGCATGATACTACCCCATACCCGCGTGCGTGTAAAGGCAAAAGAATCGTTGACAGGA
>CAMACY010000026.1 GCA_945831585.1 uncultured bacterium | reverse complement strand
GCCGCTTGCGCGATTTTTCCCAACACCGTCATTCCCCGCGACGGTTGGTGCCGGGAGCTCCGCTTCCGCGAGGAAGCGGGCGATAGCGCCCCGTCATCATCACGGGGTAAAATATAAATCGTTTTTTTTGAACGAATCGTTGGGGGCGTGTGTCTCCCCTTCGTAGACCCGGTGATGGTGGCATGCCATTCGGAGTCGGGTTTGTGTTTTTTTCATGTAGTTTTGAGTTGATTGCTGTTGGGAGTCGCTTCCGTTTGTGGAAGCGGCTCCCTTCAGTATCTGGCGAATGGCGGGCGCCATGCCACAGAGCTTGCTTGACGGCGGAGGCACTTGGGCTACAATGGCGGGTAACCAGAGGAGATTGCATTATGGAAAATCATCCGTTTCAAACAGAAGTACGCCAACTGCTCGATATCGTCATCCACGCGTTCTACAGCGATCGCGAGGTTTTCGTGCGCGAGCTCGTCTCGAATGCCTCCGATGCCTTGGAAAAGCTGCGTCTCAAGCAACTGACGACATCGTCCGTGTACCAGCCGGAGCGCGAGTTGCGCATTAGCATCGAGACCGATGAGGAGGGCAAGACCTTGGCGATTGCCGATGCCGGCATCGGCATGACGCGCGAGGAAGTCGTGGAATATCTGGGCACCATCGCCCACAGCGGCACCAAAAAATTCCTGGAGGCGGCTAAGGAGAGCGGCGATGCCAAGGATCTCATCGGTCAATTCGGCGTGGGCTTTTACAGCGTGTTCATGGCCGCCGACAAAGTGGAGGTGACTACGCGCAGCTGGCAGCCGGAGGCCGCTCCCGTGCGCTGGGTGAGCGATGGGCAGGAGGGCTATGAGCTGGAGGCCGCTCCCGACGACACCCCGCGCGGCACACGCATCCTCATCCGCCTCAAGGAGGATGCGGCAGACTTCGCCAAGCCCGAACGCCTGCGCTATGTGCTGGGCAAGTACAGCAACTTCGTCGGTTTTCCGATTGACTTCAACGGCGAGCACCTCAACACGGTGCAGGCCATCTGGATGAAGAACAAGAAAGAGGTCACGGAGGAGGAGTACACCGGCTTCTACCAGTTCATCGCGCACACGGACAGCAAGCCGTTGACGCACATGCACTTCAGCGCCGAGGCACCCATTGTGCTCAACTCCGTCCTCTTTGTGCCGGAGCAGAACCCCGAGATGATGGGCTTCGGCCGCACGGAGCCCGAGGTGTCGCTGTACTGCCACAAGGTGCTCATCGACAGCAAGCCGGAGAAGCTCTTGCCCGAGTGGCTGCGCTTCCTGTCCGGGGTGGTGGACAGCGAGGATCTGCCGCTGAACATCAGCCGCGAGATGCTCCAAGACCATTCGCTGCTGCACAAGATTTCGGGCATCATCACCAAGCGCTTTCTGAAGCACCTGGCAGACCTCGCCAAGAGCGAAGCCGACACCTACGAGAAATTCTGGCGCCAATTTGGTCGCTTTATCAAAGAGGGGGTGGTGACCTGCTGGGAGCACAAGGAAGCGCTGGGCAAGCTGCTGCGCTTTGAGTCTACCTTCACCGAGGCGGGCAAGCTGACGAGCTTCGAGGACTACGTGAGCCGCATGAAGGAGAACCAAAAGGACATCTATGTGCTCTACGGTGCCTCGCGCGCTCAGCTGGAGGACAGCCCCTACCTCGATGCGCTCAAGGCGCGCGGGTTTGAGGTGTGCTTCTTCACGGAAGGCGGCGATCCCTTCGTGATCGACAGCCTGATGAAGTTCGGCGAGAAAGATATCAAGTCGATCGACCGCGCGAATCTCGACCTGCCGCCGCTGGACAACGAGGCGCCGGACGCGCCGAGTCTGGAGGAAGCTTCCGCCAAGTCCCTGACGGATTGGGTGGGCGGCCTGTTCAAGGAGCGCTTCAGCAAGGTGAGCATCAGCGATCGCGTGAGCTCCGCCCCGGCAATGGCTCTGCAAGGTGAGCATGACCTCTCGCCCGAGGTGAAGGCCTACCTGCGCGCGATGGGGCAGGAGGTGCCCGAGACGCATCCCGAGATTGCCTTCAACCCGCGCCATCCCATCGTGCTCAAGCTGGCTGAGCTGCAGCAGAGCGATGCCGAGACCGCGCAGCTGCTGGCCACCCAGTTGATCGACACGGCGCTGCTGCGCGCGGGGCTGCTCGACAATCCCGCCGACCTGGCGGAGAACAGCCAAAGACTGCTCGAAAAGCTGCTGACGAAGTAAGCTCAACCGCACGGCTTGTTGCGACCGCCCCGCCGAACCTAAAATGTCGGCGGGGCGGCTTGCTGTCAAGAAAGACTTGTCTGAGCGCGGCGAGCTGCGTATCATGCCCCGATGTTGCGGAGTGATTGCCTGACTTTTGCGCACCGTCGCCTGTGGCTGCTGACGGATACCACCTCGGTTCTTGGGCTGTGGGTTGAGGGGCAGCGCTTCTTTGCCCGGCCATATGGTCAACTGCCTGCGCCCGCCCAACGCCCGGACGGGTTAGCCGCCGAGGTCGCGTGTTGGTTGCAGCGCTATGGCAGCGGCGAGCGTCCCACGGCGGCCGAGCTCCCGCTGCGCCCGCTCGGCACGCCCTTCTGCTGCCGCGTGTGGCGCGCGCTGCAACAGATACCCTACGGCAGCACGATGAGCTACGGGCAGCTGGCCGCGCGCGTGGGGAGCTCTCCCCGAGCGGTGGGCGCAGCGGTGGCGCGCAACCCCATTCTCCTGATCATCCCCTGCCATCGGGTCATCCGTAGCGACGCCCTCGCGGGCGGCTACGCCGCGGAGCCTGAGCTCAAAGAGCTGCTGTTGCGGCACGAGGGAGCGCTGCCGCCGAGGCCTGCGCGCGGAGCCTGAGCCTTGCCTGCAGCGCCGTATACATCCTCAGACAGTGGCGGGAGCGCCGACGCGCCGCCAGCAGCTCCAGACTGCGCTGCGGCGAGCCCCACTCCAGAATCTCGATTTCAACCACTCGGCAGCCCCAGGCGCGCATCTGTGCGCGGGTCGGATAGTACAAATCAATGGTGCCTGTGCCGACCAAGGCACCGCCGTAGTCATCGACAATGTAGAGGGCTGGTTGCCCCTTGATGCGGAACTTCGTGCCGACGGGGTAGACGGACCAGTCGGCGGCGGCGCTGCGCAGATGCTCGGAGAACTGCAAGGTTCCGTTAACGGCATTCTTTCGCCCGTACATCAGATGGTCACTTTCGCTGTGCGTGTAGGCCGTGGTGCGGACAAAGCGCCGCCGCTGCTCCTGCGGGTAGAAGGGCATGCCCCGGCGATCCTTGCTCAGCATTGCTGCGCCGACCCCCGGAGGGAGGGGGGAGCAAAAGTCCGACCTAAGTCCGCTCGGCGCCTCCGCAGCGAGAGCTGCCCCGGCAACGCAGCCGGAGACAAAGAAGAGCGATACAGAGCTTGCCAAGCGGGATAAAGTCATCAGTATCAAGGCGGAATACGCTTGATAGCATAGCGTGCGTGCCACGGTGCGGCAAGCATCTTGTTGCCTGCTGCCCCCGTGCGCGCACGCTGCCCGGGGGGGGTATCACAAGCCTTGGGGGCGTTTTTTGCCGCTCGCGGCTACATCTTGGAGTTGGAGCGCGTAGCGCGGAACAAAAAAAGATGCCGCAAGCGGCATCTCTGAGGGAAAAAATGATTTCGTTTCCCGAAAGAATACCTCACGCTCAGCGGTGCCGCTGCTGCTCCAGCAGGGCGGCATACATCTGCTGGCAGTGCTTGTAGCGCTGCCGCGCGGTCAGCGTTTCCAGACTGCGCAGCGAAGAACCCCACTCCAGCACCTCAATTTCGACAATGCGCCGCCCCCAAGCGCGCATAAGGCTGCGGCTGGGCTGGTAAATGTCAATCGTGCCTGTGCCGGTCAGCGCCGTGCCGTAATCATCGACAACATAGGTGTAGGGCTGCCCCTTGATGCGGAAGCGCGTTCCGAGCGGGTAAACAGACCAGTCGGCGGCGGCGCTGCGCACGGTGTCGGTGTAGCGCAGGGGGGTGCCTGCCGCACTCATGACCCCGTAGCGGATATGGTCACTTTCGCTGTGGGTGTAGGCGGTGGTGCGCACAACGCGCCGCATCTGCCTGGGGTGGTAAAAAGGCATGCCCCACTGATCACGACCGAGTTGCGGCAACTTCTTAGAAGGCATGGCACTGCGGCAGGGAGCCAGCGGCTGCACAAATCCGGTGCTGACACCGCGCACTTCCTCTCCTGCCGCATGGTGAAGCATCCCCGCGAGCAGCGCCGAGATGAAGGTGACAAGAGAAAGGTATCTTTTCGACATGGGAACAGCGCCCAGCCTAGCACAAACCGATGCCCTCGGGCAAGTCCTTTTTGCGGCTGCACGTCGTCTGTGTTCGTTGCAACATCATATGCGTCACCGAAAAGCCGTTGCAGGATTCGACGAATAACGCAAGGGCAAGCACATATCGTGCTTGCCCTTGCGTTATTCGTTTCGAGTTGCGGGAGCAGGATTTGAACCTGCGGCCTTCAGGTTATGAGCCTGACGAGCTACCTGGCTGCTCCATCCCGCGATTTTTTTGCTGCATCCTGAAAGGGTGCAAGGGCATTTTAATGAATATTCGGGCAGATGTCAAGCATTTTCTGAGATTATTTGTCAAAAAAACGGCAGCTCTGCCGTTTCGGGGGCAGCTGCGCCTTGACCGCAGGCGCGCAATGGGCTAGACTGAGCGCGTATGCAGCAACCCGAAATCATGGCTCCCGCCGGTTCGTTTGAATCTTTGGCTGCGGCGTTGCGCGCCGGAGCAGACAGCGTCTACTTCGGCGTGGGGGAGTACAATATGCGCGCCCGCTCGAGCGTCAATTTTACCCCCGATGATTTGCCCAAGGTCGTGCGCCTCTGTCATGCCTGCGGCGCGCGCGCCTACCTGACCTGCAACATCATCGTCTACGACGAGGAGCTGGCGGGTATGGAGGCTCTGCTGCAGCGCGCCAAGGCGGCGGGGGTCGATGCCGTCATCGCGGCGGATATGGCCGTCATCACCGCGGCTCGGCGCCTGGGGCTGGAGCTGCATATCTCCGTGCAGGCCAATGTGTGCAATGTGGCGGCGGTGCGCTTCTTCGCCGCCTATGCCGATGTGATGGTGCTGGCGCGCGAGCTGCGCCTCAGCCAAATCCGCCACATCATCGACAGCATCCGCCGCGAGCGCATCTGCGGGCCGAGCGGGCAACTCGTTCGCATCGAAGTCTTTGCCCACGGCGCGCTCTGCATCGGCATCTCGGGCAAGTGCGGCATGAGCCTGGCCGCTTACAACCACAGCGCCAACCGAGGGCAGTGCTTCCAGCTCTGCCGCCGCAAGTACCGCGTGACCGACACCGAGACGGGATTCGAGATGGACATCGACAACCAGTACATCATGTCGCCCAAGGATATCTGCACCATCCGCGTTATCGACCAGCTGATGGAGGCGGGCGTGTCGGTGTACAAGCTGGAGGGGCGCGGGCGCAGCGAGGCCTACGTCTCCGAAGTGACGGCGGTGTACAAGGAGGCCGTGCAGTGTTGCGCGCGCGGGGAATGGAGCCCCGACAAGGTGGCTGCTTGGGAGGAGCGCCTGCTGCGCGTGTTCAACCGCCGCTTTTGGCACGGCGGCTACTACCTCGGCGAGGACTGGGACACTTGGAGTGGCGTCTCGAACAGTTTGGCGCTGGAGCAGCGCCGCCACTTGGGGCGCGTCATGCGCTGGTACCCGCAGGCGCGTGTGGCGGAGATTCGCTTGGAGGCCGAGCCCCTGTCCGTGGGCGACAAGATTGAAATCACGGGCTGCACCACGGGCATCGTGCGCCTCGTCGTGCCCGAGCTGCGCGCCGATGATGCCGAGGGGGTGACGCAGCGCTTGCAAACCGTCCCCAAGGGGGCGCATGCCCTGGTGGCGGTGGACACCAAGGTGCGCCACGGCGACAAGGTGTACCTCGTGACGCGCCGCAAGCTGAGCTGAGCCCCGCCATGCACATCGTGTTTAGTGCTGAGGAGATTGCCGCCGCCGTGCGCCGCACGGCGGACGAGCTGCGCGCCCATTTCGGGGAGGAGGAGCCTGTGCTGGTGCTGGCGTTGCTCAATGGAGCCCTGTGGTTTGCCGCCGATTTGTTGCGTGAGTTGCCGCCGAACTTCTGCTTGGAGACCTTGCGGGTGTCGAGCTATGGCGCGGGCACGAGCAGCAGCGGGCAGCTGCGCTTCCTCTCCCCCTTGCCGCCGGTGCGGGGGCAGCGGGTGCTGCTGCTCGACGATGTGTTGGACACCGGACTCACGCTGGCACTGCTCAGCGAGCAGCTGCGGCGTGCGGGTGCGCGCGAGCTGCGTACCTGCGTCGCGGTGGACAAGCTCGAGCGCCGTGCCGTCCCCATCCGCCCGGACTTTGCCGCCCTGCGTGTCGAGCGCGGCTTCCTGCTGGGCTATGGGATGGATTGGGACGGCCGCTACCGCAACTTGCCCTACATTGCCCGGATGGAGGACTGAGCAATCCGCCGCTCTCCCGCAGACATTTTCTCGGCAGACAAACATCCCCGGCACCGCGAGCGATGCCGGGGGGGAAGGGAGGGCTTTGAGCTCCGCGCTTACTTGCTGCGCTTTTGGTAGGCCTCGCGGCGCTTGGCAAAGTTCAGGGCATTCACCTCCACCTTGTCGAGGGCTTCCTTGGCCATCCGCTGAATATCGTCATCAGGATCCTTGGTGTACTTCGTCAGTTGGTTTTTCACCCAGGAATAATCGCGCAGCGAGGCGAGCACGTTGATGAGTTGCTTTTTCTGCGTCTTGAGCCCCTCGAGCTTCTTGAGCTCGGCCTTGAGCGCGGGCAGCTCGGGGCTGTCATCGCCCACATAGTCCTCCGACGCCTCATCGGTCTTGGCAATCAGCTCGGGCAGCTTGGAAATGTCGGCGTTCAAACCGTCGAAATACAGACCGATAATCCGCTCGGCCTCCGCATCGCTGCGGTCGCGGTTCTGGGCAAAGAGGCTGCCGATGCTGAGCCGCACCTGTTCCTTGGCGCGCTCATCGGGAGCCTTCTCCTGCAGCTCCAGAATGTAGTCGAGGATGGAATCATCGCCCCAGTAACCAACGAAGGTCAGCCCTTGACCCTTGGCCCACTTGGCGGGATTCTCCAGCTCCTTCTTGTAGTACGCCAACGCCTTGGGGGAGGACGCCTTGGCCAGCGTAGGCACCAGTTGGCGCAGGTTGGACACACGCTTCTTCTCCGGCAGCTTGACCAGGTTCTCGAAAATCTGATCGCCCAGCGCCGCCTTGGCCGCGGGATCGTCCATCATCTCCAAAATGTTGTCCAGGCAGACGGCGAGCGGCTTGGCCAGCTGGCTGTCCGTCTTGTCGCTGCCCAGCAGCTCCAGAATGGCGGGTACATCGCTCTGCGTCACGCGCAGCCCCATGCCGTTCCACACATAGGCGAGGATCTCGTTCTTCTTGGTCCACTCGGGCTGGGCGGCAATGGTATCGGCAAGCTTCTTGAAGTTCTTCTGCACGCTCTTGCTGTCCGAGATGGCCATGCGCTGAATCAGCCAGTTGAACAACGTGGGGCGAATGACCTTGGCCTGCTTGCCCATCGTGGAAAAGACGAGGTCGGCGATGCTGTCATCGGCCTCGGAGGCGAGCCCCAGCAGCAGGCAGGCGTTCTGCGCCACCCCCTCGGCATTGCCGCCGTAGAGCGGTTTGCCCTTTTCGTTGGTGGCATTGGGGTGCACCACCACCTCCAGCAGCGCCTTGGCATCCTTGAGTGAGCAGGTGATGTCTACCTGGCGCGCCTTGGCATCCGCCAGCGTCTCCACCCCCTTTTGGTTGATGCTCTGCGCGCGCACCAGCAGGGTGTTGATGTAGTCGCGGTGCGCCTTGATGCGCGCTTCGCGGGCGTTGTGCCGCACCACTACCACCGAACAGATGGTGCCCATCAGCACAATGGCCGCTGCGCCGCAGAGGAAGGGCAATCGCTTCCACACGGGGGTGGCGTTGGCCGTGTCTTGAAGCGCTTGCAGGTAGGCATCGCGGGCGGCCAGCTCCTCCTCGGTCGGTTCGGCCGGAGCCTCGCCCTCCTCCGGAGCCTCGGCAGCTGCCGGAGCTTCCTCGACAGGGGCGACCGGCTTGGCCGCAGCGGGTTTGGCAACGGCGGCGGGTTTCCGCACCGCCGAGGGCTTCTTCACGGCCGCGGCAGGCTTTTTCACCGCCGCCGGCTTGGGCTCTTCTGCCTGCGCGGCGGCCTGTTCTGCAGCGGCTTGCTCAGCGGCCGCCTGTTCAGCGGCAGCCTGCTCCGCAGCGGCGCGCTCGGCAGCATCCTGCGCCGCTTGGAACTCGGCCATTTGGCGGTTGTACTCCTCCATTTGGCGGTTGTATTCTTCCATCTGGCGCTCGTACTCCTCCTGCGCGGCGCGGGCCGCAGCCTCCTCTGCCGCGGCCTGAGCAGCCGCTTCCTCGGCAGCGGCCTGCGCGGCCTGCTGTTCAGCGGCCGCCTGAGCCGCCGCCTGTTCATCCGCCTCGGGAGTCGGTGCGCTCGTCTCGGGAGCCTTGGGCTTCTTGGGGGTGATAACCTTGCCATCGGAACCCTTCAGGCGAACGGAGCGCGTGGGCGCTGTGCCGGAGGGACGCAGAGAGAGGGGACCGGAAATCGGCCCGCCGCCGGTTTTGAGTCGGGGAGCAGCCATAAGAATCGGAAAATGAAGTGTTCTCTTTCTAGCACATTCCCCCCCGGAATGCAAACGTAAAATAGCCGAAAACGAGCGCTTTTCGGGCTTGACGCGCTGCCGCTTCGGCGTTCGAATGCGCCCCGTTCAACATGTAGCGCACAAGCGCGTCAGTCTGGTTGGCAGGCTTGCGCGCTTGTGCGTTTCTACTTTCCGCTCATGACAACACACCCCAATCCCCCGCAGTGGACAGGTGCCTTCGTGCGCATCTGTCTGGTCAACCTCTTCATCTTCGCTAACGTTCACGCCTTGCTGCCTACCTTTCCTTTTTATGTGGCCTCGCAGGGCGGGGGAGCCGTGGCTATCGGCATCGCCACGGCGCTGTTCAGCCTGGCCTCCATTGCGGCGCGCCCCTTCGTCGGTCATGTGGCTGACGCGCGCGGTCGCCGTCCGCTGCTGGTGGCGGGCACGCTCGGGTTGGCCCTGCTCACGGCGGGCTATGCGGTGGCCGGCGCGCTGGCGCAGCAGCAGGGCTGAGGCAAGGCACCCGCCGCGCGGGAGAAGCGCGGCGGGTGCCGGAGGGAGGTATCACCTGCGCAGGGGCGGGACGACAAGCACCCCATCAAAAATCCTCGCAGTGAATTTCGAAGAAGCTCTGCGCGTAGAGGCAGGTGGGGCAAAGCTCGGGAGCCTGTGTGCCGACCACGATATGCCCGCAGTTGCGGCACTCCCACACCTTGACCGTGCTCTTGGCAAAGACCTGCGCCGTCTCCACATTGTGCAGCAGGGCGCGGTAGCGCTCCTCGTGGCGCTTCTCGATAGCCGCCACCAGACGGAACTTCGCGGCCAAATCCGCAAAGCCCTCCTTCTCCGCCGTCTCGGCAAAGCCGGCGTACATGTCGGTCCACTCGTAATTTTCGCCATCGGCCGCGGCGGCGAGGTTGGCCGCCGTGTCGCCGATGCCGCCCAGCTCGGTGAACCAGAGCTTGGCGTGCGCCTGCTCGTTGGCCGCTGTCTTGAGGAAAAGCTCAGCGAGCTGCTCATAGCCCTGGCTCTTGGCCACCTCGGCAAAGTAGGTATACTTGTTGCGCGCCTCGGACTCGCCCGCAAAGGCCGTGTGCAGGTTCTTCTCCGTCTGCGTCCCGGCGTAGCGCCGGGCACCCTCGGCGGGGGCAGGGGCGGGCGCCAGCGGCTTGAAGTCGGAGGCCGGGTGTTTGCAGATCGGGCAGATGTAGTCCTCGGGCAGCTCCTCGCCTTCGTAGATGTAGCCGCAGATGGTGCAAATCCAGCCCTTCTTGGCCTCGGCTTTGGGCGCGGCGGGCTTGGGCTTGATGTGCTGCTGGTAATAGGTGTAGGTCGTGGAGGGCGTGTCGCTGAGCTTGGCGCCATCCGTGACCCGCGCGATGAAGAGCGTGTGCGTGCCCAGGTCGATGCTCTGCTCCACCTCGGCAGAGAGGTAGGCGTTGGCCCCTTCGGTGATGTACACCAAGCCGTTGGCCGAGCGCTCCAAGCGGATGCCGATGCTCTTGTCCACCTGATGCCCGCTTTGGAAGCCCCAGTGGCGGAACGTATCGAAAGCCGCCCCCTGCGAGAGAATCGACACGTTCAGCTTGCCGCTGCGCAGCACGAAATCGTGCGTGAGATTCGCCTTGTTGATGGCAACGGAGATGCGGTTCGGCGTGTCCGTCACTTGCTGCACGGTGTTGGTGATGCAGCCGTTGTCGCGCCCCTCCTCGGCAGAGGTCACCACAAACAGCCCGTAGGTCAGTTGAAACATGATGCTTTTGTCCATGGTCGGTATTCGGTTCGTTGCCGTCCATTCTAACGAATAGGGGCGGAGGATGCAAGATTTATTTAGAATAAATCTAATGTAAGTCTCACATCTTCTCCAAAAAACGGCGGGTTTCGCGGAGCTTGTCGGTGTGGTTGACGGAGAAAATGCGCGGAAAGCGCCGGTCGACCATGATGTAGTCCTTGTTGCGGGTGAGCAGCAGTTTTTGACCGCTAAGCTCCACGGCGCTGATGCCTCGGCGCGTGGCGAGGATGCGGATCTGCTGCACCAGCAGCAGGTGGCGCACGGCGGGGGGCAGGGGACCGAAGCGGTCGCGCCACTCGCGCTCGATGTCGTCCACCTCCTCGGGTGAGCAGGCGCGAGCCAAGCGGGTGTAGCACTCCATGCGCGTCTGCGTGCCCTCGATGTACGCGGCGGGCAGGAACGCGCCGATGAGTCGGTTTGCATCGGGGCGGGTGGAGAGCTGCGCCTCGGAGAGGCAGAGAAAGTCGGCTTTGAAGGTGGCATCCGCGCGCACGGTGGGTACTTTGCCTTGCAGTCGCTCGACGGATTGCCGCAGCAGTTGGCAGTAGAGCTCGAAGCCGATGGCGGCGATGTGACCGCTCTGCTGCGTGCCCAGCAGGTTGCCCGCCCCGCGGATTTCCAGGTCGCGCATGGCGATTTTAAAGCCGCTGCCCAGCTCGGTGAACTGCTTGATGGCCGACACGCGCTTGCGGGCATCGCCCGTGACCATCGCCTCGCGCGGCAGCAGCAGGTAGGCATAGGCGCGGTGCCCGCCGCGACCCACACGCCCGCGCAGCTGGTAGAGATCGGCCAGCCCGAAGCGATCCGCGCGGTCGATGATGATGGTGTTCGCGTTGGGAATGTCGATGCCGCTTTCGATGATGGTGGTGGCGAGCAGGATGTCGGCTTGCCCGGTCACAAAGTCGCGCATGATGCACTCCAGCTCGCCCTTGTCCATCTGCCCGTGCCCGACCACGATGCGGGCGCGCGGAGCCAGGCGGTGCAGGGTCTCTTCTACCTTGTGGATGTCGTGCACACGGTTGTGCAGGAAAAAGACCTGACCGTTGCGCGCCAGCTCACGCTCGATGGCGCGGGCGATGAGCTCCTCGTTATAGGGGCAGACGGCGGTTTGCACGGGCAGTCGGTTGAGCGGCGCGGTGTCGATGGTGCTCATGTCGCGCGCGCCCATGAGGGCGGTGTACAGGGTGCGGGGGATGGGGGTGGCAGAGAGCGTCATCATGTCCACCATGCGGAACATGCGCTTGAACTGCTCCTTGTGGCGCACGCCGAAGCGCTGCTCCTCGTCGATGACGGCGAGCCCCAGATTCTTGAAATGCACATCTTTGGAGATGAGGCGGTGGGTGCCGATGACGAGGTCGACCGAGCCGTCCGCCAGCCCGGCGATGATGTCGCGCGCCTTGGCCGCGGGGGTGAAGCGGCTCAGCAGCTCGATGCGCACGGGGTATTCACTCATGCGGCTGCGGAAGGTGCGGTAGTGCTGGTCGGCCAGCACCGTGGTCGGTGCCAGAATGGCGCATTGCCGCCCGCCCGTGACGCATTTGAACGCGGCGCGGATGGCGACCTCCGTCTTGCCGAAGCCCACATCACCGCAGATGAGGCGATCCATGGGGCGGGGGGACTCCATGTCTGCCTTGCATTGTTTGATGGCGCGCAGCTGGTCGGGGGTTTCGCGGTAGGGGAAGGCAGATTCAAACTGCCACATCCACGAGGAATCGGCGGGGTGGGCGTAGCCGGCGCTGCTCTCACGAGCGGCCTGCACCTCCAGCAGCTGTGCAGCGTAGTCCGCCACGGCCTTTTCGGCGGCTTGGCAGGCGCGCCGCCAGCGGGCATCGCCCAGGCGGCTCAGCTCGGGAGTCTTGGCTCCCAGCCCCACATATTTGGAGACCAGGTGGCTCTGCTGCAGGGGGATGCGCAGCAGCACATCGCCCGCGTAGCGGATGTGCAGCTCCTCCTCGCCCGTCTGTTCATTGCGGATGATGCCCAGGAACTTGCCCAGCCCGTGTGCGGCGTGGATGACGAGGTCGCCGACTTCGATTTCGCGCAGCGGCGCCTGTGCGCGGGCGCGGCGCAGGCGCTCCTCGCGCTCCTCGCGCGCTCGGGCATGCGGCGCGGAGTAGCGCCCGAAAATTTCGGCTGCTGAGAGCACCGCCGTCTTCGCGCCGGGAATCGAAAAGCCGAAGGGCAGGTCGCCATCGCGGCTTTGCACGAATTGCCAGGCCTCGTCCTCGCCGCAAATCTCCTCAAAACGCTCCTTCTCGCCCGCGTGGGGGAAGTACATGAGCACGCGCCAGCCCTGCTCGCGCCAGCGCAGCAGAACCTGGCGCGCCAGTGCGCGCCGCGCCTCCTGCATGACAAAATCCCCCGTCTCAAACGTGCCCAACGGGCTGCCGAGGAAGGCGGTTTCGTCGCGGTCGCCCCCCTCGGGCAGCAGCTCGGAGCGGTCGGGCGGCAGTTCGAAGAATACCACATCGCCGCGCACCCCGCTGCCCGGCAGGGCGATCACCCAATCCTGCGGGGCAATCTGCTCGCGCAGCGGTCGGGCAGCGGGCGGCTCCTCCAGCACCAGGTCGGCGCGGTCGAGCTTGCGGACGGAGAGCTGGGAGTCGACATCGAAGCTGCGCAGGCTCTCGATGCTGTCGTCGAAGAACTCAATGCGCAGCGGTTGGGCGGCTTGCAGCGGGAAGACATCGAGAATGCCGCCGCGCAGGCTCCATTGGCCGCGGGAAACCACCTGTTCCGCGCGTTCAAAGCCCCGCTCGCCCAGCTCGGCGATGAGTTCAGCCGGCGGGTAGCTCTGCCCCACGCTCAGGTGTTGCGTGCGCCCTGCTCGGCCTCCGAAGCAGGGCGCCGGCTGTTCCAGCGCCGCGGCGGTGAGCAGGACGACCTGCGTGCCGCTCGGCGCTCCGGCGATGGCGTGCAGCGCCTCCAGACGCTCCGCCGCCAGGTCGGGATCGCTCAGACCGTTGTTGATATGCTGCTCCTGCTCCGGCACAAAGACCGCGGGCAGGCGGCTCCACAACGGCCATTCCGCCGCCGTGCGCTCCTGCGCAGGTAGCGCATCGGCCACCACCCACACGCGCCGGGGCTCGCGGCTCTGCGCGGCCACCAGCGCCGCCGCAAAAGCCCATGCTGCCGGGCAAACCCGCTCCAGCACCAGCGGGGCGTCCTCCCTGCCAGCGCGGCGGAGCAAAGCATCCCGCACCCCGGCAAAGGCAGGGGTGTGGGCGACGATGTCTGTGAGCGCCTTGGGCACGCTGCTGCAGTGTAGCAGCCGAGCCCCCGCTTGTCAAACGGGACTATTTCCAGAACGTGGTGCAGGCATTGCCCAGCGTTGCCATCATGTAACGCGTGCGCAGCAGGCTGAGGCTGCTGTGCCCCATCTCCAGCTGCAGCTCCTTGAGGTCGCGGAAGTGCTGGGCGTGGTAGGTGGCGAAGGTGTGGCGGCAGATGTCGGGCTGCCACTGCTCGAAGCCCGCCGAGCGTCGCAGCGCGCGCCAGCGAAGCGTCCAGCGCTTGGGGATGATGCAGAGTTCGCGCGGCAGGCGCGCGGCTTTGCGCAGGGGGATGATGCGCCCGCCGCCCGTCTTGCTCGTTTGCGGGCGGATGAGCAGCTGATTGTGCTCCCAATCGATGTCCGTGGCGGGGTTGATGCGCGTGATTTCCGCCGGGCGAACCCCGCAGTAAAGCAGCAGGTTGAGCGAAAAGCGCATGTCGGCATACTCGCAGCGCGCAGCCACCCGCTCCAGGCGCCGCACCTCTTCCAGGCACAGCGGGTGGATGCGCTTTTCCGTCACGGCGGGAATGTCGATGGGTGAAACGGGGTTCTCCGAGCACCAGTCGTGGCGGAGCCCGAAGGCAAAGATGCTGTGGAGGATGGCGCGCGCCTTGCGGTAGCTGTGGGCGCTGTGGCCGAAGGCGCGGGCAAGCACCTCGCGGCATTCGGAGGTGGTGATAGCACGCAGCGGGCGCGTGCCCAAGCCCTCGATGCGCAGGAGGCGGTGGATATAGTAGCGCAAATCCCGCCGGGTGACGCTGCGCCGCGAAGCGCGCGCCTGCAGGCTCAGGTCGGCGGCCGTGGCAAAGGTGACGGTGGCGGTGCTGCGCCGGACGGTGTCTACCCCCTCGCGGATGATTTTCCGCAGCAGTCTCAGCATGCTCTCCCGATCTTGGGGGAGGTCGGAAAGTCCGTGGGTTTCCAGCGCTTCGAGCAAGAGACGTGCGGAATCGTTCTCGTCAATGGGGAGATTCTTCAGCAGTGTTTTTGCGGTTTTCATTTGTTCGTTGTAGTGCGATGGCGCTGCGGAAAAAATCTTTTTTTACGACAGGATATTTTTCCGTGGTGTTTATGAGCTTGCCCCGCTGCCCGGCTCGGTGTACGATGGGGCACGATGAGAAGACCCCCCATACCCGGACTGGTGCTGGCAGACGGCTGGCTGGCTCCCTTTGAGCGCGACATCAGGGGACGCTTGCGACTTTTCGATGCCAAGCGCGAGGGTATCTGCCGCCGCTGGGGCTCGCTGGCGGCCTTTGCCGACGGCTGCCGCCGCATGGGATTCAACCGCGATCCCCGGACAGACGAGTGGGTCTACCGCGAGTGGGCGCCGGGGGCTCGCGGGCTGTGGCTCATCGGAGACTTCAACGGCTGGGACCGCAGCGCCCACCCCATGCAGCCCACCGCCACGGGCGTGTGGGAGCTGCGGCTGCCCGCCGCGGCGCTGCAACACGGGCAGCGGGTGAAGGTGCATGTCGTCGGCGCGGATTTGCAGCACCGCGACCGCATCCCGGCCTGGATTCGCTACACCGAGCAGAACCCGGACAATTTCGACTACTGCGGCCTCATCTGGGAACCTGCCAAGCCCTATGCGTGGCGCTACCCGCGCTGGAACCCCGCCAAACTCGGCACCCCCTTCATCTACGAGGCGCATGTGGGCATGAGCGGGGAGGAACCCCGCATTCACAGCTACCGCGAGTTTGCGGACAAGGTGCTGCCGCGTGTGCACGCGCTCGGCTACAACCTCGTGCAACTCATGGCCGTGCAGGAGCACCCCTACTACGGCTCCTTCGGCTACCACGTCTCCTCCTTCTTCGCCCCCTGCAACCGCTTCGGCACGCCCGAGGATCTCAAATACCTCATCGACACCGCGCACGGGCTGGGCATCGGCGTGCTGCTCGATGTCGTGCACAGTCACGCCGTCAAAAACATGGCCGAGGGGCTCAATGACTTTGACGGTAGCGGCGGGCAGTACTTCAAAGCCGGAGAGCGCGACAGCCGCCACCCCGACTGGGACAGCTGCCTCTTCGACTACGGGCGCGACCAAGTGTTGGAGTTCCTGCTCTCCAACCTGCGCTGGTGGCTGGAGGAATACCGCTTCGACGGCTTCCGCTTCGACGGCGTGACCAGCATGCTCTACATCCACCACGGGCACGAGCCCTTCACCGAGCTCGGCTGCTACTACAACACGCAGGTCAACCCCGACGCCATTACCTACCTACAACTCGCCACCACCCTGGTGCACGAGCTCTGCCCCGGCGCTTACCTCATTGCCGAAGACATGAGCGGCATGCCCGGGCTTTGCCGCCCTGTAGACGAAGGCGGCTTCGGCTTCACCCACCGCCTCGCCATGGGGCTGCCCGACTACTGGATTAAGCTGCTCAAGGAGAAAAAAGACGAAGAATGGAGCGTCGGCGACATGTGGTACACCCTCATCAACCGCCGCTACGGCGAGCCCAACATCGCCTACGCCGAGAGCCACGACCAAGCCCTTGTCGGCGACAAAACCATCGCCTTCCGCCTGATGGATGCCGAGATGTACACCCACATGAGCTGCGAGAGCCACAGCCTCATCATCGACCGCGGCATCGCGCTGCACAAGATGATACGGCTCGCCACCCTGGCCGCCGGCGGTGAGGGCTGGCTCAACTTCATGGGCAACGAATTCGGGCATCCCGAGTGGATCGACTTCCCCCGCGAAGGCAACGGCAACTCCTACCAATACTGCCGCCGCCAGTGGAGCCTCGTCGACAACGAGTTGCTGCGCTACCGACACCTTAACGCCTTTGATGCCGCGATGGTGCAGCTGGCCGCCGCGCGCGAGCTGCTCGATGCCCCGCCCGCGCAGCCCCTCAACATGGACGAAAGCAACCGCGTGATGGCCTTCTGCCGCGCCGGGCTCCTCTTCGTGTTCAACTGGAACGGCGAAGCCGCCATTCCCGACTACCGGCTGCCCGCGCCGCAGGCCGGCAACTGGCGCATCGTCCTCGATAGCGACGACCCGAGCTTCGGCGGCTTCGGCCGCCAGGATCACCGCGTCATCCATGGCACCGATGCCGACGGGCAACTGGCGCTCTATCTGCTGCCGCGCACCGTCCTCGTGCTCGAAGCCTGCCGCTGAAGCAAGGGGAGCGCTCAGCTCCGGGCGAGCAATCGCAGTACAATTTTGCGGTCGGGCGAGGCCATCGGCTCACGCTCCAACTGCGCGAGCGGCACAAAAAGCTCGCGCTCGCGCGGCTGCTCGTCCGGAGTCGCGCGGAAGAGGCGGCGCAGCACCCGGTAGCGCGTGACACTGTAGCGCTGGTCGAGCAAATGCTCCAAGCCCGCCACCTCCGCCGCAGTGCGGCGGGGCAGCCGCAGCATCCCCGCATGGCGCGCACCGCTCGGCTGCCGCTCCATCAGCAAGCCCGCAGAAGACAGCGCCCAAAGATCGCAGTGTTCCGCGCGCAGCAGCTCCGGCTTGGGGAGCTTCATCGGCAGCTGCTCCGGGCGGCGCGTGGAGCAAAACACACGCACCGGGCACAGCAAACAATCCGGCCGCCCCCCCGTGCAAATGCGCTGCCCCAGCTCCATCAGCGCCGCGTTGTACGCCCGCGCCCGATCCGGCGACACCAAGCGCGCCGCCAGCGCCCACTGGCGGCGGCGACCCTCCGGCGCATCCACCGGAGCCGCATCATCAAACAAACGCGCCAGCACTCGCGCCACATTCGCATCCACCAGCGGGGCAGGGCGGTTAAACGCAAAACTCAGCACCGCCGCCGCCGTATACTCCCCGATACCCGGCAGCGCACGAATCGCCCCCGGCTCCTCCGGGAAACAGCCGCCGTGGCGCTCCGTAATCGCCTGCGCCGCCGCCTGCAGCGAACGCACCCGGCGATAATACCCCAAGCCCTCCCACGAACGCAGCGCCTCCTCCTCGCTCACCGTTGCTAGCGCCTGCGGCGTCGGAAAACGGCGCAACCACGCCTCATAACGCCCCAGCACCGTCGGAATCGTCGTCTGCTGCAGCATCACCTCACTCACCAAAATCGCCCACGGATCCGACGTGCGGCGCCAAGGATAATCCCGCGCCTCGCGGTCGAACCACGCCACCAACGCCGCCGCAAAAGCCGGCGCCATCGCCCCCGCACGGTGCAGCATCGCCGCCTCCGCGTCCTCCCCCGGCGCGCCATCCACGGGCGCATCCTGCGAGCCGAATTTGTGCGGCATCACATCTTGCCGCTCACCATCTCCGTGAGCGTGTTGAGCAAATCCTCCGAGCCATAGGCCTCCGTCTGCGCCAGATTGAGCAGCGCCACCATAAAGCCCTGAACCGCCGTGCGCACCTCCTGATCGCCCAAATGCTTGCGGAAGCGCAACTTCTGCTCTGAATCCGGCTTCGGAAGACCCTCCGCACGCAGCCGCAACGCCTGCATACGCCCGGAAATATCCTTCACCCTTGGCACCGCCGCATCCGCCGAAGCTCGGTCACTAATCCCGTTGAGAACCTCCGTCAACTCATGCAGCAGCACCACCGTCTCGCGGCCGGCGCGCACATAGCCATCCTCCTCGGGAGCAACAGGAGGCTGCACCCCCTCCTCCGCCGTCAGCGGCACCGACAGCGCAGCCGCAGCCATCAAGGCAACAACAGAGAATCTCATGACAGGCAACATCGGACGTGGAACATTCTAAACAAGCACACAGACAAAGTCAACGGGAAAAGCGCAAGAGACTCATTCACGGAGCACTTTTTGCAGACGACGCCCCCCGTGGAACCAAGCGATCCAAGCTGAAACGCCAGTGAATATCCTCCACATTGCCGAAAATCAGAATATCAATCATGTAATCCGACAAAAAGGTCAGCGGCGACACCAGCACCGTCGGCACACTCGACATCGTCGGCCACAAATTCCCCTTCAAATCCAGCGAATCCAAATCCAAATCCACATTCATCCGCACACTCAAATTGTAGCCCTTCGCCTTCGCCTGCCGCGCATACAGCGTCCCATCGGCAATCTCAAACTCCGCATACGCATCCTGAATATCATAACGCAGCAAATGATTCGCAAACGGAACCCGAGACGCCGTATCCGTCACCGTCGTCCCCACCCGCTCCACCGTGTTGCCCGTGCTCGAAAACACGCGACCGAACAGCCGCACCAGCCAATTCGGCTCCCGCTGCTCCCCCGTCTGCTCATGAATCGCCGTGCGCTCCAGCGACTCCAAATTGCCGGGCAAATCTGAAATAAACGCATTCAACGGCTTGAACAGCGACAACTCCAACAAATTTCCATCGCTCACCTCCACCTTGCCGTAAGCGCGCAAATCCCGCAGCTCCGGACTCGGCGAGCGGAAGCGAATCTCCCCATTGCACATCGCCGGAGAAAACTGCGTGTCATACGAAGCCGCAATCGCCTGCAAATCCATATTCTGCGCCTCCACCAAACCATCGAACGACGTACTCCCCCCCGAAATGCCCAAATTCACCGCCGCCCGCATCACCCCGCCCCAGCACTGCGCCGTCATATCACTGAGCACCACGGCATCATCCGACAGCGTCACAAAACCCGAAAAACGCGCGAGCGGAATCTGCGTCCCGAGAAAACGGAAAAAGCCCGGCGGCGCCTCCGGCAGCATCTCCGCGCGGATACAACCGCTCATCGGCATCGTGCAGCGTGACGCAAGCGGGAACACACAGCTCGCCGTCGACACCTGCACCGGATGCGGCAGCACGATATCCGCCATATACTCCATCAAATCCGGGAAAAACATTCCGAACGAATAGGCCGGATAGCAAGTGCCGCCGATATTCGTCAACCGCAGCGTATTCGCCTCCAAATCAAAAAACACATCCTCCCCCTGCACGACACTCTCCGACGGCCCCTTGGCAAAACCCTGGCGGCGCAACCAATGGCGATTATCATAGCGCAAGTAAGGAGACGACAAATCAATGGTCGTTACATCCGGCAGCGGCTGCCCCGCAGCATCCCGCAAGCCCAGGCGCACCACAACATCCACCCCGCAAGACGCCTGCGCCACCCGCACAAAAGGATCCGCCCCCCAAGTCGTGCGCAGACGCTCTCCCACCACCCGGCCCTCCGCATCGCGCACATCCTCATACGCCCCCAGCAAATAATCTGTGTCGCGAATATCGGCGTCGCAATGCACGCGCAGATCCAGCCCGGAACCATACTTTACCACCGCGTGAATATTCTCCGCCGTCACGCGGCTGAGCCCGGGCGTAAAGCGGAAATCGCGAATAATCTCGTGCGCATCGGCATCATCAATCAGCGCATCGACCAGATCCGCCGTCAGCGTATTGCGACCCGTCAGCGTCAGTGACTCCCGTAAATCACCCGCCACATCCAGCCAAAGCCCGCCCCCCTGCGCATGAGCCAACTCCACATGCGCGGCACACAGCAAGCGCTCCTCCTCATCCGTGCTCAAGGTCGCGCGCAACAGCAGCCCCAGCGCCACCGGGTGCTCCCGCAGCGCGGGTAACTGCGGCGTGCGCACCAGCTCCGGCACATGCAGCTCCACCTCTGCCCGGTGCAGACGGAACGGCTGCAAATCCAGCGCCAGCAGCGGCAGCTGCCCCTGCACCAGCTCCGGCAAGCGCAGCAGATTCGTCGTCCACCCCTGCGCCGCCAGCAAAGACTCCGCCGCCGCCGGGGGCAGCGTAAACGACGCATCGCGCAGCAGCAACTGCGGGAGCCCTGCCTCCTGCCGCAGCTGCACCCGCGAGTCCAGCCGCAGCTCCCGCTCATTGAGTTGAGCCCCCAGCGCGAGCTGCCACTCCGCCGCGCCCTCCGGGTGCAGCGCGAGAGCCAGCGCGCGCAACTCTCCCCACTCCGGCGAACGCAGCGCCGCCAACTGCACATCCAGCCGCCCCGGCGCATCGGCAAGCAACTGTCGCCAATCCGCCGAGCCGTCCACATGTCTCACCCCCGTCAGCGTCAGGCGGAAATCCTCCGCCGTCGTCTCTCCCCGGTTTGCCTGTGCGCAGCGCGCATCTGCCGCAAGCTCCTCCGCCGCGAACGCCGCCGCATCCGCCCACGGCAGACGCAAGGCGCGGAGCTGCGCCTGCGCCTGCACCCCGGCGAGCCCGTCCTCCCCTTGCACCAGCGAAGCCGCATGCAGGCCGAGCGCCGCCTCCGCGACCGAAAGAGCATCCTCACCCAGCTCCGCCCCCTGTAGCTCCAGCGTCGCCTGCACATCCTCCGCCGACAGCTCAGCGCCGCACAGGCGCGCCGCCTGCAGCTGCAGCCGCGCACGGGTCACCCTGGCGTGCGCGCCGTCCCACTCGGGCTGCTCCAACTCCAGCGTCAGCTGCGGGTGCTCCGCGGAAGCCGCCTCGGTCGCACAGCGAGCCCACGCCGCGCGGAGACTCGCGCGCGTCAGCGTGGGCAGCAGCTCCTGCAAGCGCGTCACCCCCGGGACAAAGCGCGGCATCTGCAGACCGAGCTGCGCGTCGAGCTGCAGCTCCCCCTCCGACTCCCAGCCATCCGGTAAAGGCAAAGGCTCCCCCGCCACACATTGCCACAACTTTTGCAGGCAGGGCAGCGTGGCTCGAAGCTCTGCGCGCGCCTGTCCTTGTCCCTCATACACCTGACCTTCCGCGTGCAGCGAGCCGTCGCTCAGCTCAAGCTCCAAATTCGTCAGGTTGATATTGCCATCCTCCAAATAAAGCGACAGCTCGGCACGGCGGAACTCTAGATCATCGAAGTAGAGCTCACCCTGCACCAGCTGCGTGTTGAGCGCATAGCGCTCCAGCGCGCCATCCTCGGCCAGCAGCGCATGCCCCTGCATGCGGATTGTCGGCGGTGTCGGGCGCGACACACGCGAACGCCACGCCGCCAACTGCGCGTCCCCGTAAGTCTCCGCCAACTGCAGCAGATTCGCCGTGCTGTCCAGCTCAATATCCAGCTCACGACGCGTGAGGTCGTAGCCTCCGCGCAGGGAAATCTGCGTGTCGGGCGACAGCGTGCGGAAGCCGCTGCGGTGGATGGTGAGCACATTCTTCTCCAGCCGGGCATCCAGAACCAGATCGCGCAGGCAGAGCTCTGCAGGCGTCTGCAGCGTCGGCACTTCGGCCAACAGCGACACCAGCGGCAGCTCTCCCAGCAAATTCACGCGGCATTGCAGCTTGGGCGCCTTGTCGGGGGAGCCCCAATCCTGCCGAGCCAGCTCGCGCTGCACCCGCAGCAGCGTTTCGCGGTGCTCCGCCAACAGTGCCGCCGGGTCGGGAGACTCCCCCCCCGCCTCCGAGCCCTGCAACAGCGATTCAGGAACCAGAACCCGCAGCGTCGCCGCCGCCCCGCCGATGTTTGCCCGCAAATCCGCATACCACAGCTGTGCCTTGGCGTTGTGGCGCACGCGCAAATCCACCGGCTCCGCGCACAAGACCTCGTCCCCCGATGCCGACAGCGGCAGCCGTAGCGCCGCCTCGCGCAAATAGAGCGTGTGCGGCAGCACATCACCGCCGAGCAACGCAAACACATCCCACTCCGCCTGCAACTTGCGCGCCGCGAGTGTCAGGGGAGGAGCCCCCTGTTGCGGCAGAGAGGCGCGGATGCCCTCCGCCTTGAACGCCAGCCCCGCCCTGGGAGCCAGCCGCAGCCGTTCCACCCGCAGGGGCAAACCCTGAGCCGCCAGCTCGCGCTCCAGCGCGCGCAGCGCACAGGGCGGCAGCCCCACCATGCTGAGCCAAGCCACCAGCCCCACAGCCAGCAACAGCCCCGCCAGGCACAACACCGGGAGGAGCGCACCCACGCGTTTGATGGGCAGTCGGCCGCGCATAGGGCAGGGGGCGCGTGCTTAAATCTCGGGGTCGCACTCGCCCTCCGGCAGCGGGGGCGCTTTCGGCAGATTCTTGTCGATGTCGTCCAGCAGATTGACCAGCTCCACCCCGCGGCGAGCCGAATCATCGTGGCGGAAGGTGAGCTTGGGCGTGTTGCGCAGAATCACGCGGCGGCTGACCGCCCGCTGAATCTCACCCCGGTGCTTGCTCAGCTTCTCAATCACCTGGGTGGGGTGCATGCGCCCCACCACGCCGACCCACACGCGCCCTTCCTTGAGGTCCTCGGTGATCTCCACATCGAGGATGGAGACAATCGTGCCGGACCAATCAAACTCCTTCTGAACGTAGGAGCTGATTTCGCGCTTCATCAACTCATTGACCTTGTCGAGGCGGCGTGCGGGCATGGCGGTGGCTGGGGTTTATAGACTTTGCTTAATCTTCTCGAGGGTGTAGCACTCGATGACATCGCCCTCCTCGTAGTCATCGTAGTCGGCCAGACGAATGCCGCATTCGAGCCCGCTCTTCACCTCCTCGACCTCGTCTTGGAAGCGGCGCAGCGTCGACATCTTGCCGTCGAAGACCACCTGGCCATCGCGCAGCACGCGAGCCTCGGCCTTGCGGAACATCTTGCCGTCCGAAACATAAGACCCCGCCGCCTTGCCTTTGTTCAACTTGAACACCTGCTTAATCGTGGCATGGCCGATGATCGTCTCGCGCGTCTCGGGCTCCAGCAGGCCGAGCATGGCATCCTTCACCTGGTCGATAAGCTCGTAGACAATGGAGAAAATCTTGACCTGAACCCCCTCGCGCTTCACGGCGCGAACGGCGTTCGTCTCCACCTTGACATTGAAGCCGAGAATCACCGCATCCGAGGACGAAGCCAGCAGCACATCGCTCTCCGAAATCGGCCCGGCAGCCGCGCCGATGAAGCGGCACTCCACCTTGTCGCTCTCAATATCCGTAATCGCCTTCTTGATGGCCTCCACCGAGCCCTGCACATCGCCCTTGAGGTAGAGCTTGAGCACCGCCTTCTGCGAACCGTCGCCCATCATGGCCAGAATATCCTCCATGCGCGAACGCTTGGGTTGGCGCAGGCGCTCCATGCGCAGCTCCTCCAAGCGCTCCTCGGAGAGCCGGCGCGCTGCGCGCTCGTTCTCCATCTCCACCAGTTCATCACCCACGTTGGGCGTCTCGATGAAGCCGGAGACCTCCGCCGGCATGCCCGGAGTCACCTTCTTGATGCTCTTGCCCTGGTCATTGAGCATGGTCTTGACCTTGCCTGCAAAGGGGCCGCAGATGAAGGGCATACCCACCTTCAGCGTGCCGCTCTGCACCAGCACCGTGGCCGAGCATCCCTTGCCCTGTTCCATGCGCGCCTCGATGATGGAGGCGCGGCAGTTCGCCTTGGGGTTAGCCTTGAGCTCCATCACCTCTGCCTGCAGGCAGAGCAGATCGAGCAGGTCGTTGATGCCCGCCCCCGTGTGCGCCGAAATATCCACACACTCGACATCGCCGCCGAAATCCGTCGGCACCAGACCTTCCTCCATCAACTGCGTGCGCACTCGCAGGGGATCCGCCGCCGGCAGGTCACACTTGTTCACCGCCACGATGATGGTCTTGCCCGCCGCCTTGGCGTGCATGATGGCCTCTTTCGTCTGGGGCATAATGCCGTCGTTGGCGGCCACCACCAGCACCACGATATCCGTCACATCCGCGCCGCGGGCGCGCATCTCGGTGAAAATGGCGTGGCCGGGTGTATCGATAAAGGTCAGCGTCTGGCCGTTGTGCTGCACCGTGTAGGCACCGATGTGCTGGGTGATGCCGCCGGCCTCGCCCGCCACCACCTTGGTGCGGCGGATGTAGTCCAGCAGCGAGGTCTTGCCGTGGTCAACATGCCCCATCACCGTGATGATGGGCGTGCGCAGCTTCAGCACATCCTCCGGCTCCTCCTCGGGAGCCACGGCCTCGGGTTCCTTGATGTCCTCCGTTGGAGCCTTGACGCCGGCACCCTTCTCGCGTTTTTGGCGCTCATAGGTCAGCCCGTGCTTCTCGCACAGAGCCGCCACCTGATCGCTGTCGAGAATTGTGCCCGGGTTGGCAAACACCCCCATGGGCAGCAGCTCGGCGATGAGCTTGAAGGGCTTGAGCCCGATAATCGTCGCCAAATCCGCCACGCTGATGGGCGCCTTGACCGTGACGGCAGAATCTGCCGCCGAGTCAGCAGGAGCGGGAGCCGGAGCGGGCGACGGCGCGGGAGCCGGCGCGGGAGTCGGCGCCTCGGGGGTCGGGGACGGCGCGGGAGCAGCGGCGGCAGGTGCCGGGGCGGCAGCCGGAGCCGTTGCCCGGCGCTTCTTGGGCGCCAGCAGATCGAGCGCCTCCTTCTTGGGCGCGGGAGCCTTGGGTTCAACGGCAGCGCGCGGCGTCGGTGCGGCCGCTGCGGGTTGAGCCTTCCTCTTCTTGGAACCACCGAGAAGATCCAGCACAACGGGCTTTTTTTGTTCGTTATTCGGCATGGGAAAAGAAATAGTGGGTAATCGGCGCCGCTCAGCAGGCACCCTTGGCTTTGTCGACAATCTCCTGTGCTTCGGCCTCGCTGACGCCCAGAGCCTCCACCAGATCCTCGGCGGCGGCGAAGTCGGCAATCGTCTGCACCGTGGTAAATCCATTGGCAATCATGGCCTCGGCCAGCGCGTTGCTCACACCGAGCGTCTGCACCAGCGCTGCCGCGCCCTCCTGCGCAATCTGCTTGGTAACCGCGTGTTCATCATGCGGCTCCACGCGCACATCCCACGTCGCCTCCGGCGTCGAAATCAGGCGCGCTGTCAGGCGCACATTTTGCCCTCGGCGCCCCTTGGCCTTGGCGGCGGCGCGGTCGTCCTCCACAATGACGGTGACCACGCGCTTCTCCTCGTCCACATCAACGCTCAGCGGTTCGATGGGCGAGAGCGAATCCGTTACCAGCGCGGCCTTGTCCTCGGTGTACTCCAAAATGTCGACCTTCTCACGGTTGAGCTCGTTGACTACATTCTTGACGCGGGCACCGCGCATCCCGACGCAGGCTCCCACGGGGTCAATGTTCGGGTCGTTGCTGCGCACAATCATCTTGGTGCGGTAGCCCGGCTCGCGGACAATGCGGACAATCTCGATGGTGTGGTCGGCAATCTCCATGACCTCGTTCTCGAAGAGGCGGCGCACCAGATTGGGATGGCTGCGGGAGAGGATGAGCTCATTGCCGCGGACGCCGTCGCGCACCTCGACAATGTAGAAACGCAGGCGATCTCCGCTGCTGTATTCCTCGCCGGGGATGCGCTGGCGCATCGGCACCAGCGCCTCGAACTTCTCCACCTCCACGATGACATCGCCACGGTCGTAGCGCTTGACGGTGCCCGTCACCAGCTCACCGATGCGGTCGCGGAAGGCATCGGCCAGCATCTCCTGCTCCGCCTTGCGGATGCGCTGCTGCATGGTCTGGCGCGCCGTCTGCACGGCAATGCGGCCGAAGTCAGGCGGTGTGACATTCACGCTGATGGTGTCGCCGGGCTCGTAAACCTTGCCCTTTTTGGCGCCCTTGGCCTGTGCGACCGACAGGGGAACCTCGTTAAAAGCATCCGTCAGCTCCTCATCGGGAACCACCGTCATCTCGGCTTTGATGCGCACCGTGTCCGTTTTGGTGT
Source organism: uncultured bacterium (assembly GCA_945831585.1). GTDB lineage: Bacteria > Verrucomicrobiota > Verrucomicrobiia > Verrucomicrobiales > Akkermansiaceae > Akkermansia. The sequence continues at coordinate 488 of CAMACY010000026.1, read as the reverse complement.
TGATGACCGCGCGCAGACTGTGGATGCGGTCGGCGCCGGGAACCATCTTGGAGTAGGCTGTCAGGAAGGAATCTTCGAGAGCTTTCAGCACGCGGTCGGGGGTCAGATCCTTTTCGCGAACGTAGTAGTCAATGAGCGCAGTGATGTCGTTGGCGGGCATGGTGAACGGCTGGTGTTTTGGTGGTGAACGGTCTACAAAAAAAGAGCGGGTCTGCGACCCGCTCCAATCCAGGGAGACCGGAACTTGTACGCGCGCATTGTGGCATCCTGAGCGCGCGTTGTCAAGTCTTTTCTGCTCGTCGCGCGCCAAAAAAAGATGGCGGGATGTTTCAACGGGGTTGTTCTTGGTATTGTCTTATCCTATTGTTATGAAAGTCATGCATAGTTTGTTTCTGATGGCGGCGCTGGCGCTGCTGCCCGCGGGTGTTCTGCGGGCCGATTCGCCCGCCGAAAAGATGAGCGATGAGCTGGAGGACCTGGCCGAGCAC
>CAMACY010000025.1 GCA_945831585.1 uncultured bacterium | reverse complement strand
CACAAGGTGTTCTGCAACGGCTTTTCGGTGTCGCATTTGATTTTGCAACTTACAAAAAAAAATCCCGATACGGGGTTGACCTTGACAGAAGGCATGGTATTATGTCACTCACGTATGCATGCCGATCTCGAAAAATTAGTACGGTCGGGTAAAATTCCGACTGACTTTGCAGCAAGACTCGATAAATTTGCCCCCGGACAATATGTGATGCACCAGGAATGGGGCGTGGGGAAAGTGGCAGCATGGTCACTGGCTAAGAGCAAAATCAAAATCGACTTTGAAAACAAGGAGGCGCATGTTCTCGGGCTCAAACTGGCCTACAATGAGCTGACCCCCATTCCCGAGGGGCATTTCCTCATCACTTGTTACGACGAACCCGAAACCTGCCGCAGCCGCGCCGCGGGCAAGGATACCCTGCTTGGCTTCATCCGCATGGTGCTCGAGAACAACAAGTCCCTGCGCGAGGGAGTGGACGAGGTTCTGCCCATGCAGCCCGAGGATTTGGAGAAATTCCTCAGCGGTCGCGTGGTAGAGGCCGAGGATTGGAAGAGCTGGTGGGAGAAGGCGCGCACCGCCATGCGCGATGACCCCGGCTTCCGCCTGCCGACACGCCGCGGCGAGCCCATCGTGCTGCGCCACGCCACCAGCGCCGCCGAGGCTCTGCTGGATGATTACCGCGATGCCAAGGACTTGGAGTCCTGCGTCCATGTGCTCGACCAAGCCAAGCTGGAGATTCTCAAGAGCGAACCCGCCATCACCGCACAACTCATCGCCGATATCGAGGCGCATGTGCGTCCCGAGCACTCGTTCGAACCCGAGCGCGTGCTGGAGCTCATCATCATCCGCGATGATATCCTCGACACCATGAGCAGCGATGCCGCAGCGCGCGAAGCGCTCGACGCCGCGCTGACCGCAGCCGGGGTCGACAGCCTGACCGGGCTGGCCGACAAACTGCGCAACATCAGCTCGGAGAACATCGTCAAATTTATCGGCGAGCTCCCCGCCGCCCGCCAGCGCCGCATCTTCGAGGCGCTGCCCGAGGCGCAGGGCGACAGCTGGCTGCCCTACGTCATCAACATCTTCCTGTTCGGCGGAGCCAAGGTCACCGGGGCAGCCGCCGATTTCATCATCGCCAAGGGAGCCAAAGAGCAGCTCTTCTCCGACCTGACCAACGGCATCTCGCGCCAAGACCTCAAGCCCGAGGTGCTGGTGTGGATCTGCAAAGAGCGCAAGGGGCTGGCGCAGGAGCTCTTCGAGCGCACCAAGATGGCGCTCGGCGCGGCCATCATCAACGCCATCGAGGCCGAGAACACCGAGGGCGGCACCAACAAGGCTCTCAAACTCCGCAACATGCTCATCGATGAGAAGGAAAAGGATTTGGCTCCTGATTTAGTCACGGGTCTTTCCGACCAGGAAGCCCGCCCCTTTGCCAAGGCCATCTACGACTGCTCGGCTATCTCGGAGCTGCACCGCAACGCCCTGCTGGCGCTTATGATGAAGGTGCACCCCTCGCTGCAGGAAATTGTGCTGGCACGCACCGCGCACAAGGAGAAGCAGAACCTCTACGTCTCCCTGCGCTCCTTCGCCGCCCGCAAGGCCGAATACGAGGACATCATCAACGTGCGCATCCCCAAGAACAAGCACGACCTGGAAATCACCCGCGCCGAGGGCGACCTGCGCGAGAACGGCGGCTACCAGGATGCCAAAGCCACGCGACAGGTGCTCATGCGCCGATCGGAAGAGCTCTCGCGCCTGCTGGCCACGGCCACGCCGACCGACTTCAGCGGTGCCACCTGCGAGACCACAGGCATGGGAACGCAAGTAACCTTCTGCACCGACAAGGGGCAGGAAATCGTCTACACCATTCTCGGCGCCTGGGATTCCGTGCCCGAGGAGCGCATCATCTCCTACAGCTCCAAGCTGGGCGCCAAGCTCATCGGCCACCGCGTGGGCGACAGCCTGCGCCTGCCCATCGAGATCGGCGGGGCACAGGTCAAGATGACCATCCGCAGTATTGCGCCCGCTCCCAAGGAGCTGATTTACCCCGACGGCGAGATTCCTGAGGCCTAAGTTGCCCGGCATACCCGCTTTCATCGCCCGCTTTCCCGCTCGTCGGGGGGCGGGCGATCGCGTTGCAGCCAGGGGGGCAGGACGCAGGGCTCAAAACCCAAGGCATGCCGCATCAGGAGCATCGGCGGCTCCTCCAGCGCGCGATTGTACAGCCGCGCCGCGCGGCTCAGCAGCCGCTCGCTCTGCGCTTGGCGATACATCGCCGTGCGCAGGTGACCGCCCAGCGTCTGTAAGCGCTCGTGGCGGCGCAGGTGCTCGGAGTGCTCCGCCTCCGACAAGGCACCCCGCAGGCAGCGCCGCAGACGGGGCTCCCCCGCTGCCGCCGCCGGAAACGCGGCCTGCTCCGCCGTCAGCGCCAGGCGCGAGGCCTCCAGCAGCTCGAACAGAGCAGCATTTCCCGCCCCGCTCAGGGGAGTGAACACCGCCTCGAAATCGCCCAAACAGTCATTGCGGCGGCGCGTGTCCGCCATCCACAGAGCCCGAGCACTCTCCACCCCGCGCCGCAGCTCCTCCACCCGACGATACGCCCCCAACAGCCAGCCCAACACCGCCGCCAACAGACCCGCCGACACCAGAAACTCCATAACAGCGCCCACGATAACACAGCCGCCGCGAGCCGCGCCATGACTGTTAGCTGACTATTAGTCCGGCTCACCGGCGGGCAGGTCCTGCGCCGCCCCCAACGCGGCCGCATTCTGCAGCCATCCCCGCGCCAGCCCCTCATCGCGCGGCACGCCGAGCCCCCGTGCATAACACAGCGCCATCAGGAGGCAGGCCTGCCCGTTTCCCTGCATCGCCGCATAACGTAGATAGCGCACACCCTCCGCCGCGCTGTCGCGCCCCAAGGTTCCCTCCAGCCCCAGCATCCCCAGCAGCAGCTGCGCCTGCGGCAGCTCCTCCGCATCGGCCCAATGGCGCAGGCGCCGCAACGCCGCCGCCCGGTGCCCCGTCCGCAGCTCCAGCAGGGCGCAGGCCATAGCCGCCACGGCATCCCCCTGCCCGGCTGCTGCCGCATAGCAGCGCCGCGCCTCCGCAAGCGAAGCCTCCGCCCCCAGCCCACGCTCGTAGCATAGCCCCAGCGCGCGCTGCGCCTGCGGCAAGCCTGCCTGTGCCGCCGCCCTCAACCAGGGTAAGGCCGCCTGCGCATCGCGGGGCAGACCGCGCTGCCCCGTCAGCAGGCAACGACCATATTCATACTGCGCCCGTGGCTCACCCGCCAATGCCCGCCGCCGCCAATCCGCCGCAGACCAATGGCAAGCGCCGAGCAGCAGCGACATCCCCAACAAGAACCACACGCACCTCATGGCAGAAAATAATGCCGTTGTCGCTCACTGACGGGCAGACCGCAGCACTCCATCACTGCCAACATGTCCTCCCACACCGCGCGCCGCGCCGACAGCGCCGCATTGCGCAGCAGGTAACTCGGGTGGTAGGTCACCCGAACGGGCACCCCTTGGCACTCTGCCCAGCTCCCGCGCAGCGCCCCCACCCCCGACTCGCACTGCAGCAGCGCGCGCGCCGCGCTAGCACCCAGACAGACGAGGCAGCGGGGGCGAATCGCGCGGATTTCCGCCAGAATCAGCGGGCGCGAGGCCGCCAGCTCCTCCGCCGACGGCGGGCGGTTGGCACTGCCCTGCCGCTCCCCCATCGAGGGGCGCCACTTGCAAACATTGGAAATGTAGACCTCCTCGCGCCGCAGCCCCATCGCCGCGAGAATTTTGTTGAGCAGCTGCCCCGCCGGCCCCACGAAGGGCTCGCCCAGGCGCTCTTCCTCGCTGCCGGGCGCCTCGCCCACCAGCATGAGCTGCGCGCGGGGATTGCCCACGGCAAAGACCATCGTCTCGCGCAGCGTGCCCAAGACCTGCGCCGCGCGCCAATGCGCCGCACGCTCGCGCAGGTACGCCAGCTTCTGCTCCGGGCTCATCTCGGCACCCGCACCGAGCGGCTCTGCCTGTTCCGCCGCATCGCTCACAGCCCCATCATAGCACACGCGCCCCCGAATGCAAGTGCCTGATGCGGGAAACGGCGGTGTGTGCCGCAGGAGCCGTGGTTTCGTTCGCTTCCTCGACGCTTCTCAATCCACGCGTTCATTCTCGCTAAAGGACTCCTGAGCCTTGAGGAGGATATACCGTCGTCCTACCAGTCGTTTGCGTTGCGCCTCTGCGGGTGCGCCCCCGCTGCCCGTCCCCGGGCAGCGGGGGCGTCCTTTCGGAAAAGTTAAGCATGCACGAGAGGCGCAACTGCCCGCAAATCAATATCAAGGAGTATTTCTGCTTGGATGCTGCCACATCTTGTGCTAGCGTGGGGGCATGAGATGCATTCAATGCGGATTTATGGATGACAAGGTGATTGATTCGCGCATGTCGAAGGATGGCACCTGCATCCGCCGCAGGCGCGAGTGCCTGCGCTGCAATTACCGCTACACGACCTATGAACAGATTGAGCGCACGGAGCTGCGCGTGCTCAAGCGCGACAACATGCACGAGGCGCTCAACCGCGAAAAGATCCTCAGCGGCATGATCAAGGCCTGTGAAAAACGCCCCGTAAGCATGGAGCGGCTCGATATGGCGGTGGATGAAATTATCTCCGACCTGCACCGTGACCATCAGCGCGAGGTGCCCTCCTATGTCATCGGCAATAAGGTGATTGAGAAACTGCAAGGCATCGACCCCGTGGCCTACATCCGCTATGTATCGGTCTACCGCCAATTTCGTTCGGTGGAGGAGTTTATCGAGCTGGTGCGCCGGATGGAGGTCAAGGCAGCGCAGGATCCGCTGCAACGCAAGCTGAACCTCTGATTGACGACCATGTACTGCGCTCTGCCGCTACACCCACCCTTGCAGGTCGGCGCCTGCCTCGTCTCGGATTATGACCGCTCTTGGTTGGAGGGCGTGCTGCGCGAGGCGGCAGCTGCTGCCGATGTGCGGCTGCCCTTCTGCGAGGAAATTGCCCGGGGGGTCATGCTCTATCTGGAGCGTGAATGCCCACTGGGCAGTGTGCCGCTGTCCTACCTCTTCGCGCGCCTGCGCGAGGTGTTGGCGCAGATGGGGCTCCCGCGCGTGGCGCAGCATCTGCGCGTGCAAACACCTCCTGTAGACATCGACTTGCCGCAGCTGGCCGGGGAGGCGCCGCTGCCGCTCTTCTTCTACAGCGATTTGGAGCAGCGGCTGGAGCAATTGCAGCGCTTGGGGCTCTCGACCTACCGCTTCTCGGGACGCGAGCAGTGCAGCCGTCTGCTCGTCGCGCGCCGCCGCGCCTGCCCGACCCAGCGGCGCGCACTGGCAGAGCTCGATGCCTTTATCGCCTCGCGCGCTCCCCGCGGCGCGGCGATGGCATCCTAAGCCGCCCACGGGAGGGCAACACCTGCGCGGCGGTGGTCGGGGCTTGTGCCGATAGGGTGGAGGGTGCTACACCCTCGGCATGCAAGAAGTCCCCCATGTTTTGGGTTTTACGGCGGGCGAGCTTTCGCCGTGGCTAGCCTGCCGCTTTGATTTACAAGCCTACCAGCGCGGGGCGGCGCGCATCTGCAATCTGATGGTCATGCCCTACGGCGGCGTGCGCCGCCGCCGCGGCACGTTGCCGGTGGATGAGCTCAACGGCCTCGCGGGCGAAAGCGTGCGCCTCTTTGCCTTTTCCTTTGCGCGCGGCGACTCGCTCATGCTGGTCTTTGTGCCGGGGCAAATGTGGGTCTACCGCGAGGGGCTGCGCTTGCAGCGCGATGGAAGTCCCTACGCGTTGGAAACCCCGTGGGTCAGCGCCGAGCAGCTCGCAACGCTGCGGCTGACGCAAATCAACGATACGGTCTACGCCTGCTGCCCCACTCTGGAGCCCCGCGTCCTCTCCCGTCTGGAAAATACCCTATGGCGCTTGCAAATCCCGAACCTGTATCCCTACCCGCGAGCCAGCTACCGACAACATGATGTCGCCCTGACCATTCACTACCAAGCCTACTCCAACGATGTCACGCTGGAACTCCCCGCCGACAGCGAAATCGTCTTCACGCCGGAAATGGCCAACAACGAATACGTGGTCGCCAACATCGACCTACCGACCAAGACCTATTTCCTCAACCGCAGCATCTCCACCGGCGCCATCGCCACCCCCGACCTGTCCAACACCGCTATTGCCGCCGGCAAGGTACTCTACTACAAACCGGACGGGGAGCCCTGGTACCAGTTCTACACCTGCATCCGCACCTATTTCAGCTCGGCCTACGCGCAGACCTCTGACCCGCGTCTCTACCCGATGCATTTCATGCCGGGCTACATGCTGCTGGATTTCCCGCGGCCCTGCGAGGTTCACCGGGACTGGGAGCTGCACACCAACGGCACCTGGAACATGCAATGGGAGCTGTGGCGCAGCTACGATGATTCCGGCGTCGCCTCTGACCCGCATCTCTGGAATTGGGAACGCATCAAACTCTTCGAGCAGGGCGGCTACGCCGAGCGCAAGAACTGGGCGCTGAGCGGCTCGGAGGAGCGCCCCTGCCGCATGGCTCTCGTCTGGCGCAGCGGCGATTCGCTCTCTTGCTCCCCCTTCGTCTACTTCACCGCATTGGGTGGCACGCGCAGCTACAAACTCCTCATCACCGAGTTTATCAATTCGCGCTGCGTCAAGGCTCGCAACCTCAGCCGAGCGCTGGCGCTGCTGGGCAGCAGGGTCACCAAGGACTGGAGCCTCGGAGCCATGGGCACCTCCAACGGCTACCCCTCCTTCTCCTCCTTTTACCAAGGGCGGCTGTGGTTCGGCGGCATCCCGGGCTTGCCCACCACCCTGCTGGCCAGCACGGTCGATGATTTCGACGATTTTTACGTCGGTTCGGGCGATGCTGATGCCCTGCACCTGACGCTGTCCTCGGACGACCAAAGCCGCATCACTTGGATGTGCGCCGCGCGTCAGCTGCTCTTGGGCACCTCGGAAAGCGAATGGGCGCTCCACGCCGGCGATGGCGGTGCCATCACCGCATCATCGGCCAACTTCGTGCGGCAATCCTCCGTGGGCAGCGCCGGACTACCCGTCATCGCCGTGGAGAACTCCGTGTTGTTCATCCAGCGCGGCGGCAAGCGCCTGCGCGAGATTTCCTATAAGTTGGAATCGGACGGTTTTGCTGCTGCCGACCTCAGTCTGCTGGCTGAGCACCTCTTCGCCGCCGGGGTCAAGGAGTGGTGCCTGCAGCGCGGCACGAACTTCTACCTGTGGCTGCTGATGCAAGATGGAAGTGTGGCGGTGCTCACCATGAATCTGGAACAGCAGGTGACGGCCTGGCAGCGCATGGATTTTCCCGGTCGCGAGGTGCTCCACCTCGCCGCCATCCCCGACAACGATTCCCATGAAGATGAGGTGTGGTTTGTCATTCGCAACCGCACAAGCGGTGCGCTGACGCTCGAACGGCTCTGCGCTGAGGGGCAGTGGAGCGATGCGCCACGCGAGCTGAGTCTCGGCGAGGACTCCGTGCTCACCGGTCTGGACACTTGGGCCGGCTGCGAGGTATCGGCGCGCTGCGGGCAGCAGCAGCTCCGCGCCGTGGTGTCGCCCGAGGGCACGCTCGCCCTGCCGGGGGCAGAGCCCGGCTCGCGCTGGCAGGTGGGGGGCGTCTACTACTCCGAGCTCGAAACCCTGCCTCTGGAGAGCGCGGCGAGCTTCCACACGGTGCGCCAGCTGAGTCGCGTGCGCCTGCGGTTGCAGAACAGTGCGCTGCACTTCGACTACAAATCCGCCGCCTCGCCCACCTGGGAGAGCTTCGATGTGAGCATGCTGCCGGGGGGCGGCAGCGAACCCTACACGGGCTCGGTGCGGCTGGTGCAGATGCCCGATGCCGACGTGGGCAAGGGGCTTTGCCTGCGCTATGGCGGCGATGCCGACTGGCAGTTGCTGGCGATCTCCGTGGAGAACGACTACCACGGGCGCTGAGAGCGGTGTCCGCCCTAGCCGAATAGCTGCCGAAACAGCAGCATGAAGAGCTGCCCGCAGAGCGGCACCAACGCCAGCAGAATCCACTTGGCATAGCGCGCGGGCAGTAGGCGCCGCCGCAGCTCGTCGCGCATCAGGCGCAACTCGCGGCGCACGGCGTGGCGCTGCAGCGAGGTGCCGCGGCAATTCGGGCACTCGTGGGCATGGCGCACGAGGTCGTCCAGCTCCTCCTCCCAGCGGCGCGCCTGCTCGGTGCAGGCGCGCGCCGTCAGCAGAATTTTCCACAGCGGTAGCCGCAACAGCTCACGCAAGCGGCTGCGCAGGCGGCGCTCCTCCGCTTGGTAGAACGCACAGGGCGCCCAGAGTTCGGTGCTGCGATGCCATGCCACCACCCGCCGCCGGAGTCGGAGAACGCGCGAGCTCAGCGTCTGCCGCACCTCGCTCCGTCCCTGCGGCGACACCAATTCACCGCCGAGAGCCTTTGCCTGCTCCCGCCATTGTACCAAGCGCTCGCGCCAAGACCCGGACATACGCAGGAGCTGCTTCCTCACACGACCCCGAAGCGTTTGGCCAAGCGGCGGATACGATACCACGTCAGCGCATAGAGAGGCGTGTAAAAGAAACGCTTGAGCGCATCGGCGACATTAAAGCCCGGCAGCGGGAGTCGCTCAACAACCCCCGCACGCAACATGGTCTGCTCGTAACGGCGGCGCTCCAAACGGTGGTTGTAGCGCCAGGGCTTGTAGGGGCCCTGATAATGCAGAATACCGGGGTGCAGAGCAGCCTCCAAAGCCTTGGGGGGCGTGTTGCCGCGCCACAGCGCGGCCTTGGGATTGGCGCGCAGGATAATCCGCGTCAGCCCATCGTGCCAATTCCAGCGCGGGTGCAGGCGCTTCAGACTGTCGCAAAGCACCGCATTGAGCGCGTCCTGATCGGGCGAACTCAGCACATCGGCGTGGCTTCGGGCAAAGGCAACCACCTTGTCGATGAGCCCGTGGCTGCGGAAGAAGTCGAGATTCATCAGCATGACACCACTGTTGAAGTAGCCGGGGCAACTCTGCGGAATCCCCAAGCGCTCGTTGAAATGAGAGCCCTCGTGGGAGACATGCTCCAGAACAACGCCCGCAGAGGCGCCGCTCAGATCCGTCTCAAAAAGCTCCCGGAGGTCATCGCAGACCAAAATGTCGATGTCGAGATACAGAGCTTTCGATACTTCGGGCAGCATCGTGGGGATGAAGATGCGGCTCCACGCCACGCGGGGCCATCGGCACCCGAGGGTCAGGTCATTGGGCAGCGTCTCCGACACCTCCATGAAGCGCAGCTGATGCCCTTCCATGACGGGACGCAGATGCTTCCCGAGCTCATCGCGCTCCTCCGGGCCGATGCCGTCGCTAAGCACAACGACATCGTAGTGCGTCCCCGGCGCCGCGTTTTCCAACAAGGAGTAGGCGGCCACGGTCAGCGGCAGCATGCCGCGCGCATCACTGGCAAAAACGACGGTGTAATAGTCAGGTGAGGTCTTCATCATGAAAGGAAAGTTCAGCGCCCCAAGGCGCTGCGGATGGAGGTCGTGGAACGGGTGGGCAGATCGGCGTGGGGGATGCGCTTGCTGATGACATAGGCAATGCCTTTGGATTCGACAAAGGCGCGCTTGGAGTCCCCCGTGCCGTCCTCGTTCACGAAGAAAATATCGGGCTTCACCTCGTCCAGCAACGGGGCAAAGTCGAGAATCTTGCCGGTGTCGGGGCCGATGTACACTTTTTTGACATAGCGGATGGCCTCCAGCATGTATTTGCGCTCCTGCTCGGTGTAGAGGGTCTTGCGATTCTTGAGAATCTGCACGGTGGCGTCGGAGCCGATGGAGACGTAGACGTCGCCGTAGCTCGCCGCCTCTTCCAGGAAGGCAATGTGACCACTGTGCAGGACATCAAAACAGCCCGAGACAAAGACTTTTTTGGGGGGAGTACTCACGCCCGCCATTGTAATGCTCCCGCGTGTCGCCGACAAGCTCATTCTGCCCGATGTCGGCAAAAAAGGCATTCCCACCCGCGCGGAGCGGGTGGGAATGCGGCAAAGAGGCCTCCACCAAAGAATCAGCCCAGCTTGGGCAGCGAGGCGGCGGCGACGGCCTGCCCGTGGCGCTTGGTCTTTTCGTCCGGCACGCAGAGCTTGATGGAAAGTTGCGGGAACTCGCCGGCGAGCACCTCGTTGGCCTTGTCGATGATGAGCTGCCCGCCGTCGCCCGTGGCCACACGACCAAGGAAGAGCAGGTTGCGCACGTTGTAGAACTCGGCGAAGTAGGCGATGCTGTAGCCGAACTCCACGCCGATGGTCTCGTAGATCTTGCGGGCGCGCTCGTCGCCCTCGGCCATGGCGGCCTGCACCTTCTTGAGCTGTTCGGGGAAGGGCATGGTGCCGAAGTCGAAGCCGGCGCGCGGCGCCAGGCGGGCAACGGCCTGCTGCGAGAAGTAGAGGGCACCCACGCCCTTGTCCAGCGACCATTCGTCCACACCGCCGTCCTCCTGGTAGTCCACGGGGACAAAAGCGAGCTCGTTGAGCCAGGGCATGATGTGCCCCTCGGGGTCGACATAGCCGGCCGCCAGCGAGGTACCCATGGCAATGCCGAGCACGGCATCATCGTTCATGCCCATGGCACCGGCGAGGGCAGTCACCTCGCCGTCGTTGACCACCTCGAAGGGGACATTCTTGCCCTGGCGCTCGCTCCAGCGTGCTTGCAGGGTCTTGAACATGGGGCGGATGACGTTGACAAAGTCATCGGGCGCAATGCCGCGGAAGAGGGAGCCGACGCGGGGTTCGCTGTTGACATACACGCCGGCGGCGGAACCGCCGATGGCGTCCACCTGCGGCAGGTGCTTGGCGGCGCGCAGCAGCGAGTCGTCCACACCCTCCAACTGGTAGTTGGGATCCTTTTGGTGGTAGGGATCCCACACCACCTCCTCGGAATACACCACCTCGCCGTTGACGACGGCGGCGCATTTGCGGTCGGAGCCGCCGAGGTCGAAGCCGATGCGGTAGCCGTCCAGGTTGCGTCCGAGCGACACGGAAGTGCTGTTCTCGGCGGGAAGGTCGGCCAAAGCCACCTTCTTCACCTCGATGGGGCAGTCATAAATCTTCTTGCCGATGAAGTCCCAGTCGAACTCGCGGGCGCCGCCCTTGCAATAGGTGGCGGCCAACATGTCTGCGATGGCGTCATCACCCGCGACCAGAAGGGTGCAGCCACCCTTCATCCAGAGCAGGAACTTGACGATGCGCTCGACATACAGGTTGTTGAGCGCCACATTCTCCCCCTCATGGGGCAGCACCTTGCCGCTCCAGCGGAACACGGTTCCGTCCAGACGGGTCAGCGCGATATCGAGGCTGTGGGAGCCGGGGGTCGCCGCCACCTTCTCCGCATAAGCCTTGTTCCAAAGCACCGGGGCGATGAAGCCCGGGTCGAGCACAGGGGTGAATTTCGGGGTGATCTTCATGGTTGTACACCCCATCTATACCACAGGCTCGGGCGCCAAAGCAAGTGAAAAGCCCCCGCGCCGCGCGAGAAAAAGACGGAACAGGCAAAAAAACGCCGCCCCGGGTCGCTCTTATTCAGCAGCCCCCTCGGCAAAGAGCTCGTAGGCGATGGCATCAGCGATGGTGACTTCGGCAAACTGTCCGACGGGCAGCGCGGGGTCAACATGGATGCAGGCATCGACATCGGGGGCGTCCCAAGCGCTGCGCGCCAGCCCGGGCGCATCCACCAGCACGCGCAGGCGCTGCCCGATGAAGCTCTGCCCCTGCTCATCGGCCAGCCCGGCGAGAATCATGGAGAGCTCGTTGGCGCGGCGCTTCTTCGTGGCGTGGTGCACTTGGCCGGGCATTTTGGCGGCGAGGGTGCCCTCCTCCTTGGAGTAGGGGAACACACCCGCCCGCTCGAAGCGGAACGCGCGGATGAAGTCGCGCAGTTCGGCGTGATCCTCCTCGGTCTCGCCGGGCAGACCGCTGATGAAGGTGGTGCGGATGCCGATGCCGGGCACGGCCGCGCGCAGGTCGCGAATGAGGCGGCGGATGGTGTCGCCGTCGGTCATGCGGCGCTGCTCGGCCAGGATGTGGTCGGCGATGTGCTGCAAGGGGATATCGACATACTTGACGACCTTGTCGCAGGCGGCGAAGGTGTCGATGAGCTCGCGGCTCCAGTGCGCGGGGTGGGTGTAGAGGACGCGAATCCAAAAATCGCCGGGGATGGCGTTGAGCTCGCGCAGCAGCCCGGCGAGGGATTCGCCCTTGGCGGAGTCCACGCCGCTGGTCTTGCCGGCGCGCTCGACCCACTTGTCCATGCCGAAGTAGGTGGTGTCCTGCGCGATGAGGTTGAGCTCGCGCACACCCTGCTCCACCCAAGCGCGCGCCTCGCGCACGACATTGGCCAGCGGACGGCTGCGGTGGCGCCCGCGAATGCGGGGGATGGCGCAGTAGGCGCAGGCGTGGTTGCAGCCCTCGGCGATTTTGATGTAGGCGTAGTGCGGGGCGTTGAGTCGGTAGCGGGCTTCGCCGTAGTCCGCGAGGTAGGTGGAGACTTTGTTGCGGCAGATGCGCGGGGCACTGCCGCTCAAGCAGGCGCGCGCCAGCTCGTCCACGCGGGCGACTTGGTCCACACCCATGAAGCAGTCGACCTCGGGCAGGCTGTCGGCCAGTTCGGCGGCGTAGCGCTGCGAGAGGCAGCCGGCGACGATGATTTTCTGCCCGGCGGGGGCGCCGCCCTCCTTGCGGGCGCGCGCGGCTTCCAAAATGGTGTCGATGGCCTCCTGCTTGGCGGGGTCGATGAAGGCGCAGGTGTTGATGATGAGTACGTCGGCCTGTGCGGGTTCGGTGCGGGCAAAGTCGGCGGCGAGCAGCCGACCGACCATCAGTTCTGAATCGACTTGGTTCTTGGCGCAGCCGAGGGAGATGAGGGCAAAGGAGGCGGGCATGCGCGCAGTCTAGCACAGGAGGGCGCGATTGGCAATGCTTTATGACCCGCTGCAGGCTTGCGGCACCCTCCTGCGCGGGTGTATGCTGCCCGCATGTCCGACCTGAATGAAAGTAAGAAGGTGATGTCCTACCTGATTGGGCAAAATCTCAGCCGTGTGTTACCCCAGATGCTGCCGGGGCTGACGGCGGAGGATGTGGTGGCCGAGATGCTCGGTCGCGGTCTGGTGGATGCCATGCAGCAGCACGTGGATGAAAGCATTGTCAACGACAAGGCAGAGGGGCACCAGCGCGCCTTCATGGCGATGCTCCAGGAGCGCGAGCAGCAGCGCGGGCAGAAGAATTTGGAGCTCGGGCGCCTGTGCATGGCTGAGAATGCCAAGCGCCCGGGGGTGACGACCACGGCCTCGGGTCTGCAATACGAGGTACTCGTGCCGGGCAAGGGAGAGGTCTACGACCCGGCGGTGCACGGCGAGGCGCCCACGGCTGAGGTGATGTACCGCGGCACACTGGTCGACGGCACGGTGTTCGACCAGAGCCGTCAGCCGGTCAAGTTTAACATTCGGCAGGTGATTCCGGGCTTTACGGAGGCTCTCAAGCTGATGCCCGTCGGTGCCAAGTGGCGCGTGACGATTCCGGCGCAGCTGGCCTACGGGGAGCACGGTCCCGGCAGCATCGGGCCGAACTCGACGCTGATTTTTGAGATGGAGTTGCTGGGGCTCACGCGCTGAGCCCCCCTGCCCCGCTGCGCCATGAACAAGGCTTGGCTCCTGCTGCGCTGTGCCGCGCTGCTGCTCCTGGGCTGCTACCTGCTCATGCTGTGCTTCCACATACCCGTGGAGCCGCTGCAGGTGCTGCTGCTGCTTTTCGGTCTGGGAGATGTGGCGTGGGCTCTGCGGCTGGCGCGCCCGCTGCTTCGCGGGGAACGATAAGCGGATGCCCCGCCGCCTGTGTGGGCTCAGTTGCGCACGCCGCAGTGCGGGCAGCGGCACTCGGGGTCGTCCTCTCGTCGCAGGAAGCGGTAGCCGCAGATGCGGCAGGTGAGGTGTGTGCGCGCAAAGCGGCGACGGCGCAGTTTGGCGCTCAGCTGCACGGGGAAGATGATGCACAGCAGCATGAAGAGCCCGCAGTGCAGCAGCCCGAGCACACATTCTCCGGGAGTAACGGCGGGTAGGTTCACGGCTGCACCTCCTGTTCTTCCTCCTCCGCCGGCGGCAGCGCAAGCAGTTCTTCCGCGCGCAGAACGGCCGAATCGCGCACCGGCAGCTCGGGGGGCGGCAGTTCCTCCGGGCGAAGCTCACGCCGGAGCGGCAATCCTTCCTCCTCGGCAAAATCGGGGTCGTGCGCCCAGGGTTGCAGCAGGGAAAGCGGGCAGATCTGCCGCAGTTCCGAGCGTGTTTGCTCGTTGGTGAGGTAGGTGACGCGCCCCACGCCCAGGGGTCGCGGGGTGGTGGGGCTCTGCACGGGCACCCACCCCATGAGGGCAAAGACCAGGAGGAACGCGCCGATGACAAAGAGCGGCAGGCACCCGTGCGCCGGGCGTTTGTAGCGCGAGTGGAAGGTCAGGTCTTTCTCCTTGTCCGGCATGGTGGGGCGGTCAATCCCAGGCGGGGACGGCGGCGTAGTTGCAGTTGAAGCCGCGCGCGAGCACGCGGTCGATGAGCTGTTGTACCACGCCGGAGGGGGCGGCCTTGTCCGCGACGAGCACGACGGTGGTTTGCCCGGGCTTGTCGGCCTGCCACTGCGCCATGCGCTCCTCGAAGCCGCGCAGCCCGCCGGGAATCAGCTCGGCGCCCTCGTAGAGGCGGCATTCATCGCCCGCCGCAACGGAGATGATGTGGGTGTTGCTGCGGTCGTAAGCTCCCATGACGAAGTGCGAGCCCTCGGGGCGCACCTGCACCCCGTAGCGCGGGGTCATGTGGCGCGGCAGCAGTACGCAGACGCAGAGCGCCAGCATCATGCTCACGGCGGCCACCACGATGATGGCTAAACCGCTGCTGTCATTGAGTCGGGAACGGATGCGACGCATGGCGGCGAAGGGGGGCGTTCGTTCAGGCGGGGTCGCTGTTCTCCTCCGGCTCGCGCGCCGTGCAGCAGCAGGCGCGGGGCTGCTTGGGCTCCGACGCGGCGGCGGCCTCGCGCAGATCGCAGATGATGTGGACGCACTCCAACCCGGCGCGCTCGACATTGTTGACGATTTTGCGCGCCCGCGCCGAAAGGTAGGTGTAGAACAAATAGGTCGGGATGGCCAGCGCCACGCCCGTGGCGGAGAGCAGCAGCGCCTGCTGCACGGTGGCGGCCACAGCGGGCAGCGCGGCCGAGCCGTCGATGACACCGGGCTGCTCGTAGAAGCGCACGAGGGTCAGCAGGGTGCCCAAAATGCCCAGCAGGGGCATGGCTACGGCGCAGGCGACCAGCGTGCGGATGTTGCGCTCGATGCGGTAGACCTCCAGCTCGGCCGCCTCCATGGCGATTTCGCGCAGTTCGGCGCGCTCCAACCGGTTGTGCGGCAGGACGGATTCGACCACGCGCGCCATGGGGCCGGGCAGGCGTCGCGCCTCGTGCAGCGCCTCGTCATAGGCGCCGGAGCGCAGCAGCGCGGAGAGCCCGCGCAGAAAATCGCCGCTGTTGATGTTGACGCGGTGGAAGTAGAACAGGCGCTCGGCCACCGCCGCCAGAGCCAGGGCGGCAAAGAAGATGATGAGCCAGAAAATAGGCCCCATGATGCTGCTCATTTCGCTCATATGCCGTCAGCGGGGTGGTGGGTTCAGACCTTGGGGCAGATGCTCTCGGCTCCGAAGTAGGGTACGAGGGCGGCAGGAATCTTCACCGAGCCATCGGGCTGCTGGCACTGCTCCAGCAGAGCGACGTAGAGACGCGGCAGCGCCGTGCCCGAGCCGTTGAGGGTGTAGGGCACGCGGATCTTACCCTCGGCATCTTTATAGCGCAGCTTCATGCGGCGCGCCTGGTAGTCCGTGAAGCAGGAGCAGGAGGAGACCTCCAGGTACTTGCCCTGCCCCGGCGCCCAAACTTCAATGTCGTAGGTCTTGGCGGAGGAGAAGCCCACATCGCCCGTGCAGAGCTCGATGACGCGGTAGTGCAGCCCGAGCTTCTGCAAAATACTCTCGGCGTGCGAGGTGAGTTTTTCGAGTTCCTGCCAGCCGTCCTCGGGCTTGCAAATTTCTACCAGCTCCACCTTGTCGAACTGGTGCACGCGAATCATACCCTTGTTCTCGCGCCCGGCGGAGCCGGCCTCGCGGCGGAAGCAGGGGGTGTAGGCCGTCATTTTGACGGGCAGCTCGCTCTCGCGCAGGATTTGCTCGCGGCAAAGGTTGGTGACGGGCACCTCGGCGGTGGGCACCATGAACATGCTGTTGTCCTCCAACCCATACATATCCTCCTCGAACTTGGGAAGCTGCCCCGTGCCGTACATGCACTCGCGACGCACCATGAAGGGCACGCCCACCTCCTGATAGCCGTTCTCGCGGGTCTGCGTGTCGAGCAGGAAGTTGATGAGCGCGCGCTCCAGGCGAGCGCCAAGCCCGCGGTAGACGATGAAGCCGCTGCCGGCGATGCGGGCGGCGTCCTCGAAGTTGAGCAGCCCCAGCCGCGTGCCGATGGTGACGTGATCCTGCGGGTGGTCGATGGCAGGCTTGCTGCCCCATTGGCGCAGCTCGGGGTTGGCGCTCTCATCTGCGCCGACGGGGGCACCGTCGTGCGGCATGTTGGGGATGGAGAGCAGCAGCTTTTCCTGCTCCTCGGCGGCGGCGCTCGCCACGGCGTCGAGCTCGCGGATGCGCTCGCCCACGCTGCTCATGCGCTTCTTGAGCTCTTCGGCTTCCTCGCGGCGGCCTTCCTTCATCATCTGCCCGATGAGCTTGGAGGAGCTGTTGCGCTCTTGGGAAAGGGCTTGTTTTTCGGTCTCGGCGTTGCGGCGCTTCACATCACACTCCAGCACCTGATCCACCAATTTCCAGTGCTCACCGCCGCGCAGGCGCACGCGCTCTTTGACGTATTCCGGCTTTTCGCGGACAACACGAATATCTAGCATAGCGGGGTTATTCTAGCGCATACGCAAACGGGTTCAAGCCCAAAATGTGCCCTGCCGTCCGCGATGGCAGAAAAGGGGGCGCCGCAACGCTGTAGCGCTCTCGGAACGGGCTGTTTTACGCGGCGGGGGCACTTTGGGCTTGCGTTCCCGTGCGGGTAGGTCTATGCTGCGGGGCATGAGTCGGATTTCAGCAGAGCAGTTGGACAAGGTGCGCGCCTGGGCGGCGCAGGGGATTGATTTGAACGGTATCCAAAAGAATCTTGCGGCGGAGTGCGGGGTGCACATGACCTACATGGATCTGCGTTTTCTGCTGCTGGATCACGGCATTGAGATTGCCACCGCGCCGGAGCCTGCCCCGGCTCCCGAGCCGCCCGCCGAGGAGAGCCCGGCGGAGGAGGCGCCCGCTGCCGTGCAGGTGACGCTGGATGAGCTGCAGCTGCCGGGGGCGCTGGTGTCGGGCAAGGTGCTGTTCCCGAGCGGCACGCGCTGCTCGTGGATGATTGACCGCATGGGGGCGCTGAGTTGGCTCGAGAAGAACGGCGAGCCCACGCCGGAGGAGCTGCGCGCTTTCCAAACCGAGCTGATGCAGAAGTTGCAGGGCATCATGTAAACCCGCCACTTCATCGTTTGTTGTTACCCGCCTGCCCCGCACGCACGTATCGGGCGGGGCATGTTTGCGTCTTGGCACCGCGCGGCTGGCTGTGGTAGAATGGGGGCATGCACGGGGAATCGTCGGAACGTTGGGTGGGGCTGGATGCGCTGCGCGGGGCGGATATGCTGCTGATCGCGGGCTTGGATGTGCTGTGTTGGCACTTGGCGCGGCTGTTCCCGGAGAACGGGGTGCTACAGGGGCTGGGGCGGCAGATGGGGCATGTGACGTGGGAGGGTTTTTCGGTGTATGATGGGGTGTTCCCGCTGTTTGTGTTTCTCTCGGGGGTGTCGCTGTGCCTGTCGCTGCGGCGCAGCGGGGCATCGTGGGGGCGCTGGCGGCGCCTGCTGCGGCGGGCGCTGCTGCTGGTGATGCTGGGGTGGGCGGTGAACGGGGCGGTGACGCTACACCCGGCGAGTATGCGCTTTGCGTCGGTGCTGGGGCTCATCGGGCTGGCGGGTTGGGCGGCGGGCTCAGTAGTGATGGCGCTGCGCGGGAGGGCGCTGCCGGTGGCGGCGGTAGCGCTGCTACTCTTGGCGGGGGTGGGGGCGGCGCAGGCTTGGGGCGGGGATCTGACGCCTGCGGGCTGTGTGAATGCACGGGTGGATGCCCTGCTCTGCCCCGGGAGGCTGCATCTGGGCAGTTTGGACCCGGAGGGGCCGCTCTGCATCGTGTCGGCCACGGGGCTGTGCCTGCTGGGGTGGCTGGCGGGGCATGGGCTGGCGGGGACGCCGCGTCCGACGGCACGCCGCTGCCTGCTACTCGCGGCTGTCGGGGCGGCGGCGGCAGCGGCGGGGCTCTGCCTGCCCTGCATCAAGAATATCTGGACGCCCGGTTTTGTACTGCTGACGGCGGGGGCGGGGGCGCTGCTACTGGCCGGCGCGGAACTGCTGTGCGAGGTGGCGGGGCTGCGGGCTTGGGCGCTGCCGCTGCGGGCGGTGGGCTGCAACGCGCTGCTGCTCTACCTGCTCACGCATGTGCTCGATGTGTACGGCTTGGCTGAGCGCCTGAGCTGCGGGCTGTGGGGACTGCTGCTGCCGTCCGCGGCGCTGCCCGCAGCCTATGCCGCCACGGTGACGGCGGGGGTGGTGGCGCTGGCGCTCTGGCTATACCGCCGCGGCATCGTCATCCGCTTGTAGGCGCGCCGCCGAGCCCCCTTGCTTTCCGAACAGGGAGCGCGCGCCATCTGCCCCCTCCGGACAGGGACGCCCTGCCGCGAGGGTGCGGGCGGTCTCCATGGCTCCGGCGGACAACGGAATGATCTTTTTTTCCCCGTTTAGGCTTGTCAGCAAGCGAGCTATTCTGTTATACTCCGCAGTGGTAAGGGCTTACGAAACATGCGGCGTCTCTCAATCGTTTTCTTGGCGTCGGGCAGATTCCTGGCGAGGGTGTTCTCAAGGCTGCTGCAGCGGCGATCTGAGAGCGCGTTGCCCGCTCATCCCGAGCCGGCCTCCTGCGTCCGTGAGGACTCGGCATGTCTGCCGAAGGCGCTGAGCGATGTGCGGAACGTGCCGCTTGATGCCGATTTGCGCGAGCTGTTGCTGGATCGATTACACCAGGTGGTCGAGGAGCCCTGCGGCGAGTTGGCGTGGGCTTGTTGTGTGACCGATGCGTTGGATGAGCTGCAGGCGTTGGAGTCCTCGTATGCGGCGGAGAATCGGCAGATGATCCGGGCGCTGGCGCTGGTGCTGCGTTTTTGGCTGGAGGCCGAGGGCGGCGAGCTGCTGGATGAGGATGCGTGGAATCCGGCGCTGCAGCGCGCGGAGCAGGATGAGCCCTGCCTGCCGCCCGGCAGCCCCAGGCGCATCAGCGAAAAAATTTCACCGGGTTTGCGATGGCGCGGGAAGCTCATTCGCAAGCAAACCGTCCGAATTCAAAGCGAACATCAATAAAGAGATGGATGATAACATGATTGGAAATCCGTTCGACCAGGCGGATTATTGGCAGTTGCAGATTGAACCGGACAACTGCGCCGTTGCCGCCGAGACGTCGATTCTGAATCAGTTCGGCATCGACTTGTCGCAGGAGGATGCCTGCTACATTTCGGCATCGCACGGCTGGTACCAGCCCGGCGAGGGCACGAGCCCGGATGAAGTCGGCAATCTGATGGATTTGTACAATATTCCGAACCACCGCGTTATGAACGCCACAGTGCAGGATCTGGCGGCTGAGTTGCGGCAGGGACACGGTGTGATTGTCGGCGTGCGCTCCGACCAGCTGTGGGATACAGGATCTGCCGGCGAATTCTGGAACTGGCTTTGCAAGGCCTCCGGGCTGGATACGCCCGAGTTCTCCCCCGCTGATCACGCCGTGGTGGTGACGGGTATCAACACCTCGGATCCGAGCAATCCGATGGTCATCCTCAACGACAGCGGCGACCCGAACGGACAGGCACACAGCTATCCCCTGGATCGCTTCATGGATGCTTGGCAAAACAGCGATTTCTACTACACCGCCACGGATCAGGCGCTTCCGAGCGGCATGCAGGGGGTGGAATCCCTGCCGTTTTGGTCTATGTTTGCCTCGGCTGCGGTGGGCACTTACACGTTCCTGGAGACGGGAGACCTGAACTCGGCCGTAGCTGCCGGGTGTGCGGCGGGCTCGTTGGTGGAAAACTTCTTTTCCGATGATTCGGTAATTGCTAACCTTTGAGACTTATGAGAGAAGAACTGATGAATGCCATCGCCGCCGCCGACCGCCTGAATGTCCGCTTGGGCGGGCAGCCGTTGAGCGAAGAGCAACTCGGCAATCTGAGGATGTGGGCTGCGGGCATTTTCCGAGTGGTGGTGATTGGGGAGATTAAGAAGGGGAAATCCTCGTTCATCAACGCCTTGTTGGGGGCGCGTGAGCTGGTGCCCACGAGCTCCGAGGTGGCGACCTCGACCATGTACAAGATTCACTACACCGCGGAGAAAAAATACCGCGTCTTTTTCCGCCCCGAGTCGGGCAAGACGCCGCTGAACATTGTCGAGGCCGATCTGCCCCTCTTCGGCACGGAGAGGGGAAACCCCGGCAACGAAAAACAGGTGGCGTTCATTGAGGTGGGGGTTCCCTCGCCGCTGCTAAAGGCCGGTGTGGTGATTTTCGACACGCCGGGGCTGGGCGGCTTGCTGGCGGAGCACCGCCGTGTGACCTACGAGTGCCTGCCGAAGGCCGATGCCGTGTTCTTCGTGTGCGATGCCGTGGAGAGCGCCATCGGCAAGTTGGAGACGGAGTACCTGCAGGATGTGCGCCGGTTTACCGAACACATTGTGACCGTGCAGACCAAGAGCTGCGCGGTGGATCGCTCGGCTCGCGAGGCGCGCCGGAAGAATAATCTGCGTATTTTGGCGGAATGCCTCGGCAAGGCGGCAGATCAGATTCCCTATTTCACCGTGGATTCGAGCCTGCGCTTCGAGGCAGAGGAGTACCGGGATCAGGATGATTTGGCGGCGAGCGGCTACCCGGCGCTGCTGGCGTTCATGCAGAAAGAGCTTCTGCCCCGCAAACGCGAGATCCTGCGGCGGCGCATCATTGCCGCGCTGACACCCCTCATGCAGCGAATCAACGAGAGCCTGGCCGCGCGGCAGACCATGCTGGATGCCGATTCGGGCGAGAAGATCGCTCAGCTTCGGAAAGAGACGGAAGCGAAGCAGCAGGAACTGACAGAGTGGAATACGGTGCAGCGGGTGGAGATGATGCAGCACCTCCGGACTGAGCTGAGCACGTTGCGTAATGAGGCGGTCGACCTGTGCGATGCCAACAAGCCGAACGGCGAGTTGCACCAAAAGTGCAATGCGATGGTGAATGCGGCGGCGGATATCAACGAGGTGCGCAGGATCATGGAGCAGATGCAGGTCTCGCTGCCCGATGCCGCCTCCGGCTGTATGCAAGAGATTTCGAAGCGCCTGACCGCCAGCGCGAACGAAATTCTCGCACGGATGAGCATTACAGAAACGCAGTTCCCGCCCGGACACCGTGCCGCGTCCCCGACGACTGTGGCCATCTCCACAACGCCGATGGCAGATGCAGCGCAATCAATGGGTGCCATGAAGAACAATTTTGATGATCTGCGCACAAAAGTTTACGGCGGTCTGGCCGGCATGACCATTGCATCACTGGCCGGGGGAATCATCGGCAGCGTGGTTCCGGTGATTGGTAGCGTGGTAGGCTCCTGGCTCGGAATGGCCGTTGCCGGCATCTGGGGTGGGGTAGAGGCTGCATCTTTCAAAAAGACGCAGGAACTGCGGATCGCCAAGCAGCAGGCTTTGCACGCCATCACGCAACAAATTGCCGCCCTCCATACCGAGATGACCAAGCAGGTGCATCGCGTCATCCAAAAGATTCAGGAGCAGGTGGAGCGCACACTGAGTGACTTTGCTCGCGAGCGCGAGCAAAGCCTGAAAACAGAGGTGCAGCGCCTGAGCGAGCGAGGGAAACTGCAGCAGAAAGAGCTGGAGGAGCGGCGCCGGGAGCTTGGAGCCGACCGGAGAGAGTGGCAGGCGATCTGCCGTGTTCTGGGCGAGCCTGCCCCGCAGGCAACGAACAAGTAAACGATGGCATCCTCCGATTCCCACGCGCACCAGCGCCTCTACGACTACGCCGAGCAGATCCGCTCGCTGGTGCACAGCATCCGCCGGTTCCCGGAATTGGCGGATGAGAGCGCGCAGCTCGAGCGCGCGGTCGAGGGGCTGGTGCGCCCCTTCGAGCTGGCCGTGTTCGGGCGCATGAAAACGGGCAAAAGCTCCATCCTCAACGCCTACCTGGGGCATCCGCTGACCATCACCGGCGTGAACGAGGCGACGGCCACCATCAACCGCATCGTCTACGGCAGCGGCGCGCAACTGCAAAGCTTCAGGGTGCATTGGAAGGACGATGCGCCGAGCATCTGCGCGCTCAGCGAGCTGCAAGCGCAGTGGAACGGCACGAGCGATGAGGTGCTGCAACGCATTCGACGCGTCCGATACCTCGAGTTCTACGCCGATATCCCGCGCCTGCAAACCGTGCGCATCATCGACACCCCCGGCACGGGCAGCACCGCCGGGGAGCACGAAGCCATCGCCCAACAATTCATCGGCGGGAGGGAGACGGATGCCCTCGTCTACGTCTGCCCCTTCGAGGTACGCGAAACCGACCTGCGCGATCTCAGCACCTTCCGCGAGAGCGGGCTCTCCACCCCGACCCCCTACAACTGCGTCTCCTTGCTGCACAAATGGGATCTCGTGTATTGGAACAACGGCGGGGACATGGAGGAAGTCAATGCCAAGGCTCGCCGACTGGAGGAGCAGCTGCAGGGCTTGGTGGCCTGTGTCCTGCCGGTGAGTGCCCCGCTGGCGATGGCAGCCAAATCCGCCGCGCCTGAGTTTTGGCAGCGGGCACGCGAGGTGCTGGCGGAATTCAGCGATGAAAAAACCCTCACGCGCGCGCTCAGCCGCGATGAAAAATGGCAGCGCGAGGCGCACCGCGCCGACCTGTATGCCGAGGCGCACCGGGCGTTCGATATGCCCTGGGACAGCTTCCGGGTCATGCTGCGCCATCTGTACCGCCTGCCCGCTGAGGCCGATGCCGGAGCGGCCGTGATGGAGCTGAGCGGATTTAAGCGCCTCAACGATCTGCTGGAACACCGGTTTTTCTACCGCGCCTCGCTGCTGCAGCAGCGGCGTGTTCGAGCGGGTGTGCGCAGCGCCCTGAAGGCTACGTTCGGGAAAATCGAGGCGCTGTGTAAGGAGTGGCAGCGCGATGAGACGATGTTGCGACGCATCGCCGCGCAGATACCCGACCCCGAATTGAGCCGCTGGGCAGAGTTCAAGGCCGCTGCCGCAGGCGATCAACGGACGCAGCTGGAGCGCGCGTCCATCGGCTGGGATCGCCGCATGATCGAGCTGGGCGAAACCTGCGATTTGGCTGATCGCGTACTGGATCTGGATCTTTGGCTCAACTCCCCCAACAACAGCCTGAGTGGTCAGCACAGCGCATGGATGCAAAATCTGGTGAATGTGCTGGTCGAACGAGAGGCGCAGCCCCTGCCCCCCAAGGCATGGAGGGAGCTGAACCAAGCCATTGCCACCCTCCGATACAGCTCGGATGAAAGCCAACGAAAAGCGGGTGCACTCCTGGATGATGTGTTGAAAGGAGCCGCACACCGCATCTTCCCCACCTGACAACACACATGACAATGCACATGACACAAGCATACAGCATCGGTATTGACTTCGGCACCACGAAAACGCTGGTGGCATACAACGGCGCCGAGGGCAAGCCGCAGATTGCCCATCTGGGGCGCGAGCGCGACAGCGTGCCCACCACCGTGTTCGCCGGCGAGGACGGCACCTGGGAGTTCGGCGAGGATGCGGACGACCACGCCTTTGAGCAGGACGCGGCCGAGCGCTACGCCGAGCATTTCAAGTTGCTGCTGGGCTC
The DNA here is from genome assembly GCA_945831585.1 of uncultured bacterium. Lineage (GTDB taxonomy): Bacteria > Verrucomicrobiota > Verrucomicrobiia > Verrucomicrobiales > Akkermansiaceae > Akkermansia. Next base: position 3,095 of record CAMACY010000025.1, on the reverse strand, counting down.
CTCCCGACCGGCGCTGATGGTTTTCTCGGAGAAAGGGCCGCAGAGCTACACGGCGCGCGAGCTGACTGCCCGCTTCCTGCGGGCGCTGCGCGAGCGCTGCGAGCAGGAGGTGTTCAACGGGCACCGCATCACCTCCGCCGTCATCACCCACCCGGTGCAGTTCACCCCCGCGCAGGTGGAGGATTTGCGTCTGGCAGCCGAGGAAGCGGGCTTTGCCCGGCTGCAGTTGATGAGCGAGCCGCAGGCAGCGGGCTTGGCGTTTTGCCGCCTGAGCCCCGAGCACACGTTCGAGGGCACGGCGCTGGTGGTGGATTGGGGCGGCGGCACGCTCGATTTGGCGCTGGCGAGCCGCACGGGGCAGCAGGTGAGCGTGCACAAGCAGTACTCGGGGGGCTCTGTGAACATCGGCGGCAAAGATTTCGATGACAAGCTGTGGAACCACGCTGCCGACGCGCTGATGGAGCGGGGCTGCAAGCTGCGGCAGGATTCCAAGGCAGCGCGGCGCCGCCAGACAAAGCAGGTGCGGCACCTCAAGGAACGTCTGTCGCGCGCGGAGCAGGCGCGGCTCGTCCTTTCGGGCGCCGGGGGCGCATACCCCGCGCTGACCTACACCCGCGCGAAGTTGGAGGCTTTGCTCGCCCCCATCGTACAGCAAGGCATCGACAGCGCACTGCAGTTGCAGACGCAGATCCGCGAGAGCAGCCTTCGCCCCACGCAGGTGCTGCTCATCGGCGGCAGCAGCGCCATACCGCTGCTCAGCCGCAGACTGGAGGAGAAGATGGGGCTCCCCTGCCGCCGCTGGCAGTACAGCCACGAAGCTGTGGCGCTGGGAGCGGCGCTGGCCGCGCTGCCCCCCGCGCCGGCTCCCGAGCTGTCGCCCCAACAGGTTGCCGCCATTGCCGCCGCCGTGCAGGTGACGCAGGATGAGCTGCAGCTGCCGGCAGAGCAGTTGGACAAGGTGCGCGCATGGGCGGCACAGGGAATTAATTTGAACGGCATCCAAAAGAATCTTGCAGCGGAGAAGAGGGCACCCATGCCTGAATCTGAGGGGCTGTCATCGCCCCAACGTTCCTACTGCATGCAGGCTCAGGAGTATCTGCTGGCCATCAACGGCCAGGAGTATGCCCCAAAGAAGGGCTTGGAGCTGCTGCAACGGGGAGCGGAGGCCGGAGAGCCCTGTTGCCTGTTGGAGCTGGCTGCTTGTTACGAGTCTGCCATCATCGCGCCGTATCACCCAGCCAAGGCGCGGGAGTACAAACTGCAGGCGGCATCGATGGGCTCCAGGGTGGCGGTGGCGCGCTTGCTGGAAAGCGGGATGGATGCCCGGGGAAATCCCTTGTCCAAGGAGCAAAAAGAGAAGCTGCGACCCGGTATCATTGCGGCGCTGAGTGTACCCAATGCGGTTGATGATGATGACCAGCGCTATATTGCTATCTCGGACTTACTCTTGCAGGACATGCAGGAATTCGAACAGGCTCTTCATTATTGTCGTTTGATTCAGGATAAAGGGCTCCGAGAACATCATCTTGAATGCATACGCACCTTACAAGCCTACTTTGCTTGGCAGAACTGTTCGGGATCAGACGCGGAGCAGTGCAAGCTTGCTCATGATGTCGTGCAGAGGATTCAGGCACATTTGGCGCACCCTTGTTACGAGACAGCAAAGCTTGCGTATTTTCTATCGATTGCGACTGCGAATATGGAGGATGCATCCGATCTGATGTCGTATGCTCTTCGGGTGGGACAGGAGCACGGAAATGTCGAATGCTGCATCTGGGTCGCAGCCTATCAGTTGATACACGAGCAGCTCTCGCAAGCGGAGGCTGAGCTTCTGTTGGAACAGGTTCATACCCTCGCTCGCTTCGGCACCCTCGGTCGGGCAGATGATGACGGCAGCTACCTGCACGGCGTAGAGCTCCGACTGGCGCCGCCTGATATCGGCAGCGTGATGCGTATTTATCCGGAGGAGGTGGTGCAAGAGGCTCTTTCTCAGAGTCCCGAGGCGATTCGCGATCTTGTCCAAATCATAGAACCGGAAATTCAAATAACGAATACGACAGGCTCTGCCATGCGCGATCTCGATTTATCGATGCGCTGCGAGGATGGGGTCTTTACATACCGAATTCCCCAACTGAAAGCAAAGGAAACTTTTACCTTGATACCCGGCATGGGAGATTTGGAGTCCTGGCCGCCGTTGTCGTCGGACGCAAGCTTGGAGCTTTGCCATCGCGATCAGTACTGCTTCCTGCGCGTGACGGAAGAATACAGGACGTTGATGCAACCCGCGCCCTTGTGCCCTCTCTTGGTGACATGGACGGTGAGTTTCTTCGGTGGCAGGAAGCTGTGTGTGCGGACAACGGATGATTCGCCCATAAAATGTCTGATCCGAAAATTGCGCAACAATGCTACTGCGAATATTGACGTCAAGCCCAAGGAAATTCAGGAGATCGGCTGGCTCGAATTCTCCGATAGTACGGGTGTGGAATTGGATGAACAACTCGTGTTCTGCGTGGATGGTTTTTACCCGATGTTGGGTGTGGTTTGCGGGGAATCGCACATCACCCCCGGGTGGAAAAAAGCAGCCGGCGTTTTGGGGGGAGCCGTTCTGTTCGCGTTGGGCGGCAGCTGAGCTCCCCTCTCCCCCTCCCTGTTTACCGGCAAGCATCGCCTGTGAATGACAACAGCCCCGCTGCGCTGAAGCGCGGCGGGGCTGTTGTTGCCGGGGCGTTGCGCGCGGGCTCAGCGGGCGACGCTCAGGCTCTCGGCCTGCTCGCGGGTGAGCTCGATGCACTGCCAGGGCAGGCCGTAGCGGTTGAGCGCGTCCATGAAGGGGTCGGGGTCGTTCTGCTCCATGTTGTAGACGCCCGCGCCGCTCCAGGTGCCGGAGAGAATCATGCGCCCGCCGATGGCGGCGGGGACGCCGGTGGTGTAGGAGATGGCCTGCGAGCCGACCTCGGCAAAGCACTGCTCGTGGTCGCAGATGTTGTAGATGTAGACGGCTTTGTATTGCCCGTCTTTCTTGCCCTGGATGACGCAGCCGATGCAGGTGCGCCCGTGGGTGGTCTTGCCCAGCTCGCCGGGGTCGGGCAGCACGG
>CAMACY010000024.1 GCA_945831585.1 uncultured bacterium | reverse complement strand
CGTCCAAACAGCCGTTTGGATAAGGTGCGCCATATGTTCAGTAAGATTCCTTGATACGCCACAGCAAGGATGGTTATTGCATTTCCCTGCCTTTCGTGGTAAAATGTAGTTGTAAACCACCAGAGAAAACAACAACCCTGCTACCCCCCGTTATCACCACCGATAACAATTTGATAACAGCCCATCGTATAGGGCTGGATAATATGGACACATCAAATAATCAAAAAAATGAGGTATCAAATTTATGAAGCAAAATCCGTTAAATATGATGCCCAACAACGAGTGGGAGTAAGCGCGCCCGCCGCGCTCTCCGTCGAGCCCCCGCTGCGAGGTCGCGCGGCGGGGGCTTGCTGTCGACCGGGTGAGTCTTTTTTTCGGGCTTTTTCCGCGCTGTCGCGAAAAAAGTTGCTTGACAGTGCCCCCTCGCCTCCCCTATAGTGAGAGGGTATTCCCTCGCTATGAAAAAGCTTTCTCTTCTCTCTCTGTTGGTGCTGACCGCCGCTGCCGTGCAGGCGGCTCCCGCTGTGAATGGTTCGGATCTTTCCGAGGAGACCCTCAAGGGTATTGCCACGGAGAAGCAGCGCGACAGCATCGATCGCGCCAATGCGGCTCGCCAGCGCGCGGAGAAGAAGCGCGCGGATGAGATGAAGGAGGCCAGGGAGGTCACCGAGAACAATGATCGCGGGCTGAAGAAGACCATCCAGAAGCGCCATCTGAACACCATGCTGCCCCCCTGCGAGCGCGAGCCTGAGGCTCCCCGCGAGCCCGGCAACTACACGATTCGCTACTGAGATTCTTGCCCGCCATCGCGCTTGTTCACAGCCCCGGGGTGCGCTTGCCGCGCTCCGGGTTGTTTTTGTTGTTGCGTCGGCGTTTGAGCTTGCTTCCCTTGCCCTTCCTGTGCGATAATGCGGATGCGTTGCAGCGCAGAGCACTATGGCTGAGCAGGCGAACGGAGACGATATGTTTTTTAAGGAGCCTACCCGCAAGGAATGGGCGGGCTTTTGGACGCTTGTGGCGGTGCAGGCGCAGAATGCCTTTAACGAAAAGGCCGTACAGTTCCTGCTCATTCCGCTGGGTGTGTGGCTTTGGGGGGCGGAGGGCAGCACGCTGGAGTATCAGCTGGGAGCCATCTTTGTGCTGCCCTACATCCTGTTTTCTCCCTTGGTGGGCTGGCTGGCCGACTGCTTCTGCAAGACCCGCATCATTCAGGTGATGAGTATTTTGCAGGTGATTGTGATGTCTTGCATGCTGTTCTGCTTCTACATGCATGACATGACGGCGGCGATTCTGTGGTTTGCGGTTTTTGCTACGCAGGCGACCATCCTTTCGCCGGCCAAGAAGGGAATTGTGAAGGATTTGCTCGGCTCGCGCTACATCGGCTTCGGCTCGGGGATTCTCGAGATGAGTATGATTATCGTGCTGCTGGTGGCGCAAATCGGGGTGTTCTTCTGGTTTAGTTACCTTTTGGAGCAGTATTCGGCGCTTCCCGACGGGGTGGAGGAGGCCGGGTGGAGCGCGGTGAAGCTGCCCACTTGGGTGTTTATTTCGCTGGCCTGCGTGGTGTCGGCGGCGTCGTTTCTGGTGCCGCGCTATGCGGCCAAGCCGACGCGCGCGTTCAGCTGGAGCCTGCTGTGGGAGCATTTCGGGCAGGTGAAGTATCTGTGGCGCGACCGTCTGCTGCGGCTCAGCGAGATGGGTATCTGCTATTTCTGGTGTCTGGCGGGCTCGCTCTTCCTCATCATCATCCAAATTGCCAAGGAGCTGCAGGCGGCGCATCCCGAGCAGGTGGACTTCAGTTTGCAGTGCGGCATCCTCATGGCTTGGCTGACGGGTGGCGTGGTGACGGGCGGTCTGATTGCCTCGCAGCTCTGCAAGGGGAAGAATGAGCTGGGGCTGATTCCGTTTGGCGCCATTGGCATCACCTGCTGCACGCTGCTGCTCACCATGCTGGAGGTGAACTCCTACGCCAGCAATGTCTTTTTGGCGCTGACGGGAGCCTTCGGTGCCATGTATCTGGTGCCGCTCAACGCCTTTTTGCAGGACCATTGCGACCCGAACAACCGCGGCAACATCATCGCGGCGGGCAACCTGATTGACAACCTGATGGGGCTGGTGGCCGTGGCGCTCATGTGGCTGATGAATGCGGCGGGTTGCAGCCCGCAGGGGCAGTTTTTCGTGCTCTTCCTCATGAGCGCGTTCATCCTCATCTCCTCGCTGCGTCTCATCCCGCAGGAGTTCATCCGCATGGTGGGCATTTGGGGCATGAACCTCATCTACAGCCCGCGCGTCATCAACCCCGAGCGCATTCCCGAGCGCGGCGGCGCCCTGCTGGTGGTCAACCATGTGACCTATGCGGACGCGCTCTTCCTGACGATGGTCTGCCCGCGCCCCGTGCGCTTCATCGTGTCGGACGAGTTCACCAGCGTGCGCCTGCTGGGCTGGATGTTGGAAATTTTTAACTCGCTGCCCATCTCGGCCAAGAATCCGCGCGAGGCCATCGTCAGCGCGGTGGAGGGGCTGGAGGCGGGCGACCTCATCTGCATCTTCCCCGAGGGGCAGCTGACGCGCAGCGGCTGCCTGACCCCCATTCGCCGTGGTATGGAGCTTGTTGCCCGCCGCGCCAAGGCGCCCATCATTCCGCTGTATATGGACGGCCTGTGGGGCAGCATTTTTTCCTTCCACCGCAATCGCTTTTTCACCAAGCTGCCGCGCCGCATGCCCTACAGCTTCACCGTAGCGGTGGGTGAGCCGCTGGATTCCGCTACCTTCACCAACCGCACGGTGCTGCGCAGCTTCCGCCAACTCTCGGCGCGCTGTTTGGAGGTGGCGGACGGCGGCGGCAGCCGCGATACGCTGGTGCGCCGTTTGGAGGCCATGGGCAACGAGGTGCTGGTGCTCTCGCCGGACGGCAACCTGACGGGGATTCAGATTGCGGCGGCCGTGATCAGTCGCGAGGTGAGCGAGGAGCACCGCGGCTTGGCCGCCCGGTGGCTCCAGCTGCTCATTCACGGCACGGAGGATTTGTATGCCTTCAACCGCCGCTGGATGAATACGGCACAGGTGCGCCGCGTCAACGCGCTCAAGGAGGGGCGCCACCGCCTGCTGGCGACTGTGGGGCACGGCGAGCCGCAGGAGCTGGTGCTGGCCGTGCTGTGGCCCATCGCTACGCGCACGATGGTGCAGCTCATCGAGGAACCGACGGAGACGCTGGAGCCGGCGGTGTCGCAGATTGTCGGCGGGCTGCACATGCGCCGTCTGCTGCTCACGGCCATTCCCCCGCGCCAGATTCCCTTCTACGATTTCAGCGGCGCGCCCGCCATCTCCACCCCCAACATGCGCTGGCGCCCCTGCTCGGTCACGCCGGACGGCACCATCGTCTCCATGAGCATGTGCCACAGCGTGTTCAAGATGCGCGACGGCACCATCCAGCTCGGCACGCGCCCGCGCACGCGCGGCCTGCTGCTGCCCGGCTACATGGCCGTGCCGCAGGGCAGCGATACCAACATCGTGGAGCTGCACGCACCCTCGTTGCGGCGCCCCTATGCGCTGCCCTCCAACCTCTACTTGGATGAGAGCGGCTTCTTGGCCGAGCTGAGCTGAAACGCGCGCGCCGCACAGCTCGGAGCTGCGCGGCGCGGCGGGGCAGGGGAGTGCTCCGGGGGGAGGGGTCTCAGACGCTGAAGCAGAGCTTGCCCTCGCGCACATCGGCGCGGATGGTGCTGCCCTCGGGGAACTTGCCGGCGAGGATGTCCATGCTCAGCGGGTCGAGCACATCGTGTTGCACGGCGCGCTTGAGCGGGCGGGCACCGTAGACGGGGTCGTAGCCGTGCTGCGCCACCAGCTCGGCGGCGGCATCGCTCAGCTCCAGCTTGAGCCCGCGGGCGGCGAGCCGCTTTTGCACCCGCTCCAGCTGGATGCGCACAATGCGCTTGAGATCCTCGCGCTGCAGGCGGTCGAAGATGATGATTTCATCGATGCGGTTCAGGAACTCGGGGCGGAAGTGGCCGCGCAGGGCATCCATCGCCTTGTCATTGCGGGCGGCGGCGTCGGCCTCGTTCAGGATGAACTGGCTGCCGATGTTGCTCGTCATGATGAGCACGGTGTTGGTGAAATCCACCGTGCGTCCTTGACCGTCGGTGATGCGCCCGTCGTCCAGCACCTGCAAGAGTACGTTGAACACGTCCGGGTGCGCCTTCTCGATTTCGTCGAAGAGCACCACGCTGTAGGGGCGTCGGCGCACCGCCTCCGTCAGCTGGCCGCCCTCGTCGTAGCCCACGTAGCCCGGAGGCGCTCCGATGAGCCGCGATACGCTGTGTTTCTCCATGTATTCCGACATGTCGATGCGCACCATGGCCGCCTCGTCATCGAAGAGGAACTCCGCCAGCGCCTTGGCCAGTTCGGTCTTGCCCACGCCCGTGGGACCCAGGAAGATGAAGGAGCCCAGCGGGCGGTGCTCGTCCTGCAAGCCCGCGCGCGAACGGCGCACGGCATCGGCGACGGCCTTGACCGCGTCCTGCTGGCCGATGAGTCGCTTGCCGAGCCGCTCCTCCATGTGCAGGAGCTTCTCGCGCTCACCCTCAGCCATCCGCGCGGCGGGAATTCCCGTCCAGGTGGAGACCACCTTGGCGATGTCCGCCTCTGTCACCTCCTCCTTCAGCAGACCCTCGCCGCTGCTCTGCAGCTTGGCCAGCGCGGCGCGCGCTTCCTTGGCGGCGCGCTCGGCGGCGGGAATCTCGCCGTAGAGGATGGCCGAGGCGCGCCCCAAATCGCCGCGGCGCTGCGCCTGCTCGGCCTCCGTGCGCAGGGTGTCGATGCGCTTCTGCGCCTCGCGCGCTTGGGTGACCACCTCTTTCTCGCTCTTCCATTGGGCAATCATGGCCTTGACCTTTTCGCGCGTGTCGGCGAGCTCGCGGCTGATTTTCTCCAGTCGCTGCTTGGAATCCTCGTCCTTTTCCTTGGCGAGGGCTTGGCGCTCCATCTCCAGCTGCATCGCGCTGCGGTTGAGCTCGTCGATGTCGGTGGGCATGCTGTCGAGCTCAATCTTGAGCCGAGCGGCGGCTTCGTCCACCAAATCGACGGCTTTGTCGGGCAGGAAACGGTCGGTGATGTAGCGGTTGCTCAGCGTGGCGGCGGCCACGAGGGCGCCGTCGGTGATGTGCACGCCGTGGTGCACCTCGTAGCGCTCCTTGAGTCCGCGCAGAATGGCGATGGTGTCCTCCACGCTCGGCTCGGCCACATAGACGGGCTGGAAGCGGCGCTCCAGCGCGGCGTCCTTCTCGATGTACTTGCGGTACTCATCCAGCGTGGTGGCGCCGATGGTGCGCAGCTCGCCACGCGCCAGCGCCGGCTTGAGCAGGTTGGCGGCGTCCATGGAGCTGTCGCCGCCCGCGCCGGCGCCCACCAGCGTGTGCAGCTCGTCGATGAAGAGGATAATCTTGCCCTCGGCCGCCGTCACCTCCTTGATGAAGGCCTTGAGTCGCTCCTCGAACTCGCCGCGGTACTTGGCGCCCGCCAGCATGCTGCCGATGTTGAGCGCAATGAGGCGCTTGCCCTGCATGCTCTCCGGCACATCGCCGTTGACAATGCGGCGCGCCAGCCCCTCAGCAATGGCGGTCTTGCCCACGCCGGGCTCGCCGATGAGCACGGGGTTGTTCTTGGTGCGGCGCGAGAGGATTTGCAGCACGCGGCGGATTTCCGCATCGCGACCGATGACGGGGTCAATCTTGCCCTGTCGGGCGCGCGCGGTCAGGTCGGTGCCGTACTTCTCCAGCGTTTGGTATTTGCCTTCGGGATCCTGGTCGGTGATGCGCTGGTTGCCGCGCACCTCCTTGAGCGCTTGCAGGTACTTGGCCTCGGTCAGCCCGCAGTCCTCGAGCAGGCGGCGCAGATCGGCATCGACCTTGAAGATGCCCAGCACCACATGCTCCACGCTCAGGAAATCGTCCTTCATCGCGGCGCGCTGCTCCTCGGCGGCATTCAGGTCACGATCCAGAGCGGGGCTTAGACCCGCGCTTTGCACCACACCGCCCATTTGCCGAGGCTCGCGCTCCAGACGCTGCCGCAGCTCGCGGGTGAGTCGCTGCGGGTCGACCCCCGCCTTGTTCAGCACCGCCGCCAGCACGCTGCCCTCGCTCTGCACCAGCGCCAGCAGCAGGTCGGCCGGGAGAATTTGCGCGCGACCGCTCGATTGTGCCGCTTTCTGGGCTGCCAGCAGCCCCTCCGTCAATTTCGTGGTCAGGTTATTATTCATGAGGTTGGGTCGCACGAACGTGCTTCGGCGTTCAAAAAATTATGCGAAGTTGTTGTTTTTCTCCCTCCCTCGAGGCGGGGGCGAGCTTATTCGTCGCGGGAGAAGGTGAACTGTCGCAGCCCGCTGGGCAGATCGTAGGCATCGCGCCCGAACTCGGCCATGACGGAATTGGCGATGAGTGCCATTTGGTGGCTGTGTTCGGGGCTGTTGTTGAACAGGCAGCGGAACAGATCCCAGAGCAGGGTCATCTCATTGCCGAAGAGGGCGCTTTGGATGCAGAAGCGGCGGAAGCCGAGCTCGTAGGCGCGGTGCATTTCACGGCGGGTGAGGATGCAGGCGGCCTGCTGCTGTAAGTTGTTCGGGTCGAGCATCCGATCGCCGCTGCGGGAGAGCAAATCGGCCTTGCGGCGCATGAGGTCGGTATCGTAGGGGTGGCGGCGCATGTCGGAGAGCAGCGTGAGCAGTTCGCGGCGCACGGGGTTGGTGCGCAGCATGGGGTCATTGACCACGAGGGCAAAGCGCTCGGGCTGCGGTAGCTCGCGCAGCAGGGACTCCTTGCTGCCGTCGGCGGGGTGCAGCACCACGCGGTCGTAGCGCGCGGCCAGTTCGGCATAGAGAGCGGGGGTGCGGCGCGCCTTTTCGGCGATGAGACGGTTGGGGTGGCAGTCCATCGGCAGTTTGGGGCAGAGCTCGCGCAGGCGGGCGGCCAGCGCGTCCGAGGCGACGCAGAGTCGGTTGCGGCGCACGCGGTCGCGGCGGTAGAGCTCCTGCGTCAGCAGCGCGCCATAGGAGTCGCCGAGCTCTTCGGGCGTGAGGAAGGGGTTGTCGAAGACGAGCACCACGCCCACGCCCTTGCGGGCGTAGTGCTCCAGCGCCTGCACATAGTTGTCCAGCGTCACGGGGCGGCGCTGCGCCACATAGTCCAGTGACCAGAGGCAGGGCATGGCTCCGGCGATGTATTCAAAACGGCGCAGTGCCACGCGCTCGGCCAGGAAATCTTGCGCGACTTGCAGACTGCGGTCGTAGCGGAACGCGCCCTCGACCGCCCAGAGAGCATCGGGCATATCGCCCTCGGTGAGGTAGCGCAGCTTATCGATGGGGTTTGCGTTCATGCGTTGGGGTCGAGTAGGGATTCCCAGAAGCGCTGGCCGAGGCGGTGCATGGCGTTTTCGCCCTCCGCATCGTTGCGCAGCACCAGCCGCAGCAGGTCGAAGAGGATGGCCGCCGCGTTGGCGTGCCCGCGCCCCTGTAGTTTGAAGTGGCGGAAGCCCATGTCGTACAGGTGGGCGATTTCGGGGGTGCTGAGCGCCAGTACGCCGTGCTTCTCGTCCGTCAGCAGGGTGTAGAGGTTGCGGCAGCCGTTGTTGGCCTGTTTGGCATCGAACTCGCTCGTGTCGGTGTTGTTCATGTCGAGCGAGAGCTGCGAGAGCGACGTGTAGTGCAGGGGGCGCAGCGGGCAGTTGCGGATGCAGTACTCGTTGATGAGCAGGATGTAGCGCTCCTTGTCCTCCAGCTGCTCCAGCAGACCGTCGTTGAGCACATCATCCGGGTGTACCATGACCTCGTCGTACTGCTCGGCCAGGCGGCGGTAGGCGTCAATCTTGCCCTTGCCGCCGCCGTTGGTGATGCGGAGGATGGAGGAGATGAGCCGCAGCTCGGGGTAATTCTTGCGCAGGTGCTCGCGCAGCAAGTCGCTGGCGACAATGACGGCGTTGCGCTTGGTGGGGTTGTGGCGCACGGCAAAAGTGCAGAGGGCGTTGCACAGCGGGTTGTGCAGATGCTCCTCCGTGAGCATCAGGTTGGTGAAGGTGAGGTAGAGTGCCATGCCGCGCTCGGCATAGGCTAACCCTGCTGTGCGTATCTCCTCGGCGCTGCGCTCCATGTGCCGGAGCACACGCCCGCTGTTCCAGGCGCAGAGCGGAGCTCCATGCACGATGTGGAAAGGCTCAAAGCCCAGCAGTTGCTTGCAGAAATCGAAGAACGACACCAGTTCGCGGTCGTAGACAAAGGCTCCCGAGACATCCCAGACAGCCCGGGGCCACAGGGGGTTGAGGTATGGTGAGAGATGCTGCATGAACAGTCCTGAATCTAGCAGAGCTGGCCGGGAGCGGCAAGCACAAAAACAGGCATGGTCGCCCGGCGGAGCGCCCATGCCTGTGTTGTGGATGGGGGAAATCAGAGTGTCTGTGCGGTGGCGACGATGTTGTCGACGTTCATGCCCAGCTCGCGGAGCACCTGATCGCCGGGGGCGGAGAAGCCGAAGTTGTCGATGCCGATCATCTTGCCCTGCGCGCCCACATAGCGGTACCACAGGGCGGTGCTGCCGGCCTCGACGGAGAGGCGCTTGGTGCAGGCGGCGGGGAGGATTTCCTCTTGGTAGGCAGCGTCCTGCAGGTTGAAGCGGAACATGGAGGGCATGGAGACCACGCGCACATCGTCGCCCAGCTGCTTGGCTGCCTCGCAGGCCAGGTAGACCTCGCTGCCGCTGGCGATGATGATGAGCCGCGGGAGCTCGCCGCTCTCTTTGCGGGCGATGTAGGCGCCGCGGCGCGTGCCGCAGCGGCGAGCCTCGGCGCTGAGAGTCGGCACGCTGCTGCTGAGGCTCGGCACATTTTGGCGGGTGAGGATGAGGGCGGTGGGCCCCTCGCGGCGGCGCAGGGCGCAAATCCACGCGCCCGCGGCTTCCTCCTCGTCCGCCGGGCGGATGACATCGAGGTTGGGGATGACGCGCAGCCCGCTCACGGTCTCGACAGGCTGGTGGGTGGGGCCGTCCTCGCCCACGGCGACGGAATCGTGCGTCAGCACATAGGTGACAGGCAGGTGCGAGAGCGCTGCCACGCGGATGGCCGCGCGCATGTAGTCCACAAAGACGCAGAAGGTGCCGCAGGAGACGCGGAAGATGCCGTCGTAGGCCACGCCGTTGGCGATGGCGGCCATGGCGTGCTCGCGGATGCCGCACCAGAAATTGCGCCCGCTGTAGTCGGCGGCGGAGAAATCGCCCAGCCCCTTGAGATAGTTCTTGTTGGAGGAGAAAAGGTCGGCGCTGAACGAGAGCAACCCCGGGCAGTGCGCCGCCAGCGCGTTCTCCGCCTCAGCGGCCGAGGCGCGGGTGGCCAGCTTGCTGCCCGCCGGGAAGAGGGGAATCTCCGCATCGCTGACGGGGGCTTCCTGCGAATGCACGGAGAGCTCGCAGCAGGCGTCCAGCTCCGCGGCCTTGGCGGGCTCGGCGGCGCGCCAGGCCTCGTAATCCGCCAGCCAGGCGGCGTAGGCGGCGGCGCGCTCGGCCTTCAGGGTGTCCATGTAGCAGCGCACCTCGTCGGAGACGTAGTACTGCTGCTCGGGCAGTCCCCAGGCGGCGTGTGCCTCTTTCCAGAGCTTGGCGCCGCCCTCGCCGTGTCCCTTGGTCGTGCCTTCGATGCCGGGCACCCCCTTGGCGATGACAGTTTTGGCGATGATGAGCTTCGGTCGGCCGTTTTTCTCTAGCCGGGCGCAGCGCAGCGTGCGGTGCACCTCCGCGAGATCATTGCCGTCGATGGTGAACGCGTCCCAGCCCTGCGCGGTGAAGCAGGCGGCTACATCGTCAATTTGGGAGACTTCGATGGGGGCGTCCAGCGTGATGCCGTTGGCGTCGTAGATGAGGATGAGGTTGTCGAGCTTCAGGGTGCCGGCGATGGCGGCCGCCTCGCGGGAAATGCCCTCCTCGATGCAACCGTCGCCCGCCAGGCAGTAGATGGTTTGCGTGAAGATGCTGTGCTCGGGGGTGTTGAAGCGCGCTGCCGCATGCTTGGCCGAGATGGCAAAGCCCACGGCGTTGGCGATGCCCTGACCCAGCGGCCCGGTGGTGCATTCCACGCCGGGGCAGCACTTGAACTCGGGGTGTCCCGGCGTTGCGGAGCCCTTGGTGCGGAAGGCGCGGATGTCGTCCATGGAGACCGCAAAGCCGGCCAGGTGGAGCCAGGCGTAGAGGAACATGGAGCCGTGGCCGCCCGAGAGAATGAAGCGATCGCGGTTGAGCCAGCGGGGCTCGGCGGGGTTGATGTTGAGGAGGTCGCCGTAGAGTGCGGCTCCGATTTCCGCACAGCCCAGCGGCAGCCCCATGTGTCCCGATGCTTTGTCGAAAATGGCATCAATGGCTAACCCGCGGGCTACATTGGCCGCTTTCTGAAGAGTGTCCATGTTCATGCGCGGGCGAGTTTAGCACAAAACGGGCAGATTGTAAAGGAAAAGCGCGGCGCGGCTGCCGGGAAATCACGCGCCCGCCCCGCGCTCGGAGCGGCGGGGCGGGCGGAGGGGTGCGGGGAAGCACATTAGGCCTCGGGCTGCTGCACCTGCACCAGGCGCAGGGGCGTGCGGGAAACGAGCTCGCCGTCCAGCGTGATGTCCACGCTGTAGTTGCCGCTCTTCTCAAAGCGCAGACCCTGGAAGTTCATGATGAGGTTGCGGGTGAGGAAGGTGGCACCCTCGGGCAGGGTCACATGCAGGTCGCCGACGATGGGCATGCGCTCCTTGTCGAGGGCAACGCCGTCCTCGTCCACGATGGAGATGCCCAGCTTGTGGTCACCGCTGTCCTCGGGGGTGAGGCAGAGGCGCAGCGCCAGCGCGCAGGCGGGGTGGATGACGGGGAATTGGCGGGTGAAGAGGGTGTCGAAAGCACCCTGAACGCAGAGCTTGCCCTGGTAGTCAGCGGCGTAGTCGCACAGGACGGCAACTTGGATATCCATGGTATGTAATGTGGTTAGATGGTTGAGTGTGCCCCGGATGGCGGGTGGCAACGCTCCTTGTTCTACCATATTCTCATGTTGTTGCAAGCTCAAAGTCTGTTGGTTTTTGTCATGCAGACGAAACTTTTTTATTTGAGGACGCGCCCGATTTCGCGGTTGGCGGCCATGAGAATGGGCAGCGAGGAGAGCAGGACGCAGAGGGCAAGAGCTAGGGCGATGAGGCGAATTTCGGGCGCAATCTCGCTGAGGCTCAACAGGTAGTTGTCGCGTGGGAAGAATTGGCGGATGATGATGTGCTGCGTCTGCATGAAGACCGCGATGGCGGCGGCAAAGGCGGCGCCCACCAGCAGTAGGTTTTCCGCCACAAAGCCGCCCACCAGCCACATCGGGTGAATGCCGAAGCTCTTCATGAGGGTGTAGATGTATTCGTTCTGGCGGTATTCCATGCCGGCCAACGCGGTGAGCAGAATGCCCACGATGCCGATGATGCCCAGGCAAAAGGTGGCGCGACACTGGTTTTGGTTGCCCAGCAGGATGTCCATCTCGTCGAGGAGTTCCGCCGCTGAGGTGATGGCGGCGTTGGTGTGCTCCAGCCGGCAGAGATTCTTCAGGTAGCGTTCGACGCGGTGCAGGTCTTCGGCCCTGTCGAGACGGCGCAGGCGCAGCAGCAGCATCGACATGCTGTGGCGGGTCGTATCGCCGAACAGATCTTGCGCCAGCTCGGGCTGGATGATGATGCCGCCTTGCGGCAGCAGGCGCCCGAGCAGGTGTCCCTCGGGCAGCGGTCGCGCCATGATGGTGCGGCGGAGCGTCTCCCCGCCCCGGTTGAGCGCGATGTCGAAGGGTCCGGGGGTAAGGTCGGCGCTGTCGGCGGGGTAGAGGAGGGTGGGGGAGGCATCGGGCGCCATGAGCGGTACCATCTGCGGCATGCGGCAAAAGTCGTAGGTGTAGATGGCGATGTGCTTGCGCGCGTCGGTCGCTGCGGCAGCGGAGCCTACCTGCCGCAGACAGTAGGAGTCTGCGGCGAAGCGCGCGTCGAGTTCGGCGCGGGAGGGGAGGGGGGGGGGCACATCCCCCTGTGCAAAGACGGTGGTGTACACCAGATCGCCGCCGCGGGTGACGATGCGATCGCGCACCACCTTGGTGGAGATGACATAGCTGCCCAGAAAGCACAGCGCACAGAGCGACAGGAAAAACACCACCAGCACGCGCGCCAGCGGGCTGGAGAGGCGCGTGAGCCAGCGGTGCAGCGTATCCTTAGCAAGATACAGGAAGGTCAAAATCAAGGATTTCATCGGCGATGTCGAAGAGCCGGCTGTCGTGCGTGCTGATGATGCAGATGCGTTGCGCGCCATCGCTACGCACGAGCCGTTTGATGATGTCGGTGTTGCCGTCGTCCAGCCCCGAGGTCGGCTCGTCAAGCAGCACTGTGGGGGTATCCTTCATCAGGGTGCGTGCGAGGGCCGCGCGCTGCGCCTGACCGCCGGAGAGTTTGTCGGCGCGGCGGTGGCGCAGCTCGGTGAGCCCCAGCTCGCGCAGCAGCTGTTCGCAGCGCGGTTTCCAGCGCCGACCGGGCAGCACCGCCATCTCGGCGGCCATGCGCAGGTTGCGTTCCACGCTCAGCAGCGGCAGCAGGTTGATGCCTTGGAACATGTAGGAAACCTCGCGGCGCAGGTAGCGGCGCGAGCGCACGGGCGTGCCGCCGGGGGTGAGGATGCGCCCGCTGTCGGCGCGCAGATAGCCCGCCAGCAGCTTGAGCAGCGTTGTCTTGCCCGAGCCCGAGTAGCCCTTGAGCAGGGTGATGCCCGGGCGGAATTCGTGCGAAAAATGTGCGATGACGGGCTGCCGCCGGATGTAGGCGTAGCAGAGATCCTGACAGACAAGAGGGTTCATGAGGGATCGGGCGGAGCCGTCGGGCGCAGGACAATGTCGCGCTCGCCGATGACCACGATGTGGTGCTCCGGGTACAGGCGGGTGATGAGCTCCTCCCAATCGCGGCAGGTCTCGGCCTCGGGGCGGGCGGCCAAGTCGGTCTTGCTCACGGTGAGGGTGTTTTCCCCCGTGTCGTAGAAGAGTTGAGCCGTCGGGCTGCTGCCCAGCAGGGAGAAGGCCGTTTCGTGCTCCTCGGCCGGCAGGCGGAAGAAGTACACGAGCATGTCGCCGTGGTTGCCTTGCTCCACGCGGCGATGGTCATAGCGCGCGGTGAGCTGCTTGCCCTCGGGCAGCGAGACCGCGGCATGCAGCTTCTCGGGCGCGAGCTGTGTGAGGTCGGCGCGGCTCAGGTTGATGGTGATGTAGAAGGCCGAATCATCGCACACAGTGGCAAAGGGACGCCCGGGGGAGGGGACATAGTCAAGGGCGCCGCCATCTTGCGGCAGCTTGACGCTGTACTGCACCCGCCCGCTGAAGGGCATGCGCAGCGTGAGCTTGTCGTGGTTGCGGCGGAACTCGTTGCGCTTGATGCGCGCGGCGCTTTCCTGCATGCGACGCAGCAGCGCAAGCCGCTCGTCCACATCGCGCAGCGTCTCGTGGCTCACAGGTTCTTCGCCGGGGGCGGGGCTGTCGGCGTAGGCGCGCTCGCGCGCGTCGAGCTTCAGGTAAAACTCAATTTGGCGGCGCTGCGCCTGCAACTTGCGGATTTCATCGCGCGTGTTGAGCTCCTCCTTGGCGAGCTGCAGCTCCATTTCCTCGCGCTCCTGCTCCGTGCGTTCCTTGTTGAGCACGGCCAGCACCGCGCCCTGCTCCACATGGCGAATGGCCTCGGGGGGCAGCCAGTCGGAGAGTCTGCCGGCCTCCAAGGTTAGCGTGGTGGCCTGCTCGGGGACAATTTTGGCGGGCAGCTGCGCCACGCGAGCTGTATCGGCCGAGGCACAGGACGCCGCGAGCAGCAGGGGAAGAACAGCGCGGTGCATGGCGGCAAACACATTACATGGGGAAGCCCAGACCGCCCGTCACTTTGCGCATCTCGGCCTCGGCCATCTTTTTGGAGCCTTCGATGGCCTCCTGCACCGTCCGAAGCAGCAGCGATTGCAGGAACTCGACATCATCGGGGTCAACAACAGCAGGGTCGATGTGCAGCGCCGTGACCATGCCCGTGCCGTCGGCCGTCACGCTGAGCTTGCCGCCGGCGCCCTGCGCCGTAAACTGCTTCTCGGCCAGCCGAGCCTGCGCTTGCGCCATGTTGGCCTGCATGGCCTGCGCCTGTTTCATGAGTTTTTGGAGATTCATGGATGTGGTGTGTGTAGGGGGTGTTCAGCTGTCGGTCTGCCGCAGCAGGGTGGCGTGGAACTCCTTGAGCGCCAGCTCCACCAGGGGGTCGTGGTAGAACTCCTCCTCCGTGGGGCGCAGCGAGGCCGGAGCCTCCGCCTTGTCGCTTTTCTCGGTTGCGGGTTTGGGAGCCGGCTTGGGGGCGGGCGCCTTGGGCGCCGTCTGCGGCAGGGGTAGGGGTGGCGGCGGCTCCATCGCCTCCGGGGGAGGCAGGGTGTCCTCCATCACCACGTGCAGGGAAACGGGGCGCCCACAGAGCTCCTGCGTCAGACTCGGCAGCAGCTCGCGCAGCCCTTCGCCCAGCAGCGCATCGCGCGTATCCGTGTCTTGCGGGTGAACGGCGATGACCAGCCGCCCCTCATTCTCCTCCACAAACAGCGTGTGCCCCAGCATGTCCGCCTTGAGCGGTGCCAGCTCGTGCAGCCGCTCCAGCAGCCGCTCCCACAGGGCGGGCGTGAAGGGCTGCGGCCCGACAGGCCCGGGCGTTTCGGCAGGCGCGGGAGCCTCGGTAGGCGCCTGAGCGGCGGCGGGAGCCGTGGGCGCGGCAAAGGAGGGCGGCGCGTCATCCAGCACCTGCAAGTCGGCCGAGCGCGGTGCGGGCGCCGGGGCGGGTGCCGGCTCCTGCGAGGGGGCGGGAGCAGGAGGCAGCGGCGGCTCGGTAGCGGCGGGCGCGGGCAGCGTCTCGGGGGGCAGTGGAGCGCCGTTGAGGGCGCGGATGATGTCGCTGATATTTGCCTCGGAGAGCGCATGCACGGCCTGAATCAGCCCCATCTCCAGATGCAGGCGCTTGTTCGTGCTACGGTGCAGGCGCTCCTCCGCTGTGGCCAGGATTTCCATCAGCCGCATGAGCTTGTCGGCGGGGCAGCGCGTCAGCTGCGCCATCAGTCGCTCGCGCCATTCCGGCGGCAGCGAGAGCGCCGCCTCGTCCGGCGCCACCTTGGCCACGAGCAGTTCGCGCAGCGCGCTCATCAGCTCTGCGAGCATCTGCCCCATATCGCGCCCCGCCTCCGCGAGTTCGTGAATCAGGTGCAAGAGTTCGGGCAGCCGACGCCCCAGCAGCGCATCCAGCGCGCGCGCCACCGTCTCGCGGCTCGTCACCCCGAAAATATCATTAACCTGCGTCTCCTCAATCTTGTTGCCGCAGAAGGACACTAGCTGGTCGAGCATGGACTGCGCATCGCGCATGCCGCCGTCTGCCACGCGGGCGATGGCAAAGGCCGCCGCCTCGCTCAGGCTCACCCCCTCCAGCTGCGCGATGTGCACCAGATGTTTGGCAATCGTGTCGGCGGGGATGGGGCGCAGGTCGAAGCGCTGGCAGCGCGAGAGAATCGTGGGCAAAATCTTGTGCGGTTCCGTCGTCGCGAAGATAAACATGACATGCGCGGGGGGCTCTTCCAGCGTCTTAAGCAGCGCGTTGAAGGACTCCTTGGTCAGCATGTGTACCTCGTCGATGTAAATGATACGGTACTGCCCGCGCGCAGGCGCAAACTGCACATTGTCGCGCAGGTCGCGAATGTTGTCGATGCCACGGTTGGAGGCACCGTCAATCTCCAGCACATCGAGGCTGCGCCCCTCGGCAATCTCGCGGCAGATATCCTCGTCGGGGTCAAAATCAACCCGCGGGCCGCCCGTGCAGTTGAGCGCCTTGGCGAAAATGCGGGCGGTGGAGGTCTTGCCCGTGCCGCGCGGGCCCACGAAGAGGTAGGCATGCGCCAGGCGCTTCTGCTCGATGGCGTTGCAGAGCGTTCGCACGACGTGCTCCTGCCCAAGCACATCGGCAAAGGTGCGCGGGCGGTACTTTCTGGCAAAGACCTGATAACTCACGCTGTGCATTGTACCCGATTCCGCGCTCCCCCGCAAGCGGGAAGTGCGCCTGTATGCGGGCTGCGTTGCCGCTTGGGACGGAATGTGCGGGGTAGGATGCTTTTGTATTTTATGAATTTCGGATAATTGCTTTTTTCCCTTGCAATAGCGCCCTTGGCTGCTATGCTGAGAGTCGGTTGTTGCCGGTACCTGCCATGAAACTCCATCTTCCTCTCCGTCTCCGTCAGGTTCTTTTGTCGCTGATGCCGCTTGCGCTGCTCACCCCGCATGCTTGGGGTGGTGTCGTGCGCGATGATTACGCTGTTCAGGATTATTTGGACTTCAGCCAGAATATGGGTCAGTTTGCCATCGGGCGCCCGGATCTCTCCGGTTTCAGCGTCTCGGGCACGATGGGCAATACGACGGGTATCTACATCAGCAAAACAGACGGCAGCGGCGAGGGCGGCGCCATCGCGAAAATGCCGAGCTGGAGCTCCTTTGCCTTCCTGAACTCCGGTGTCGTGGCCGGTAACGGGGGAGCCTGCCTCATCAACCCGCAGTACATGGGCACCGCCTCGCATGTGGGCGTGCCGGGCACCAACAGATACACGCTCACCTTCTACCGAGGCAGCAGCAAGGCTTTCAACATGACAGCCTCTGTCGGTGCGACCCCCGACAGCAGCGGTGTGCGCTGGGGAGATGCCGACACCGCCGTGTTCCGCCTGTCCAAAATCATGACGGAGGTCAACTACCTCCCCCAATGCGCGGATGTGGAGCAGCTCGCCACCCCCGGCACCATTGCCTACCGCACCGGCACCGGCGGCACCTGGACGGCCACGAACTCCGGGCTGCAGGGGCTTACGGTGGGCACCAATCCGCTGGGTGGCACGGTCAAGCTGACCGCCCTCAACAAGCAGGGTGCTGACTGGTACTACGTCGCCTTCTCCCTGAACCGCAGCGACACCAACCCGCTGGGCATCGGCACCTACTCGGGCGATAGCGGCAGCCCCCTCGTTGTCTGGAACGCAGAGAAAGGACAGTTTGAATGGATCGGCGGGCTCTCCGTGGGCACCTCGACCGCCTGGGGCAACTGGACGCGCCTGAGTTACACTCCCGAGCGGATTAACGCCTTCATGGAGAACACCATGCGCAACACCATCGACGCTGCTGCTGCCGACGGGGTGCTGACATGGAACCCCGACTCGGCCGAGAGCGACGGCTCGCTCACCCAGGGAGACGCGCACCGCTGGACCTGGCAGGGCGCGGCAAAAGCGGGAAGCGCCGGAGCCGCCAAGGATGTGTTCTTCACCGGCTCAGAGGGCGACAGCCCGCTGCGCATTCAGTTGGCAGGCAACATTGACAACGGCTGCGGGTCGGTCACCTTTGACCGCGGCGACTTCATCGTGGAAGCGGCCGCCGGCGATTACAGCCTCGAAAGCGCGGGCTTCATCGTCAACAAGGGAGCCCACGTCACCACCACCTACACGGGCGCCCAGGGAGCAGACTGGCGCAAGGTGGGCGAGGGTATCTGGACCATCGCCGGCACGGGTGATAACAACGTGGCGCTGAGCGTGGGCGGCGGTGTGCTGCGCTACGATGAGCAGGGCAACATCATCCGCGCGGGCGAAGTGCGGCTCGATCGCGAGGGTGGCGTGGCGGCAGACTCCGTGCGCCTGAGCGCCGGGGTGGACAGCGTGGTGCTCATGCGCGACGGGCAGTTCAACAGCTTCAGCTTCGGCATCGGCGGCGGGCTGCTCAACCTCAACGGGCACGACCTCACCTGGAGCAGTATCGACCATCAGGACTACGGCGCCGCCATCGGCAACACCAGCCCCCTGGGCTGCGCAACCCCCGGTCTCGCCACCTTCACCTTCACGGGCAGCGGCACCTACAAAGGCTCCTTCACTGACGAGGGCAGCGCTGCGGGAGCACAGCTCAAGGTTCTTTACCAAGGGGCTGCGGACAGTACCTTCACGCTGGCGGGCAACTCCGACAACTACGGCGGCTTTGAGGTCGCCTCCGGCACCCTGCGGCTGCAAGGGCTCAACACCGAGCACGCCAACAACTACCGCGACGCCGACGACTGGGTGTATGCCTCGCTGCAAAGCGCTCAGGTGCTGGTGCGCAGCGGCGCAGCCTTCAGCATCGGGCACCATGCCCTCATGGCGGGCAATGTCGTGGTGGAGGACGGCGCAACGTTCACCCTCAACGGCTTGGTTAACAAGACTCAGGAATCGCTCAACGGCGGCGCCCGCCGCGACATGAGCACCGCCGAAAATCGCTTCTACTCCCTCATCGGCAACGTAGAGCTGCAAGGCAGCAGCTCCGCGATGAGCGCTACCAACACCAACGGCGAGGTGCCCACCTACATGAAGGGCAACATCTCCGGCGCGGGCAGTCTGAGCAAAGAGGGGGCGGGCGCGCTCGTGGTGGAGGGGCAAGTGCGCGCCGCCGGTGCCCACGCCGTGCATGCGGGCACGCTGAGCATCACGGACGGAGCCGGGCTGGGCGGCAGCTGGACCATCGACGCCGCCGGTGCCCTCATCGTCCGAACGGGCATCAGCGCCCATGACCTCCTCACCCGCGTCACCACCGATTCCCGGGGTGTTCTGGCGCTCACGGAGCAAACCGTCAGCGGCACCCAGCTCGATGTCTCGGGCTACTCCGGGCTGCTCATCGGCGCCGAGGGGCGCGTGGAGTACGGCACGCGCGGCACGAGCGAAACGCTGCTGACCCAGCAGGACGGCGCTTGGCACCTGGGCGGCGGCGGGGGCGAGCTCTACGTCAACTACCTGATGGAGGGTGAACACACCCTTTACATCGGCAACGCGGACAGCTCCGGCACCGTGTGGCTCACCAACAGTGCCAACAGCATGTCGGGCAACATCGTCATCCAAGGCTCCGGCAACATCCTCAAATATACGAACTTGGCCGCGCTGGGCAGCGCCCGCGTAGCGCTGACCTACGGCAACAGCATGGAACTACATGCGGCAGACCAGCTGCCCATTTTCAGCGCCGACTCCGCAGGCATCGTCTCCCTCTCCGCCGACAGTGACGAAACCTTGGATCTGCGCGGCATGCAGCTGGCGATCGGTGCCACGGGCGATACTCCCGTGCACTACAGCGGGCAGCTCACCCCTGATACGGCGGGCTACCGCTTCGGCGGCAACGGTGCGCTGGTGCTCGACACCGCGCTGGCGGGCAGCAACGATGTGTTCATCGATGGGCAGGGCATGAGCGGCGGGCGAATCACCCTGAACCGCGCCAACAGCTTCACCGGCACCCTGCGCATCGGCGGCGGCTTGCAGCAGGCGAGCGTCAGCGGCACCATGGATGTGTACCTCGGGCATGCCGAGGCTGTAAGCAGCGCGGCAGCGACCGTGCTGAGCGCGGGCGGCACCCTGCACGCAGAAGGCAAGACGACCACCATCAAGAACCTGAGCTCCGTTGGCGGCGCGCTGGTCAACGACTCCCTCGCCAACGCCAACATCACCCTGCACAACACAAGCGACACCAGCTTGGCGGCCGGAACTCTGGGCGGCAGCAGCGCGACCGAAGGACAACTGCACATCACCAAAACCGGCAGCGGCACCCTGCAACTCAACGGTAACAACAGCAACTTCAACGGCTCGCTCACCATCGCCGAGGGCAGCGTGCGAGCCAGTGTCACAGCAAGCACCAAGAACGCGCTAGGCGCTGCCACCAACACCATATTCATCAACGAAGGCGCCACCCTCACCCTCAACCTAACTAGGTACAACGGATCTGTCGGCGTCGATGCCAACAGCAAGACCAAATGCGACATCGCCCAAAGTCTCAGCGGCAACGGCACCGTGCAAATCAGCTCCGGCGGCAACGTGCTCGCCTTGGGAGCCAGTAGCGGCTTCACGGGCGACATTGAGGTCATCAACAACACGCGCTTCTACGTCACCGGCGGCAATGCCGCCGGCACCAACAACGCCACCATCGTCATCACCGACGGCAGCCAAGCGCGCGTCACCAACCAAATCAAGCTCACCTCCACCGCCCGCATCACCTCCGCAGCCGACTACGTGATCAGCGGCAACGGCTTCGGCAACGGCAACCTGTCTGCCGGTGAGGGCTTCAGCTACCAACTGGTATCCGACGGCTTCACGGGCGGCGCCCTGAGCGTAGACTGCGGCTCCACCATCACCGGCAATGTCACCCTGGCAGCCGATGCCTCCATCGCCTCCTGGGCGCAGGTCAACAGCTCCAGCAACAAGGGCTACATGGGCTACGGAGCCGCCGGTTGTCTGGGCGGCACCATCCGCGGCAACATCTACGGCGAGGGCAAAACCCTGACCCTGGTCGGCAACCAAACCCTCAGCTTCAACGCGAGCGCCGCCAGTACCTACGGAGCGCTCGTGCTCAACGGCGGCGCACTGGAGCTCAGAGGCGGCACGGCGCAGAGCCAGCACTCCACCGCGCTCGGGCTCGGCAGCGTCACCATCAACGCTGGGCGGAGCCTGCGCTTCCTCGGCTCGGGCAGCGCGGACAGCGCCGTCATCTACCACTACGACAACAGCTTCCGCGCCGCAGAGGGCGCGCAAATCACCGCCGCCAACAACACCCTGCGGCTCACGGGGCAGATTGCCATGACGGGCGCGAGCCTCCGCCTCGGCAGCTCGGACAGCGGGGTGCTGCGCCTGGAAGGCGGCATTGCGGGTAGCGGCACCGTCACCGTGGCAGACGGCTCCGAGCTGGTGCTTGGCGCGAGCAGCCTGACAGGCACCCTGGCCATGGGCTCGGGCTCCGCGCTGACCCTGCTGGATGCCGCCGCCTCGGACAGCGCCCTGGCACTCAGCTACAGCGACAGCCTCAGCCTCGCGCTGCAAGGAGACGGCGTGTATCAATTCAGCTCCCTGAGCGGCAGCGGCGATGCCGCCTCCCTCAGCCTGAACTTCGACTTCCGCTCGGGCTACTCGGGCAGCGCCCTGCAACTGGGCTCGGCAGACGGGCTGACGGCGGCGGACAGCACCATCTCCGTCACCCTCAATGAAGCCGGGCGCCTGGTTGCCGGGCGCTACACCCTCATCGGCAACGACGTCAGCGGCTGCAGCTTTGCGCTGGCCGAGGGCTCCGACAGCCGCCTGAGCCTGCAGACGGGAACCAACGGCATCCTGCAACTGGTCGTAGCGGGCGACACCCGCCAATTCTGGCAGCACAACGACAGCTCCACCGAGTGGAACTCCGCCCACTGGCAGAAAGACGGCAGCGACACCCCGCTGGCCTACGACAGCGCTAACACCGCCGTGCTGGATGCCCTGGGCGTAGCCGAGGGCAACAGCGCCGAAAACCGCGAGCGCATTAGCTTTGCTCAGACGGTGGAGACCAACGGTGCCGTTATCCTCTCGGGCGCATGCTATTACAGCTTTGAGGGCGCCGGAGCCCTGCAAGGCACCAGCCTCAGCATCGTTGACGGCGCCGACCTGAGCCTCGTGAACAGCGGCAACCGCTTCTCCGAGGGGGTGAGCGTGAGCCACGGACACTTAGCGCTCAACAGCAGCGGTGCGATGAGCGACACCACCGTCAACGTAGGCGGCAGCGGGGCGCTGCTCTCCCTCGCCGTGGCGGGCGCCATGCAGGGCGGCTCCGTCTCCCTCACCGCGGGCGGCACGGCGGCGCTCAGCACCCCCGATGCCCTGGCGGGCGGCGCCACCGTCACCTTTGACGGCGGCACCCTGCGCTACGCCGCCGACAACATCGAAGGCGCCTCCGCTGCCCTCCGCGCCGGGACAGGCGCGGTGATGCTCGACCTCAACGGGCACTGCGGCATCCACCTGGATGACAGCACCAGCCTCGCCGCCGCAACGCTGGAGCTGCGCGACAGCAGCGGCAGCGCGGGCAACAGCCTCCGCCTGGGTTCGGATGAGCGAGCCTTCACCCTGAACGGCGCCACCCTCTTCATCGACGGCGGGCTGAGCGCCGAACACCACACCGCGGGTGCCAACAGCGCCACCATTTGGGGCAGCGGCGACTATCGGCTCTGCCAGCAGAGCGGCACAATGACCCTGGGCGCGGGCAGCGATTTCAGCGGCACCATCATCAAAGAAGGCGCCGCAGCGCTGACCATCAACACCCCCGGGCTGGCGGGCTCGCTCGACCTCCGGGGCGGCACCACCACCCTCAGCGGCGTCTTCAGCTCCATCCGCAACATCGACGTCAGCGGGGAAAACACCACCCTGCTACTCTTCAACGATAGCTCCATCAACGGGAGCGCGACGCGCATCCGCCTGCGCGACCATGCGCTGCTGCAACTCGACAACGGAGCCACCTGGCATAATGTCACCGCGAACATCAACATCGAAGGCAGTGCGCGCATGGCCGGCTCGTACAACGGCTCCTACCTCGTCGTTGCGGGAAGCGTCAGCGGGCATGGGCTGCTGAGCCTCACGCAAACCCCCGGGCGCACGAATCGCTGGACCATTAGCGGCGCCATCAGCGATGACGCCACGGGGGCGCTCGCGCTGACCGTGGATTCCAACCTTACCCTGAGCGGCAACAACAGCTACAGCGGCGGCACCACCATCACCGGCGGCACCCTCATCACCTCCGGCAGCAACGCACTGGGCAGCGGCAGCGTCACCGTGCAGAGCGGCGGCGCGCTCCAAAGCAACGTCGACCTGAGCATCAGCGGACTCAAGGGCAGCGGCAGCGTCAACATGCAGAATCACGCGCTCAAACTCGTCGGCGCCGATGACGCCACCTTCAGCGGCACCCTGCAAGGCGTCTCCGCCCTCAGCAAGAGCAACAGCAGCACCCAAAAGCTCGCCGACCTGCAAGCGGGCGACCTGCGCGTGCAGGAAGGTCGCCTGGAGTTGGGGCACGCCGCCCTCAGCGGCAGCGTGCAAATCGATGCGGGCAGCACCCTGAGCATCACCGACAACGCCGCCCTGACGGGGCAAGTGACCAACGAAGGCACCCTGCAGCTCAACGGAAGTATCGACACCGTGGCCACCATCCTCAACAGCGGCAGCATCGCGCTGGGCGAAGATATCCGCTTCAACCTGCACTCTCAGCTGCAGAGCACCACGGGCTTCACCCTGCTCTACGGCGGCAGCATCAGCTATGCACATGAGCTCGGCACCGCCGACTTCCTCCTCGACGGCGTGGCGATGACGGACATGCGTGCCGGGCGCCTGAGCATCACCCAAAGCGCCGCTGCCCTCCACGTCCTCCTCGGCGCCGAGGCCAACCTGACCTGGAACGGCACGGACGGCAACTGGGACAAGAGCCGCGAGCAGTGGCTCATGCCCGGGGAGGATGATCAGCCCCTCGCCACACGCTTCTACGACGGCGACAGCGTATGCTTTGCCGCGGGAGGCTCGCGCGACGTGAGCGTGAACAGCGATGTCTTCGTGACCAACTTCATGGTAACGGAATCGGACTACCGATTCAGCGGCTCGGGCAGCATCGCCGCTGCGGGGGCTGTCTTCATCGCCGGGCAGAACATCACCTTGGCAACCGACCTTGAGGCCCCGGCGCTCAGCGTGAGCAGCGGCGCCTCGGCCACCGCTGCGCTCCCCGCGCTGCATGTCGACCGGCTCGACCTGGGCGGCAGCCTCCGCCTCACGCAGGTCTCCGGAGCGCTGAGCTTCGACCTTGACGCCACACAAGGCGGCACCCTCGCGCTGGACCTCAGCGGCAACACCAGCTACAACAGCGGCGCCCTCAAAGCCGACACCCTGGTGCTCTCCGGCAGCGGGAAGAGCTTCACAACCAATCTCGACGGCATTGAACTCAAGCGCACCGAAGTCGGCGCGGGGGTCACCCTCGCCATTAGGAACCAAAGCGCCGACTCGGGCGAGGGCAAGAGCCTCGGCACCGTATCGCTGGGGCAGGGCGCCGTGTTCCAGATCTACGACGCACAGCAGCCGAGCAGCTTCACGGATATTGGCACGCTGGAGCTCGCGGGCACCGGCGCCAGCTTTGCCGACACCTACAACTCAGGCTACAACCGCTTCGGCAGCCTGCAATTGGCTGAGGGCATTACCAGCGCCACCCTCGTCTTCAACAAGGGAGCAAGCTCTTCCGTCGTCTCCGTCTACGAGTTGGGCACACCTGAGGGCGACGTCGGCAACTTTGCCGGAACCATTCAGCTCAACATCACCAACAACAGCGGCAATGCGCGCCCCGCGGCACTCGTCATCGCCAACGGCGAGATCACCAAGAACGCCGTCATTGACCTCAACAGCAGCGCCTCGAGTGCGGCCGCCTCCAAGCTCTACCTCGGGCTCAAAGCCGACAACGTGACCATCGCCGGCCTGAAATCGGGCACGAGCAAGGCCGAGGTCTTTGCCGGTAGCGTCGCGGCACAGGCAACGAGCATCACCGCGGCCGACAGCGCGCGCACCCTGGTCATTGACACCGCCGCCGAGAGCGACTGCAGCTACAGCGGCGCCATCGGCGCCAACGTCAACCTCACCAAAACCGGGGCGGGTACGCAGCGGCTGTTGGGCAGCTCGGGCGCCTTTAACGGCAGCATCAGCATTCAGGAAGGCAGCCTGAACGTCAACGCCGCCTCGGCCTCCATGCTGGGCAGCGCCTTCTCCGTCAGCATTGCCGACGGAGCCGTGCTGGCGCTCTCGGGGATTGATTTCAGCGCGGGCATTGCCTTGGGTGAACGCTCTTCGCTGAGCTTCAGCAGCGGAGCCCTTCTCAACCTCGGCACGGAGCTGACAGCAGATACGACCTACACCGTGTTCAGCGGCGCCACGGCCGAGAACCTGCGGGGCTGGGACAGCCTGAGCGCTCGCAACCTCATGTTCAACGGCTCGCTCATGGGACGCGCCGAGCTCAGCTTCGGCAACGGCACCATCATCATCGGTGCCCTGAACCGCGCCGACCTGGTGTGGAACGGCGGCAGCAGCGGCACCTGGGACAGCAGCAGCAGCAACTGGGATTGGAACGGCAGTAACACCGCCTTTGTCCACACGGACAACGTGCGCTTCAGCAGCGACGCCGATATGACGCTGGCGGAGAACCTGCAAGCAAACACCCTGACGGTGGATGAGGGGAGACGCCTGAACCTCAGCGGCGACGGCACCGTCCTGACCGTCAATAGCCTCGACGGCACCGGCAGCACCGCGCTGGGCGAGGGGGTGACACTGGCGCTGAGCGGCACACGCAGCGGCGCAATCAACCTCGCCACCCTGAGCGGCAGCGGCACCCTGCGCCTGGCGCTGGCCAATACGGGCACCAACACCCTCAATCTCGGCAGCTTTGCCGGCACCACCCGCCTCACGAGCGGCGTAGCCACCCTCGGCAACGGCACCCTGAGCAGCAGCCTCGCGCTGGAGGGAGCGGCGCGGGTCAACATCGCCGGCGGCAGCAGCGTGCGGGTGGAGGGAGTCGCCTCTGCCAAGGATTATTCCGCCACCGTCAACGACGCCACCAAGGATGGCGCCTGGGTGGTCGCTTCGGGGGCGAAGCTCACCTTTGCCAAGAGCGGCTCGCAGATGGCGGAGCTGCGGCTCTCGGGAGCCACGGCGACCTTCTCCAAGGCTGCGGATGAGGCAAGCGCGAACTACACCGTTGACAAGCAAATCAAGATGTTTGCCGCCGGCAACACCCTGAACGTGGAAAATGGGGTTACGCTTAATGCAAAATCCTTGCTCAATGGCTGGGGGCTCACCATGAAGGTGGACGGCGTGCTGAACATCGACGATACCCTGAACGTGTCCGCCGCCACAACGCTCACGGGCGGGGGTGCCGTCACCATCGGAAGTTATGTCGGCGGGAACACCCTGACCATGGAGGGGAAGAGCAGCCTGAGCCTCACCATCAAGGAGCGCCTCAACAGCACAGGCACGCTGCGCGGCACAGCGGGACGGATCGTATTGGATACCGGAGCCGCCAACAGCATCGGCACGCTGGGGCTGGCGTACAACAGCGGCTCCCTGCAGTTGCAAGTCAACGAAGGCAGCGCGCTGACCGTGACCTCCGCCCTCAACATGTCGGCAAGCTCCAAGGTCATCCTGCAAAAAGGTGCCTCGCTGACGCGCGGTGCCATCACCCTCACAGGCTTGGACAGCAGCAGCACGGCGACCATCACCAAGACCGGAGGTAACGGTGGCTACGCCGCCACGGAAAGCTCGTTCACCGTCACCAAGGCGCGACTCAGCAGCACCGCAGCGAACGGCAGCATCAGCAACAAACTGGTACAGGCCGAGGTCGAGAATGCCGGCGGTGGCACGCTGAGTGTCGATCTCAGGAGCTCGGGTGAAAACGCACTGGTGGGAGCCTACGCCACGGCGGGTGACATCCGACTCCTCACCAATACTGCCACCGAGCTGCACACCTTGGTCAGCGAAGGCGCGCACACGCTGAGTGTGCGCGACGGCAACGGAGCCGTCGGCAGCCTGCGCGTGGGCGGGGAACTGCGGCTGGCAGAAGGCACGAGCCTGGAGACGAATCTTGAGCTCGCCTCCGGCGTACGCCTGACACTGGGCGGCAGCGTGGAGCTCAACGGCAACAGACTTGCTCTCGGCAGCGCCATTCTGCTTGCCGATAGCATGCTGGACGGGCTTGCCACCAACGGGAGCGTCACCCTGGCAACGGGAGTCGGTTCGCTCGTGTTCCAAGAGCTTAGTGCCCTGGCGATCGCGGTCGATGCGGACAGCCCCGTCAGCTACAGTGAGACCGTCAGCTCCGGCGACTGGGATGCCTCGGCCTACTTCGCCAACCTGGACGGCAACACCCGGCTGAGCTACCACAACGGCACCCTGAGCCTGATGAGCGTTCCCGAACCCGCAACCGCCACCCTCTCGCTGCTGGCGCTCAGCGCGCTCTGCCTGCGCCGCCGTCGCCGCGCGTGACGGCGGGTGCCGGAGCTTCTGCGCCACAGCTTTGCGAGCTACCGCGCCGCCTATTTCCGCAATCGTCTACACGGAATGGTCAGCGTCATGGCTTCAAAGCTCGCACCCTTCGGACGTCCACCGGGCAAATGACTCCGGATGTCCCGCAGGTCAGGAATTCGCAGACGCCCTTTATCCCCATCATCCTCGGGTTTGAAAGAGGCTCTCGAATGGACAGGTCTCTCAACCTCGCTATTGCCGAGATGTATCTGCAAGGTGTTTCTACCCGCAAAGTCGCTAAGGTGATGAATGAGATTTGTGGCGGAAACGGCGTTTCTGCTACTGAAGTAAGCCATTGCTGCGCTCAACTTGATTCAGCCTCAACATCCCGCTGCTTAGCCGCAAACGAACGTTGCACCAATGACAGAGATTTTACAGAAAAAAACTTGCGCTGCCATTCTCATTGAGCCGATTTGCAAAGAATCGAGTGTTTCTTTGGTTATTTTGGCATCCGGAATGGGTATAAACTCAGCGAGCTTGATGACTTAGGATGCAATATTTTTCTTCCGGCACGGCGCAGCAAATAAACGAAGAGAAAGGGAGCCGGAAGTATCAAAACACCGAGTATATAAAGTTTGAAATTAAACAAAACATTCATCATTTCCATCGAAAATATCGAATGGATCATCCCTTCTTTATATATTGTAAATAGTGAAATCGGAAGATATAAAAATGAAATGCAAAAAATAAATATCACATCTCTCTTCAAAGGGGATGTTTTTATGAGAGAAAATAGCTTGTAAACTAATGTCATCATAAAAGACAAGGCTAGAATAGCGCAACATATCAATGCATACATGGCACATTCTCCGAGATGATGCCCCCTAGGAGAGAAGTATACAAAAGGAAGATATAATAAAACTGTCCACAGACCAACACTTAAAAGCGAATATGCATACATGTTAATGAAAGAACCATTTTTCATAATCTCAACCTCTTGGACGCTAGTGTAAACTTCTTTCTGTAAAATCAAATGAGCACTATGTTTTCATCTACA
>CAMACY010000023.1 GCA_945831585.1 uncultured bacterium | reverse complement strand
GTATTGCCGTCAATCGCGCCGCCGTAACCGCCCGAGCTATTGCCGCTGAAGGTGACGATGTCGCAGGCGCTGATGGTCGTATTGCCTTCAATCGCGCCGCCGTAAACACTCGAGCTATTGCCGCTGAAGGTGAGCGTGCCACAGTCGCTCATGGTCGTATTGCCGTAAAGCGCGCCGCCGTGCAGGCTCGCTCCGTTGCCGCTGAAGGTGACGGTGCCGCAGTCGCTAATGGTCGTCCTGCCGGAGATGGCACCGCCGGATCTGTTGGTGCTGTTGCCGCTGAAGGTGACCTCATCGCAGTCGCTGATATTGACCGTGGCTCTCATGGCGCCGCCACTGGCGTCGGAACTGTTACCGTCAAAAGCGACCGTACCACAGCCGGAGAAGGTGGCGGTGTATCCCCCATCTGCATCATTGATGGCACCACTTGTATTATTTTTGAATCGAACGACGTCGTAGTCCTGCCATGTGCGATCTTCGGTGAGCAGCAAGGGGGACGAAGAGTCGCTATAAATGTAGGAGTAGAGGTTGCAGTCGTAAAGGAGTCGGTTGCCATCCCAGCGCAATAGGGATGCCTCCCCCTCGGTCAGGTTCGCACTGACGATGTCCTGCCAATGCTGCCCCTCGGCCAGCGTGGCCGAGGCATCTAAGAGAACATAGGTGCCCCGATCCACTGTCGGCAGGCCGGTAATCGTCAACTCGATGCCGGAAGTCAGAAGGCTGCCGTACAGCCCCAGTTGGGCGACGCCCTGCTGCGCGAGCGAGAGATCCACCGTGGCTTGGATGTGCTCGACGGTGGAGATGGCGCCGGAGAGACTGCTCGTGCCGCTCATGCTCAGGATGCTGCCGCTGCCCAGGGTGATGGCGCCGTCTTCGGCGAGCGCGCTCAGGCTTCCGTTGTGCAGCATGATGTCAGCGGGGGCATCATCGGTGGTGATGAGCCCGCCCACTTGGAGGATGGCGCCGTCTTCCACCGCCAGCGTGCCGCCCATGAGCTGCACCTGCCCGGTAATGACGCTGGTCAGGGAATTGGTCAATTCCTCGGTCGTGCCGGCGCTGCCTTTCATTTCTGCCAAGTCAGCGGCGGCGGTAGCGCCGGTGAAGCGGATGGTGCCGTCGGCTCGTTGCATGCTGCCATCGCTCTTGGCATAATCGCGGTTGAGGATGGCACTGCTTGCGCCGGAGTAGATGCTGTCGCGGAACTCAATGCTCTTGCCGCTCGCCGCGCTCAGCTCCAGAGTGCCGTTGCCCGATTCTTGGTAAATACTGCGCAGGCGGGGTGAAGACATCCACGATTCTATATTCTTTTCAAACAAAGCAGCTCCCTGAATGGTCAAGGCGCCTCTCCTCGAATAAATAGCACCGCCTTTACTTATGGAGCCGCTGTTCAGATTACCGCTGACGGTGATGTCGCCGTTGCTGTTAAAGAGCAGATCCCCATTTGCATAAATCGCACCGCCGTCGTCTCTGCTGCTGTTGCCACTGAAGCTGATGGCATCGTTGTTGCTGAAGCTCAGCGTACGGCCGTAAGTTCCATAAATCGCACCGCCGGAGTTGTTACTGCGGTTGCCGCTGAAACTGATGTCGCCGTTGTCACTGAAGAGCAGCTCTCCATTTGTGCAAATCGCACCGCCGGAGCCGCTGCTGTTTTCGCTGAAACTGATATCGCCGTTGTCACTGAAGAGCAGCTTTCCATTTGCGAGGATCGCACCGCCAGCGTCGCTGCTGTTTTCGCTGAAACTGATGTCTCCGTTGTTGTTAAAGCTAAGCGCACTACCAGCATCAATCGCACCGCTGCTGTTGCCACTGAAGCTGATGTCACCGTTGTCACTGAAACTCAAGCTCAGCCCCGACTTTTTATACGTATAGATCGCGCCGCCACCTCTACTGCTGCTGTTATCGCTGAAGTTAATGACACCGTTGCCGCTGAAGATCAGATCTCCCTTTGCATAGATTGCTCCGCCATAGCCGCTGCTGCGGTTGCCGCTAAAGGTGATAGAATCATTGTCGTTAAAACTCAGCTCACCCGATGCATAAACCGCACCTCCGCCGGAGCCTTGATCCAATCTACCCTCCCCGTCTTCTGCAGAAAAGGCACTGTTCCCGCAGAAGTTGATGGCACCGTTGCCGCTGAAGAGCACGGAGTACCCCTCAATAGCGCCGCCGTAGATATACTCATCGCATTTACAATTCTTATCGACGTTGGCAGTGCGGAGTGTAGCGTCATTATCCTTGAAGGTGATGGAGCTGTTATCAAGAAGGCTCAGCGTGCCGAGCGTCGAAATCGCACCGCCACCGGCGATGGCAATCAAACGAGTACCTTCAACAACAGCGCTATTGCCTTCGAAGAGAATGTCGCCATTGTTGCTGAAACTCAGTGCGCTGTCGGAGTTTCCATAGATTGCCCCACCGCTGACATCATAATCGTTTCCGGTGGACACATTTTCGCTGAATCTAACGATATTGTTGTTGTTGAAGCTTAGCGTACTAGTGACATAGATTGCTCCGCCATCAATACCGGCATGGCTTTCGTTGAAGCTGATGACAGCGTTGTTGGTGAAGCTCACTTCACTAGCAGCATAGACCGCGCCGCCAGCAATGCCGACATCGTTTTTGCTGAAGCTGATGGCCTCGTTATTGTTGAAGCTCAGTGTGCTAGCTGCATAGATCGCACCGCCGGAGGCGCCGCTGCTGTTTTCGCAGAAGCTGATGTCGACGTTGCCACTGAAGAGCAGCCCTCCCTTTGCGTAGATTGCACCGCCGGTCACTGAGGTCCAGTTATTGCCGCTGGCAATGTTATCACTGAAACGGATGGAGCCATTGCCCGTGAAGCTCAGCGCAGTCTCTGCATAGATTGCACCGCCATACGGATAGCTTGTATTGCTAGCGCTGAAGATATTATTATCACTAAAGTTAATGACACTGTTGTCATTAAATACCAGCTCACTACAGGCACGGATGGCGCCGCCCCGATTACCTGCGGTGTTGCCGCTGACGCAAACGGAGTCATTCCCGATGAAGCTCAGCTTACTTTCTGCAAAAATCGCGCCACCTGTACTGTATGTTCCACCTCTACCGCTGTAGCCACTGTTTCCGCTGAAGCTGATGTCGCCGTTGTCACTGAAAAGCAGCTCGCCCTTTGCGTAGATGGCGCCTCCGTCCTCTCCTGCACGGCTGTCGCTGAAGCTGAGATCACCGTTACCGCAGAAGCTCAGCGTACTACAGGCATAGATCGCACCGCCGTAGTAGGAGCATACGTTGCCGCTGAAGTTCATGTCTCCGCTGTTGCTGAAAAGCAGCTCGCCCTTTGCATAGATCGCACCTCCGTACCCGTACCACCCGTACGAATCGTCTCCGTTTCCGCTGAAGCTCAAGGATCTGTTGTCGATGAAGCTCAACTTGTCCTCTGCACAAATCGCACCGCCATAATAATAACCGATGTCGACCATGTTGCGGCTGAAGCTGACGGTACCATTGTTGCTGAAGAGCAGCTCACCCTTTGCATAGATCGCACCGCCATAAGAAGTTCCATGGTTTCCGCTGAAGTCAATATCGCCGTTGTTGTTGAAGCTCAGCTTACTGCAGGCATAGATTGCGCCACCGTCTACAAGTGCGCTGTTATCGCCGAAGCTCACCGTGCTGTTACCGCTAATACTCACGTCACCCAGTGCATAGATAGCGCCGCCGTACCCGGATGTGCGAGCGGCAGCATTTCCGCTAAAGAGCACAGAGCTGTTGTCGCTGATATTCAACGCTCGACCGGCATAGATCGCACCGCCTCTCCAAGAGGGACCGCTATGGCCGGTGATTTCAACAGTGAAGCCGACGATG
Organism: uncultured bacterium; assembly: GCA_945831585.1. Classification (GTDB taxonomy): domain Bacteria; phylum Verrucomicrobiota; class Verrucomicrobiia; order Verrucomicrobiales; family Akkermansiaceae; genus Akkermansia. Next base: position 24,141 of record CAMACY010000023.1, on the reverse strand, counting down.
TTATTACAGAAACTGACGGAGTCATTCCCGATGAAACTCAGATCCCCCCCTGCATAGATTGCGCCGCCGGTCACTGTGGACAAGTTATTGCCGCTAGCGGTGTTATCACTAAATGTTACGGAACCATTATCCACGAAACTCAGCGCACCTTCGGTATAGATTGCGCCGCCATACTGATAGTACGTGCTGCTACCGCTGAAGCTGTTAGCACTAAAACGGACGGAGTCATTATCGCTAAAGCTCAAATCGCCTTTGACATAAATCGCAGATCCGTATTCATGATCGCTGCTGTTGCTGCTGAAATCGATGTCGCCGTTGCCGCTGAATTTCATGCTCCCCATCGCGTAGATGGCTCCGCCGGAGCTCGTGGCGCTATTGCTGCTGAAGTTGATGTCACCGTTGTCGCGGAACTCCACACTCGCCATCGCGTAGATGGCTCCGCCGGAAGAGGCCGTATTCCCACTGAAGCGGATGGTGCCGTTGTTGTTGAATGTCAGCGAGTTGCTCGCAAGAATGGCTCCGGCGCTGTTCCCTTGGAAAATCACCTCGCGGGAATACCCCTCCCATACGGTTCGCTCTGTTATCGGTGTATCGTGGTTGACGCGCACATAGCGCGCCGCATCGTCTGCATCTTCCAAAACGGTGCTGGCGGAGCTGCCTGCGGTGGAGGTGGAGCCGCTCATCACCGTGGTGCCTTCCTCGATGTTCAGTTCGGGAGTGTCGGAGGTGAATGCAAGAGTCTTCTGCATGCCGACGGTCTTCACGCTGCTGTCGGAAAGGGAGGAACTCGCCGGCTCGGCGCTTGCGACGGCGGGGGTAGAGGTAGCACTCGCCATTGATGGCTGCGCGGGGCTCGCGGCTGTGCGGAGGGGGGGCGACGCGGTGAATGACAGCACCGCAGGGAGAGACAGCTCCTCGGCCGTTTCTGTCGCGCTGTCTACAAGGTCAGCGGGCAGGAAGGGCGCGGGGATGGTCATGGAATACGCAAAAGCGCCGGCGCAGGACAGCGCCATGGCGGCGTACAGAGCTTTGCGGAGAGAAAGGGGAAGATGCGGTTTCATGGTGCGAGGACAGGTGGCGGAATCCGATGTCTCGCGCATTTATACAGCTGTGTCCCTACCGAAGCAAGTAAAAATGTTAGCTATGAACTCAATGCAGGATGCCTGCCCCACCACGCTTGGCAGACGGGGTGCTTTTGCTGATCGCGCGCCGCCGCACGACCGCACGCGCACCGAGCGCGCCGCAGCTCAGTCGTTGATGACGTCTATCAGCTCGCGCAAGCGGGCGTACAGCCCGCGCTTGAAGGTGGCGCGCAGGCGCGGCAGCCCCGCCAGCTTCGGCTCCGGGTCGTTCGCGTCGTTCGTCAGCTGCACCAAATCCCCCTTGGGCAGCACATCGGCATAGTCCGTGCGAATCCACTGCAGGTTATCCTCCGACACGGGCTCCATCACGCGGATGAAAATCTGCTCGCCGTCGAAGTAGTAGGAATGAAAGCGGCGGTAAAAGTGCTCGATGCAGGCGTAGGCATCCTCCGCCGTCTTGCTGACATAGATCAAGCGCATATCCTCGGGCGAAATCAGCCCCGCCTCCAGCAACTCTTTCTCGATGAAGCGCTCCCAGCGCGCCCAGAAGGTCTCGCCCGTGGGGTCGAGCAGCACGATGGGGAAGATGGTGCTCTTGCCCGTCTGCATCAGCGTGATGGTCTCGAAAATCTCATCCATGGTGCCGAAACCGCCGGGGAACGCGACGAGCGCATCCGTCTGCTTGAGAAAATTGAGTTTGCGGGTGAAGAAGTAATAAAAATTCATCATCTTGTCGCTCTCGGCAACCACATGGTTGGGGTGTTGCTCGTAGGGCAGCGTGATGTTGAGCCCGAAGGAGCAATGCTCCGTCGCACCCTCGTTGCAGGCCTGCATGATGCCCGGCCCGCCTCCCGTCACGACCATGTAGCCGCGCGCCGCCGCCAGGCGGGCAAAATCGCGGGCAATTTTGTAGCTGGGCTCGTCTTCCTTGATGCGCGCCGAACCGAAACAGGTAATTTTACGCACGTTGCGGTAGGGCAAAAACATGCAATCAGCGGCAAACATCTCCTTGAGCGACTGCGCCATGATCTGCAGGTCGTGCTCCTCCAGCGGGCTCGCTGCGGCATTCATCACCGTGGCGAGCAGGTGCAGCACGGTGTCGGGGTCGTGCGCGCCACAAAAACGCCGCGAGAGGTCGTACAAGTTGGCATCCAACACGGGATTGCCCGTGCTGGGCGGAATGGTGGGCACGCCGTGGCTCTCGGCGCGGCTGTTGATGTCGCGTGCGGCCAGAATATCGGGCGTTTTCATGGTACTAATATACCCCCCGAGCTGCGGGAAGTCACGCTCCTTTTTGCGGATGAAGCACCATCCTGCGGCGATCGGGCGATACCGCGCCCAAGACACAGCCTATCCCGGTAAGGGAAAAATCCTTCCTTGCCTCGCGAGCACAGATTTGTTATGGTGTCATGCATGAGATGGACTCTTGCATGTCTTTTGGCGGTCTTGCTCAGCTCCTGTGCGGCGCAGAGATGCGTTGAATTACACGATGCCATCCATTTCTGCCAAGTGGATCTCGTTTCGGGACTGGCCAAGCCCGACACGGTCAACTGCAAAGACAGGGACGGGTTGACGCCCCTCGCCCGCGCATTCGCCCGCTACAAGTGGGTGCACTGGGAGCAGAAGCGCAGCCTGTTTCTCATTGCCTATATGCTGCTGAAGGCCGGAGCCGATCCTAATTTGGCTTCTTCCGAAACCACGCCGATGCATGTTGCTGTTGATTCGCACGACATCATGCTCCCGGCGATGCTGCTCACCTTCGGTGCCGAGATTGATCAATGCGATGTGATCGGGGAAACGGCTCTCTGGACCGCTATCAACAACAACGATGCTCGCATGGTGGATTTCCTGCTGCTCAAGGGCGCCAATCCCCACGCGCCCGATGCCCTCGGGCGCACACCGCTCACCTATCTGAATAAAGTCGGCAGGGGGAACAGCGCTTGCGCACGCCTGCTGCGCGAGGCAGCGGCTCATCCCATGAAGCATTTGCCGGGCACCAAGCGGCGCAGCAACGCCGCCACGCCCCAGGTGACGCCGCAGGCCAAGAGTGCCGAGAGCGGCACCACCAAGGCAATCGGCGTCCCCCCAAAAAACTGACATATCTAGCACAGACCTCACGCCCGGGCAAGCCCGCGCGCCGAGCGTCCGGCGGGTGGCCCGGCGTAGACGATGCGCCCGCCCTCGGAACCACTGCCCGGGCCCAACTCCACCACGTAGTCCGCGCGCTCCTGAAAGGCGCTGTTGTGCTCGATGCACAGCAGGGTGTGCCCCTGCGCCCGCAGGCGATAGAGCGCCCGCAGCAGCAGGTCGAGCTCGGCAAAGTGCAGCCCCGTGCTCGGCTCATCCAACACAAAGAGCAGCTTTTCGCCCTCGGCGGCTCGGCGGCGCTTGGGCGCGGCCTTGGCCAGGTAGGTCGCCAGTTTCACGCGCTGTGACTCACCGCCCGAGAGGGTCGTCACGGGGCGATCGAGGGTCAGATAGCCCAGCCCCAGCTCCTGCAAGGCATGCAGGATGGCCGCTGCGGCGGGCAGTGAAGCGAAGAACGCCGCCGCCTCATCCACCGTCTGCGCCAAGGCCTGCGCGATGGACTTGCCGCGCCAGCTCACCTCCAGCGTCTCGCGATTGTAGCGCGCGCCCTTGCAGGCATCGCAGGGGGTGTAGAGGTCGGCCAGGAAATTCATGTCCACGCTCAGCACGCCTGTGCCGCCGCAGCGCTCGCAGCGACCGCCGCGCGCGTTGAGCGAGAAGCGCGCCGCCGTGTAGCCGCGCTGCCGCGACAGGGGGAGCGCGGCGTAGAGCGGGCGCAGAACATCCAGCAACCCCGTGGCGGTGGCCGGGGTGCTGCGCGGCGAGCTGCCCAAGGGGCTCTGGTCGACCACCACCGCGCGAGCAATCGACTCCGCCCCCTGCACCCGTCCCTCGTGCAGCGCGGGCAGCAGGCACTCGTGCACCAGAGTGCTCTTGCCGCTGCCGCTGCGCCCGCAGAGGCAGCTCAGCCCGCCCAAGGGCAAGCGCAGCGTCACATCCCGCACATTGCGCGCAGAGGCGTGGCTCAGGCAGAGAAAACGCGCACGGCTCAGCTCCATCGGCTCACAAAGCGCCAGATACTTCCGCCCGCTGAGCCACGCGCCCGTGGGGGAGTTCGGGTTGGCCGCGAGCTCTGCGAAACTCCCCTGCGCCATGAGCTGCCCGCCCTGCGGGCCGCTGCCCGGCCCCAGCTCCACCAAGTAGTCTGCCGCCGCCAGCAGCTGCGGGTCGTGCTCGACCACGAGAACCGTGTTCCCCTTGTCGCGCAGGCGGCAGAGGGCGGCAATCAAGCGCTCTGTCTCGGCGGGGTGCAGCCCGATGGTGGGTTCATCGAGGATGTAGAGCACGCCTGAGAGCCCGCCGCCGATTTGCCCCGCCAGCCGCGCGCGCTGTAACTCGCCGCCCGAGAGCGTGTTGGCCGCGCGGTCGAGGCTCAGGTAGCCCAAGCCCAGCTCCAGCAGGCAATCCAAGCGGCGCAGCAGCTCCGCACGCGCTACCGACAGCGCCTCGGCATAAACCGGCGGCACCACCAGCGTCTCCAGCAGGCGGCGATTCTCCGCCACACTGCGCGCGCAAAACGCGCCAAGGTGCAGCTCCTGCCCGCCGAAGTCCAGCGTGACGGCCAGCGCCGTGGGGTTGAGGCGCATGCCCCCGCAGTCCGGGCAAAGGGTGCACTCGCCCTTGCGCGTCTCCAGCGTTCCGTAGCCCGAGCAGCGCGGGCAGGCGCCGCGCTCCGACAGATGCGAAAAAAGCCCCGGACTCAGATCCGGCAGCGTGTAGCCCGTCGCCTCGTTGCGATACTGTGTGTGGAAGGCGATCACGCGCGCCTCCTCCCCCCGCGGCTGCGCCAGCACGCGCAGCTCCTCGGCACACAGGCGCAGCGCCGCCTGCACCGAGTCCGCCAGGCGAGACTCCACCCCCTCGCGCCGCACCAGACGGTCGATGACCAGCTCGCAGGTCTCGCCGGGGCGCGGCGGGTTGGCCTCGCAATCGTCCAACTCGCGCAGCTCGCCCGCCACGCGCAGGCGCAGGTAGCCCTGCTTGCGCAGCATGAGGATGTTTGCGGCGGCATCCTCCGCAAAGGCGGGCGGCAGCGGCGCCAGCAGGGTCAGTCGCGTCTCCGGCGGCAGCGCTAGCAGCTGCGTCACCATCTCCTCGGGGCTCATGCGCGTCAGCCGCTCCCCCGTCACCGGGTCGTGCGGCACGCCGATGGCCGCGTAGAAAATCCGCAGGTAGTCCAGCACCTCTGTCAGGCTGCCCAGCAGCGTGCGCGACTGTCCCGGCGGCACATGCTGCTGCAAGCAGAGCGCGGGCGGCAAACCGTCCACCGCCTCCACGCGCGGCTTCTCCGGGCGTGCCAACAAGCGGCGCGCCCCCGCCGACAGGCAGTCCAGAAAACGGCGGCGCGACTCCGCAAACAGCGTGTCGCAAGCCAGCGTGCTCTTGCCGCTGCCGCTTGGCCCCACCAGCGCAATGAGCTTTCCGCCCGGCAGGCACAAGTTCAGGTGCCGCAGGCTGTTTTGCGAAGCGCCTGTGATGCGGATATCCATCATGTTCCCCACGCGGCCGCCCCGATCAGCGCAGGGGCTGCCCCAGCCACTGACCACCTGGCTCTACCGCGACCTGCTCGGCCGCGCAGTCGCCCTCCAGCATCCCCGTACGCAGCACGCGGACGATACCGCGAGCCCGCAGGATGCCCTGCACATGCCCCGCCACCGTCGCCGTACGCACGCGCGCCCCCTCCTTCAGGGTGACACAAGCCCCCTTCTCCACCCGCAGCTCCGCCGCGCGCACCGCGCCGGAGAGCTGCAGCGAACTCGCGATGGTCAAACACCCGGTGCAGAAGAAGCTGCCCGTGATGTGCCCCCGAATCTCCAAATCGCCGCAGCGCACAGAGAGCGGTGCGGAAAGCTCCGTCTCCGCAGGCACGAAGACGCGCCCCGCCGTCCGCACCGTCAGGCGATGCGAACCGGGCTTGATTTCCATGTCGGCCAAGTTCAGGTGACGGTGGCAGTGGATGCAGTGCGCCGAGAGCGCCGCAGCGGGCACCGAGCAGCGCTTGCCGCATTCGTAGCAAATAATCTCGCGCTGCGGCACCCGATGTTCGGACGCGCGCGTAGCGAAAGAGGTGAGCGCCACCCGCCGATCGCGCTCACCCTCCGGTAAAAGGCCGGAGACAGACGGCACCACAAGGGGCTCTGTCCGGAACTCCGGCATGGCTCCCATCACCCTAAGAGGTTGTCAACCTTGGCGGCGGACGCTGCCTTGCTGCCCCGCTTGGGGGTCGGAGCCGCCGCCGTCGTCGAGGGGTTGCCCACGCGGCAGTTGCCCACGAAGATAGCACCCTCCTGAATGGCGATGCGGGCAGCCACCACATCACCCACCAACTCGGCCGTGCCGGCAAGCTCCACGCGATCCGTCACATGGATATCACCCACGACCTTGCCGTGGATGATGGCACTCTTGGTGCGAATGGCCACCTTGTTCTTGTCGCCCGCCTGAATGCTGGCGTTGGAGCCCACCGTCAGCACGCCGTCGGAGGTGATTTCGCCCTCGACCGAGCCATCGACCAAGAGATCGTCCGTGAAGCGCAGGATACCCACCACCGAGACATCGGAGTTGAGCACGTTGCGCGTCACAGCGGGAGCCGCCGCAGCGGCATCAAAGGCAGCCGCAGACTCAGACGGAGCCGGCTCCGCAGCCCCCCAAGAGGAAGCGGCCGCAGCGGCAGGCGCGGCAGGCGAAGAACCGGCCCAATCGCTCGGAATTTCATCAGCAGCAAAGGGGGAGGGAGCAGCGGGCGTCGGCGTCGTCTTGGAAGTGTATCCTTTAAACATAATTGGTTAATTTTGAGTTGTTTATAAAAAATTTACCCCAGGGGCAATCTCGCTGCGATTATGGTAGCGGTTCGGGGGGATTTTGTCCACCTGAATTTGCGTCAAGCGACATTTTTTTGAGCACCCACCGCGCGGCTCAACACTCGGCCGTGTAGAGCGAGGCCACCCCCATGTGCAGCGGCAGACAGACGGGCGAGGTGTAGCCCGCCGAGCGCAGCAAATCGAGAAAAGCCTCGCCGCGCGGGAAGGCTTCGATGCTCTCCCCCAGGTACTGATAGGCCTCGCTCCGACCCGTCACCCAGCCCGCCAAGCTCGGCAGAATCCTGTGCAGATAAGCACGGTACAGGGGGCGCAGCAGCCCGCTCGGCAGGCTGAAATCCAGCACAAGCAGATGTCCCCCCGGGCGCAACACGCGGCGGAACTCGCGCAGCGCTGCCGTGTAGTCGGCCATGTTGCGCAGGCCGAAGGCCACGGTGGCGGCATCAAAGCTCCCGGAGTCCAAAGGCAGATGCAGCGCATCTGCCTCCAACACGCGCCGCAGCCCGCGCCGCCGTGCCACCTCGAGCATCGGGCGGCAAAAATCCGTTCCCAGCACCTCGGTCTCGGGGAGCGCGCGCTCCACAGCCAGCGCCAAATCGCCCGTGCCCGTAGCGATGTCCAGCAGACGGCGCGGTTTCCACTCCGCCACCACCTGCACCGCCCGCTGCCGCCACAGCAGGTCGCAGCCCATCGACAGCAGGTGATTGGCCGTCACATAGCGCTCGGCAATGGCGGAAAAGGCGGCGTGAACGAAATGCGGATCGGGCATCAGGCAATGAGCGTGAGCAGCAGGTCAGCAAAGGCACTCGTCGAGAGCGTCTCCGCCCCGGGAATCATCTCGGCCAAGTCCGCCGTCACCTTCTTCTGCGCGATGGCCGCCCCAATGGCTGCGGGAATCCTGTCCGCCGCCTCCGTCCAGCCCATGTAGCGCAGCATCATCTCCGCCGAGAGGAGGAAGGAACAGGGGTTCACCTTGTCGAGATTCGCCAGCTTGGGCGCCGTACCGTGGGTAGCCTCGAACACCGCATGCCCCGTCTTGTAGTTGATGTTGCCGCCGGGGGCGATGCCGATGCCGCCCACCTGCGCCGCCAGCGCATCGGAGCAGTAATCGCCGTTGAGGTTGAGCGTCGCGATGACAGAGTGCTCCTGCGGGTGGAGAAGAATCTCCTGCAGGAAGGCATCGCAGATACAATCTTTGACGACCAGCCCCCCGGGCAGGCGGCACCAGGGGCCGTCGCCGATGAGCTCGGCGCCGAACTCCTCGCGCGCCACCGCATAGCCCCAATCGCGGAAGGAGCCCTCGGTAAACTTCATAATGTTGCCCTTGTGCACCAGCGTCACGCTCGGGCGCCCCGTATCCAAAGCGTACTGAATGGCCGAGCGCACCAAGCGCTGCGTGCCCTCCCTGGACACGGGTTTGATGCCGAAGCCGCTCGACTCGGGGAAGCGCACCTTGGCGGCGCGCTCCGGGTGCTGCGCCTGCAGCCACGCGAAGAAGTCCGCCGCCTCGGGCGTGCCGCTCTTAAACTCGATGCCGGCGTAAATATCCTCCGTATTCTCGCGGAAAATCACCATATCGACCTTCTCCGGTTCCTTGACGGGCGTTTCGATACCCTTGAAATAGCACACGGGACGCACGCAGCAGTATAGGTCGAGCCCCTGGCGCAGCGCCACATTCAGCGAGCGGATACCACCGCCGATAGGCGTGGTCAGTGGCCCCTTGATGCCCACCAGATGGGTACGGAACGCCTCCATCGTCTCCTCGGGCAGCCATGTGCCGAGCTCATCAAAGGCCTTTTGCCCCGCCAACACCTCTTTCCACTGCAGGGCGCGGCGGCTGCCATAGGCAGCGCTTACAGCGGCATCGATCACACGGCGCGAGGCGCGCCAGATGTCGGGACCGGAGCCGTCGCCGACAATGTGGGGAATGATGGGGAAATCCGGCACGCGCAATCCCTGCGCCGTCATGGTGATGGAAGAAGCCTCGGGCATCGTCTTTCGGGGTGTTATTGAGCAGCGTTCACAGTGGTCTCAGAACCAATCGGCAAGTCATCGTCCTCCGTGTTCCACAAGGCGCAGAGCAGGAAAACCGCCAGCACCAACAGCGTGGGCAGCAGGAAAAACAGGAGCGTGCTCCCCTCCTCCTGCTGCTGAGCAAGAGAACGAGCCGCGAACGGAGACTGAGGAATGCGTGCCATGGTCGCCTGCGATTATACACCCCTCCCCCCGCTATGCAAGCAAAAAGGAAGCCGCACGGAACGCCATGCGCAACCTAATCACTCCTGACCACACAGCGAATTACGCACTTGACGCTCAGGACACATGTGCTATACTTCCCTGCGCAGCCGGGCGACCCCCTGCGCAACCCAAGCTCAACAACATGGAAGACGATATCATCTGCACCGAAAAGATCATTGCCGATCGCAAAACCTTTTTTCTGGACCTCAAGAGCAATGCTCGCGGTCGCGTGGTGCGCATCACGGAGAAAGTGAGCTCGAACCGCGACCGTATCATGGTGCCCGCTGAAATTCTGGACGATTTCATCGCCGCCCTGCAGGACATTCGCAAGGCCAACGAGGAGAATTAACGTGCCGATGATCCGCCCATTCAAGGGCGGTATGTTTGCGCACGGCGTCGCCCTCCCCGGCGGGAGGGTCCCCCTCCTTTTTTTGCAGTTCCTCTGCTCCCCGGCGACTAAGCTGCGTTTTCCGGCAGCTTTGTCATCACATGAACGGACTTTAGGCTGGACAAATCTTTATTTTCAGCTTTAATAAGGGGGACGCTGGGCGAGAAAAGCCCCCGGCTGCCCCTTTAACAACATTAAGAATCATGAGTCACAGGAGAATCAAGGTATTGGAACTGGGTTGGGAGTTTCCTCCGCTGATCAACGGAGGACTGGGCGTGGCCTGCATGGGCATCTCCCGCGCACTGGCTCGCAAAGTCGATCTCTCCGTCATCGTGCCCAAGGCCGACCCCAAAGCCACCTACGACGGATTTTCACTGACAGGTATCAACACCCTGCAACACAGCGAGATGGAGTCGCTGGAGGAGGGCTACACCTACGAGAGCTTTTCCGTAGTACAGCAAGCCCCCGTCAACCTCGATCCCTACGCCTGCACCGAGGGCACCCCCGGCACCATCACGCTGACCAAGGAGGGCAAGCTGCTCTTCAGCAAGGTGCACAAAGCAGATTTAGCGCTCTTCACCGGCAACGAGGATCTTTACGCCGGCGATCTGGCACGCAAGGTCATCGAGTATTCCAAAATCTGCGCCGTCATGGCGCGCGGCTTTGACTTTGATGTGGTGCATGCACACGATTGGATGACCTATCTGGCCGGCGTCGAGGTCAAGAAGGCCACGGGCAAGCCGCTGGTGGTGCACCTGCATGCCTCGCAGTTCGACCGCGCCGGCGCCGATGCCCGCGGCTGGATTTACGACATCGAAAAATACGGCATGGAACAGGCCGACGCCGTTATTCCGGTCTCCAAGTACACGGGCACCGTGGCCGCCGGGCACTACGGCATTGACCCCGCCAAAATCTTCCCCGTGCACAATGGCGCCGACCCCGTGCATGTCTTCCACAGCAAGAAAAAGTTCCCCGAGAAGCTCGTGCTCTTCCTCGGCCGACTCACCGCGCAGAAAGGTCCCGAGTTCTTCCTGCAAATTGCGGCCAAAGTGCTGGAGCAAACGGACAATGTGCGCTTTGTCATGGCCGGCACGGGCGAGAAGCTCCGCCAGCTCATCGAGACGGGAGCTTTCCACGGCGTCGGCGACAAGTTCCACTTCACGGGCTTCCTCAACAAGCAAAAGGTCAACGAGCTGCTCTCCATGACGGATGTCTACTGCATGCCTTCCGTCTCGGAGCCCTTCGGACTCTCGGCTCTGGAGGCCGCGCAGTTCAACATCCCCGCCGTCATCTCCAAGCAAAGCGGTGTGGCGGAGGTGATGAAGGGCGCCCTCAAGGCCGACTTCTGGGATGTCAACATGATGGCCAAGCACATCATCGACCTCATCACTGACGAGGAGCTCTACGCACGCGTGGCCGCCCAGAGCGCTCAGGATATCAAGAACTCCAGCTGGGAGACGGCTGCCGACAAGATGATTGCCGTCTACCACCACGTCCTCGGTTGGTAACCCCCTGCCCCCACCGCCATGAACATCACGCTTACCTTTCACGCGCATCAGCCCAATCGCTTGATTCCGTACGATTTCTTCAAAATCGGCGAGCATGCCTTCTACGAGGATGACCGCCTCAACGGCAAAGTGCTCAGCGAAGTGGCCGAGCGCTGCTACCTGCCCGCCAATCGGCTCATGAAGCAACTCATCGAGCTGACGGACGGCAAGTTCCGATTCGCCCTGGCGCTCTCGGGTGTCATCCTCGAACAGGCGCACTACCACCGTCCCGACCTCATCGGCTCCTTCCAAGAGTTGGCCGAGACCGGCTGCGTGGAGTTCCTTGCCATGCCCTACTACGCCTCGCTCGCCTCGCTCTACAGCCCGGGCGAGTTTGCCGAACAGGTCGAGGAGCACGCCGACCTCATCGAAAAACTCTTCGGACAGCGCCCCACCACCCTGTGGAACACGGGCATGCTCTACAGCAACGCCATCGCCGCGCAGGCTTATGACATGGGCTTCGAGGGCATCATGGCCGCCAGCAACGGCCGCATGATGAGCAACATGCACGTCAACGACCTCATGTGCGCCCCGCTCATCGCCAAGACCAAGACACTGCTGCAAAACCGTCATCTGAGCAACGACCTGGCCAACCGCCGCGTCGACCCGAGCTGGAGTGAGTACCCGCTCTCGCCCTACACCTTTGCCGACTGGTTGGGGCAGCAGCAGGGGCAAGTCGTCAATCTTTCCATGGACTACGAAACCCTCGGCGAGCGTCAGGCAGACACCACGGGCGTTTTTGAGTTCTGGCGCTCGCTCATTCTCACCTGCGTCTTCAACGGCAACAAGTTCCTGACCCCGACCGAGGCCGTGCGGCAATTCCCCAGCGTGGGCACGCTCGACTGCCCCAACCCGCTGACCTGCTCCACCTTCGGCACCACCACCCACTGGAACGGCAATGTCATGCAGCAGGAGGCCATCAAAAAAATCTACGACCTCGAGTCGGCCGTCAAGGCCAGCGAGGATCGCGACATGATTCATGTCTGGCGCAAGCTGCAGAGCGCGGATCACTTCCACTACATGGAGAAGAGCAACGGCTTTACGCCCTACCCCTCGCCCTACGATGCGTACATCTACTACATGAACGCTCTGGCCGACCTACAAGTGCGCGTCAAGCAGGAGGCCGCCCTCATCCACAAGGCCGACAAAGTCGACCTCGCCTGAGACGCCACACCAAGCCCCTTTTCTTTTCCCGAGCCGATGCTCCTCACCGAGCATCGGCTCGATGGTTGCAGAGCGCCTTGTTGTCATGCACCATGTTGGCGGAATCTCGGCTTGCTTTTCGAGAGGCAAGCGCTTATACTCGCGCTGCGAGCATGGGCTTTTTTCAATACATGGTCGGCGCGGTTGCATCGCTGGGGCTCTTGTTCCCGGCGGAGGCGGTGACGTCCGCTGCGACAGGTGCTGCGAGAGAAGAGACGGAGAGTTCGCAAACGGCCATTTGCCGTGAGTTTTTGCAGACAACGGCCAATCTGTGGTTCCTGCTGTCGGGGATTCGCAACCGCGAGGATGCCGACCGCTCTGCCGACTACTTTTTGGAGCTGGTGCACCGTGTCTGTGTGCTGGACGAGCAGCTGGGAAGCGCCTCCACGGCCTCCGGTCTGCCGCTGGAGGTGGAAGAGGTGGTGCGCGGACGCCGCTCGGAGGACAGCGCAGCGGAGCTGGAATCGCTCCAAGTGCGTATTTTGGAATCCTTTGAGGATTTGAACGCCGAGTTCCTCGGTCTGTGCCGCGTGCACTGCTACGGCTCGGAGAAACTGGCGCGCGCCTTTGTCGCAGCGGGCGAAAGCGGCATGTTTGCCGAGGAGTCTCTGGCGCTGCTGGCGGAGCCGACCACCCCCTTGAGCGAGGCGGAAACGCAGGAGGAAATGCTGCGCCTCAAGCGCTTGGTGGAGCCGGATCGCGCGCTGTTGCAGGTGTTGCAACAGGTGAAGGATGCCGCCAGCGCGGGGCGCGCCGTCGAGCCGCTCGCTGCGCTCACCAAGCGCCTGCGCGGGCTGCTGCCGCCCATTCCTGTGGCACACCGCCGCATTTCGCCGCGCGAGCTACCGCGTATGCGCGCCGCCACCGCCCCCATCGAGCCCCTGCTCTGGGGCATCCGCACGGAGCTGGTGCGCATTGCCGCCCTGCCCGGCTACGACGCCGCAGCTTACGACCCCTTTTCCGAGGCGCTCAACGCGATGTATGAATCGCTGGGTGAGTCACACAGCGGTTTATTCGATGATGTTTTTGATGCCTCGTTCCGCGCGGATTTGGACGAGGCACTGCAGGAAAACGCCCCCGAACCCTGAACAGCCCTTTCCCCCTATCTCCCATGCCTGTATCTGATTACCTCGTGACCATCGGTCTGGAAGTTCACTGCCAGATTAAAACCGCCACCAAAATGTTCTGCTCCTGCAAGGCGGGGTTCGGCTATGAGCCCAACACCAATGTCTGCCCCACCTGCCTGGGCATGCCCGGGGCGCTGCCGGTGCTGAACGAGTACGCCATCGAGCGCACGATTTTGGCGGGGCTCATGCTGGGCTGCAGCACGCCGCCCGTCTCGCGCTGGGATCGCAAGAACTACTTTTACGCCGACATGCCCAAGAACTACCAGACGAGCCAGCTCGACCTGCCGCTGTGCATCGGTGGCGAGGTGCCGCTGTTCGCCTGGGCCTACCCGGCCGATGCCGCTCTGCCGCCGCACGAGGGGGCGGTGGTGCGCCGTGTGAAGCTCGACCACATTCACCTGGAGGAGGATGCCGCCAAGCTGACGCACTACGCGGGCTACTCGCTGGTGGACTACAACCGCGGCGGCACCCCGCTGATGGAGATTGTCTCCGCGCCCGACATGTCCACTCCCGATGAGTGCTACGCCTATCTCAAGAGCTTGCAGCAGCTGATGATTTGCGCGGGTATTTCCGATGCCGACATGGAGAAGGGGCAGATGCGCTGCGATGTCAACGTATCGCTGCGCCCCAAGGGACAGCGTGAGCTCGGCGCTAAAATCGAGATGAAGAACATCAACTCGATGTCGGCCGCGCGCCGCTCCCTCATCTACGAAATCCGCCGTCAGGCCGAGGAGCTCGACCGCGGTATCGCGCAGGTGCAGAGCACTCGCCGCTGGGACGACGCTCTGGGCGAGAGCATCGTCATGCGCACCAAGGAGAACGCCCACGACTACCGCTACCACTGCTGCCCCGACCTCATCCCCGTCCGCACGGCACCGCTGGTCGCCAAGGTCGCGGCGGAGAAACCCGAGCTGCCCGACGCGCGCTACGAGCGCCTGCAGCAGCAGTACGGTCTGCCCGCCGCCGATGCCGCCACGCTGGTGGGTGAGCTGCCGCTCTGCGCCTACTTCGAGCGCGCCGCCGCGAGCTCCAAGGCTCCCCGCAAGGTGGCCAACTGGGTCATCAACAACCTGACCGCCGCCCTGGCCGACAAGGGTCAGAGCATTGCGGACTGCCCCGTCGCCCCCGAAAAACTCGCCGATCTGGTGGGGATTATCGAGGAGGGTATTGTCTCCAACAACCAGGCCAAGGAGGTGCTGGAGCTGCTGTGGAGCGATGCCGCCATCTCCGCGACGGATGCCGCCGCCAAGCTCGGCTACAAGAAAGCCGACAGCGGGGCGCTGGAGTCGCTCGTGGACAAGGTTTTGGCCGAAAACGGCGACCTGGTCGCCCTGGTCAAGGGCGGTAATGCCAAACTCATCAATGCCCTGACGGGTCAGGTGATGAAGCAAAGCCGCAGCCTGCCCGCCAAACCCAACCCCAAGCTCGTCACCGAGCTACTGAGCGCCAAGCTGGGGCTCTGAACAGGCTCCCGATCTGCTCTCCCGGGCTGTTTTCCGCTGAACGCGCGATGGGCAACCTGTGTGCGGGGGCTGACCTGCGCCTGTTGCGCGCCATGAGGACGAATGCTCGCGAAAGCCTGGCGAACTCGGGGCAGATACGCTGCGTCATTTTGCCGCGCACCCCTGCGGCATTTTGGTCTAGATGCGGCATTTTGACGCACTTCCGGAGCGCAATCACGCGAATCAACAATATCGCAACTCATTGAACAAGAATATTTTGAAAGGTATCAGCCAACTTGGCACAGCTTTTGCACTAGAGGAGAGTGAACAAACACTCCCTGCATCAGGGAGCAAGATACACACTTAACAAAACAAGAAAGGAACCACGACAATGAGCAAGATTCTCGGAATTGACCTCGGAACCACCAACTCCTGCATGGCCGTCATGGAAGGCGGTCAGGCCACCGTCCTCGAAAACAGCGAGGGCGCCCGCACCACCCCCTCCGTTGTCGCTTTCACCAAGAACGGTGAGCGCATCGTCGGTCAGGCCGCCAAGCGCCAGGCCGTCACCAACCCCCGCAACACCATCTTCTCCGCCAAGCGTCTTATCGGCCGCAAATACGCCGAGCTGACCGCCGAGGATAAGAAAGTGCCCTACACCATTGTGGAGGCCGCCAACGGCGATGCCCACATTCAGGTGGAAGTCGGCGGTGAGACCAAGGTATACTCCCCGCAGGAAATCTCCGCTATGGTGCTCGGCAAGCTGAAGGCTGATGCCGAAGCCAAGCTGGGCGAGAGCATCAGCGAGGCGGTCATCACCGTGCCGGCCTACTTCAACGATGCCCAGCGCAACGCCACCAAGGCGGCAGGCGAAATTGCCGGGCTCAAGGTGCGCCGCATCATCAACGAGCCGACGGCGGCAGCCCTGGCCTACGGCTTGGACAAGAAGAGCAACGAGCAGATTGCCGTGTACGACCTCGGCGGCGGCACCTTCGATATCTCTGTGCTGGAAATCGGCGACGGCGTGTTCGAGGTGAAGGCCTCCGACGGCGATACGCACCTGGGCGGTGATGACTGGGACAACGCAGTCATCAACTGGATTCTCGCCGAGTTCAAGAGCAAGGAGGGCATGGATATCTCCAAGCAGACGGACGCCCTGCAACGCATCAAGGAGGAGGCCGAAAAGGCGAAGATTGCCCTCTCGTCCACGCAGAGCTACGACATCTCCCTGCCCTTCATCACCATGGATGCCACCGGACCCAAGCACATCCAAATGACGCTGACCCGCAGCAAGCTGGAGCAGCTCACGGAGAACCTGCTGGAGCGCACCGCCGGTCCCGTGAAGAACTGCATCAGTGCCGCCGGGCTCAGCACGAGCGACATCGACGAGCTGGTGCTCGTGGGCGGCATGACCCGCATGCCCGCCGTGCAGGAGATGGCCAAGCGCCTGGCCGGCAAGGAGCCCCACAAGGGGGTGAACCCCGATGAGGTCGTGGCCGTGGGTGCCGCGATTCAGGGCGGTGTGCTCACGGGCACGGTGAACGATGTGCTGCTGCTGGATGTCACGCCCCTGACCCTCTCCATCGAGACGATGGGCAGCATCGCCACGCCGATGATTGACCGCAACACCACCATCCCCGTGCGCAAGAGCCAGGTGTTCTCCACCGCGGCAGACAACCAACCCGCCGTGGACATCCGCATCTGCCAGGGCGAGCGCAAGATGTTCAACGACAACAAGCTGCTGGGCAATTTCAAGCTCGACGGCATCCAGCCCGCCCCGCGCGGCGTCCCCCAAATCGAAGTGACCTTCGACATCGATGCCAACGGCATCCTGAAAGTCACCGCCAAGGACAAGAACACCGGCAAGGAGCAGAACATCTCCATCCAGGGCTCTTCCGGTCTCTCCAAGGAGGAAATCGAGCGCGCCAAGAAGGACGCCGAACTCCACGCCGAGGAGGATCGCAAGAAAGCCGAGGACATCGAGGCCATCAACAAGGCCGACAGCATGGCGCACCAGATCGAGCGCCAGCTCAGCGAGATGGGCGACAAGGTGCCCGCCGAGCAGAAGGCTCCGCTGGAGGACAAGGTCAAGGCGCTCAAGGCGGCGGTCGAGGCCAAGGATGTGGCCAAGTGCAAGAGCCTGTGCGATGAGCTCGACAAGCTCTTTGCCGCGGCGGCTCAGGCGGCTCAGGCTCAGGGCGGCGCTCCCTTCGGCGGAGCTCCGACGGGCGACGCCCCGCAGAATAATGGTCCGCGCCAAGCCAAGGGCAAGGTGGTGGATGCCGAGGTGGTCGACGACGACAAGTAACTCGGCAACACGTTCCCGCAGCAGGGCGCGGCAAGCGCCCTGCCCCCTCTCTTCCTCTCAACTTCACATCAAACCAATAGAAACCAAAAACCATGATTAAACCCCTGGGAAACCGCGTGCTCGTGGAGCGCGTCGAAGCTGAAACGAAAACCGCCGGCGGGCTCTTCCTGCCCGACACCGCCAAGGAGAAGCCGCAGGAGGCTATCGTCCGCGCCATCGGCACGGGCGCCCGCGACAAAGATGGCAATGTCATCCCCTTCAACGTGGCGGTGAACGACAAGGTGCTCATCACCAAATACGGCGGCACCGAAGTGAGCTTCAACGGCACCACCTACACCATCCTGAGCGAGAGCGACATTCTCGCCGTCATCGACTAAACAACTCCTAACCCATTCACAACACTATGGCTAAACAACTTTCTTTCGAAGAGAACGCCCGGCAGAGCCTGCTCGCCGGTGTCACCAAAATCGCCAAGGCTGTCAAGAGCACGCTGGGGCCGGCCGGTCGCAACGTGGTCATTGACAAAAAGTTCGGCTCGCCCACCATCACCAAGGACGGCGTGACCGTGGCCAAGGAAATCGAGCTGGAAGACCCCTATGAAAACATGGGCGCCCAGCTGGTGCGCGAGGTCTCCAGCAAGACCAACGACATCGCCGGCGACGGCACCACCACCGCCACCGTGCTGGCCGAGAGCATCTACCGCGAGGGTCTGCGCAACGTAACGGCCGGCGCCAACCCCATCAGCCTGCAGCGCGGCATCAACAAGGCCGCCGCCGCCGTGGTGGAGGAGCTCAAGAAAATTTCCAAGACCGTTGATTCCACCAAGGAAATCGCCCAGGTCGCCACCGTCTCCGCCAACTGGGACGAGCAGATCGGCAACATCATCGCCGAGGCGATGGACAAGGTGGGCAAAGACGGCACCATCACCGTGGAAGAGGCCAAGGGCATCGACACCAGCCTCGACGTCGTGGAGGGCATGCAGTTCGACAAGGGCTACCTCTCCCCCTACTTTGTGACGAACGCCGACACGATGGAGGCCGTGCTGGAGAACCCCTACATCCTCATCTTCGAGAAGAAGATCGGCAACCTCAAGGATTTCCTGCCTGTGCTGGAGAAGGTCGCCAAGACCGGCAAGCCCTTCCTCATCATCGCCGAGGACGTGGAGGGTGAGGCGCTCGCCGCCCTCGTGGTCAACCGCCTGCGCGGCACGCTGAATGTGGCGGCTGTCAAGGCTCCCGGCTTCGGCGACCGCCGCAAGGCCATGCTGCAGGACATCGCCATCCTCACAGGCGGCCAGTGCATCACCGAGGATCTGGGGCTCAAGCTGGAGAATGTCGACATCGACATGCTCGGCATGGCCAAGCGCGTGGTCATCACCAAAGATACCACCGTCATCATCGAGGGCGCGGGCAAGAGCGCTGACATCACCGCCCGTGTCTCGCAGATCCGCCACCAGATCGAGGACAGCACTTCGGACTACGACCGCGAAAAGCTCCAGGAGCGTTTGGCGAAGCTCGCCGGCGGTGTGGCCGTCATCAAGGTGGGTGCTGCCACCGAGACCGAGATGAAGGAGAAGAAAGACCGCGTGGACGACGCCCTGCACGCCACCCGCGCTGCGGTGGAAGAGGGTATCGTCCCCGGCGGCGGCGTGGCGCTCATTCGCGCCCAGAAGGCCATCTGCGCCCTTGAGCTCACGGGCGATGAAAAGACGGGTGCCTGCATCGTCTACCGCGCCGTGGAAGCTCCGCTGCGCCAGCTGGTGAGCAACGCGGGTCGCGAGGCCGCCCTCATCGTGGAGAAGGTCAAGGGCTTGGAGTCCCCCACAATGGGCTACAACGTGGTGACGGATGACTACGAAGACCTGCTGACCAGCGGCGTGGTCGACCCGACCAAGGTCACCCGCTCCGCCCTGCAGAACGCCGCCTCCATCGCGGGGCTCATGCTCACCACCGAGTGCCTCATCACCGATCTGCCCGAGAAGAAGTGCAGCTGCGGCTGCGGCGGGCACGGCGCGGGCGCCGATGCTGCCGGCATGGGCGGCATGGGCGGCATGATGTAAGCTCACCCCGACCCCGATATTCCGTTGGCGGTTCCCCCACGCGGGGAGCCGCCGATGTTTTTTCGGCGGGAGGAGAAAAGGCGGCTTGCACCCGCAAAGGCCTTGCGCTATACTGGGGAGAGACGATGCCACGCTACGCGATCATCAGCGATATTCACGCTAACCTGCACGCTCTCTGTGCCGTGATGGAGCACGCCCTGCAACAGCAGGGTTGCGACTGTGTTGCCTGTCTGGGCGACATCGTGGGCTACAACGCCTACCCCAACGAATGCGCCGCCTACATCCGCTCGCTGCAATGCCCGATCGTGCGGGGCAACCACGATGAGGAAGTCTGCTCGACCGACTGGGGGCGCATGAATCCCATCGCGCGTCAGGCGATGGAGTGGACACGCAGTCAGCTGGAGCCCGACCATCTCGTCTGGCTCAGCCGCCTGCCCTACCAAAAGCTGGTGGACTCGCGCTTTACCATCGTGCATGCAGGGCTCGACCAGCCCAAGGCGTGGAACTACATCATCAACGCGGATGATGCCGGAGCCAGCTTGCAGCGCCAGTTCTCCCCCATCTGTTTCCACGGGCACACGCATGTGCCGCGCGTCTACCGACGCAGCAACGGCTTGCGAGCCGAGGAGGACAGCGAGGCGCGCGCCACACTCGCTGCCAAGGGCTGCGTCTGCATCCGTCCCGAGCCCGCTTGCAAGTATTTCATCAATGTGGGTGCCGTCGGCCAGCCGCGCGACGGCGACCCCCGCGCCTCCTATGCTGTCTACGACTCCGATGAGGGCTGCATCACGATCTTCCGCATCGACTACGACATTGCGTCCGCCCAGCAGGCCATTCTCGCCGCCGGGCTGCCCGCTTTTCTTGCCGAACGCCTTACCCAAGGCGCCTGAACCACCCCGTTTTCTCCCATGAGTGCTCTCCTACGCCGCTTTACTCCCGCGCTGATTCTCTTCCTGCTCGGCGCCGCACTGGCCGCGCTGATTGTCCCCGCAGAGTTGGAACAAATGCACTGGGAGGTTCCGGGCATGCCCTCCACCTACCCTCTGGAGCAGCAACTGCGCCCCATGTTGCTCCTGACCCTCTGCATGCTGCCCTGTGCGGGAGCGGTGCTCTACGCCCTGCTCGGCACGATGGATCGCTATATCATGCGCGCGTTCACCTCGTACTTCCTGATGTGCACGCTCATCCTGCTGCTCATCTACATTCTGGCAGACTTTACTGACAACATGGAGCGCTTCCGCACCCGCTTCGACAACCCCATTGTCCAAGCCGGGCTGTTCTACGCCATGCAGCTCCCCATGTTCCTCTACCAGATTCTGCCCTACACGCTGCTCATGGGCGCGCTGTGGAGTCTCAGCAAGCTCTCGGGCACTTGTGAGCTCACGGGCATGCTGCAATCGGGGCGCTCGCTGCTGCGCGTCTGCCGCCCCGTCTTCTATGTTGCCTCGCTGGTGGCGCTGGCCTACGGCATCTGCGGTTTCCACTGGGCTCCCAACGGCTCGCTCTACCGCCAGCTTTTGCTCAAGCAGGCTCCCCCCTCCGGGCAGGAAAAAGCCCTGGTATTCCGCAGCGAGAAGGACGCGCGCATCTGGCGCATTGCCAAGCCCGCCCCCATCACCAACCCCGGGGAGCCGATGCAGGGTGTCATCATCGAGCAGTTCGACGCCGACAACCGAGGAGAGCTTCTCCGCCAATACTTTGCCGATTCAGCCACCTGGAACAAGGCCGACTCGACTTGGACGCTTCGCAACGCCTACGAGCGCGACCTCAGCCACGCCCACGAGGTTCCCGTCGACGACCGCTTTCTGGGCACCTGCACCCTGCCCTTCGATGAAAAGCCCTACCAAATCATCACCCCGGGACAGGGCGGGCGCGTCGACTCCATCGGCACGGCTACGCTCTACGAGTGCATCGCCGGCGGCTCCGGCAGCCGCGAGGATCGCGCCAAGATGCGCACCGAGTGGCATGTGCGCATCGCGCGCATCTTCTCCTGCCTCATCCTCGTGCTGATGGCCATTCCCAGCGCCGTGACCTTCCAGCGGCGCGGCACCATGAAAGGCATCGGCATCGCCGTGCTGCTAGCGGCGCTGCTGCTCTTCTTCTACCGGCTCTTTCCCGCTCTGGGCGAGGCGCGACTCATCCCGGCCTGGATTTCGGCTTGGATTCCCAATGCAGCCTACCTCCTCATCTCGGTCTACCTGTTCCGGGTCAATCTCGCGCACCGCTCGTTGCGGGAGTGGCTCACGGCGCGCCTGCACGGAGAACCCTGACCATGTACCCGCAGGGACTCATTTTCGATTTTGACGGCGTGATGGTCGACACCGAGTGGGCCATCTTCCAATCTTGGGTGCGGCTCTACGCCCGCGAGGGGCAGCAGCTGAGCCCGGCGGACTATGCCCCCTGCCTCGGTGCGGGGTACAGCCGCTGGGATCCCGCCGCACACCTAGAGCAGCGAACAGGGCGCTGCTACGACTGGGAGCAGGAAACGCGCGCCCGCCGCGCCGCCATTGATGCCGATTTGGCCGAGCAGGGGCTCATGCCCGGCTGCCGCGAGCTGCTGGATGCCGCGCATGAGCGAGGTCTGCGGCTCGCCGTGGCCTCCTCCTCCACGCGCCACTGGGTAGAGGGCTGGCTGCGCCGACTGGGGATTTACGAGGAGTTCGACGCTGTGTTCTGCCGCACGGACGGCTACCCCGTCAAGCCGGATCCCGCGCTCTTCCTCGCGGCGCAGCAGTGCCTCGATCTTCCCAAGGAGCAGTGCCTCATTATCGAGGATTCAGAGAATGGCGTGTTGGCCGCCCAGCGGGCGGGCATTCCCTGTGCTGCCGTGCCCTGCCGCCTAACCGAGGGCGGCGATTTCTCGAGCGCCGCCCTGCGCTGCCGCTCGCTGCACGAGCTGCTGCTGCATTTGGGCTAATCTTTTTCGCGGCTCCCTACAAGACGCGACACCCCCGAGCCGCAGCCCGAGGGTGTCCGAGTAAAGGCAAGCTTGCTTTTCCCAACAGAGGGGCTTACTTGCGAAGGCGGCGGTGAAACTCGATGAGCGCCATCTGCTTAGCGATGGCGGCTTCGAGGCGCTCCTGCTCGCGGCGGTCGAGCACGGAGGCGCTGTTGCGCAGGGCTGCCTGCGCACGGTCGAGCGCAGCCTGCACCGAG
Source organism: uncultured bacterium (assembly GCA_945831585.1). Classification (GTDB taxonomy): domain Bacteria; phylum Verrucomicrobiota; class Verrucomicrobiia; order Verrucomicrobiales; family Akkermansiaceae; genus Akkermansia. Next base: position 1,688 of record CAMACY010000023.1, on the reverse strand, counting down.
TTGGGGTCAATCTCGCCGGGAGCCAGCGCCGTGTCCGTGACCAGCAGGATGCGGTCGTTCTCCACCTGCAGGAAACCGCCGCCGACAAAAAGGCTGACGGGGCTGCCACCCACGGGGTGATAGACGAGCTCGCCGTTGGCCACGGCCGTAATGAGATTCGCGTGCCCCGGCAGCACCTCCATCTCGCCCTGCGCAGCGGGCAGATGCACGGCGCTCACCTCGGCCGAGAGAGCGGTGCGCAGCGGGGTGATGATGTCGAAGTGCATGGTGCTCAGGATTTTTCGACGGTGTCGATGCCGCCTTTCATGTAGAAGTTACCCTCGGGCACGTCGTCCCACTTGCCATCCAGAATCTCCGCAAAGCCGCGCACGGTCTCGGCCACGGGGACATACTGCCCCTTGATACCCGTAAAGACCTCGGCCACGGCAAAGGGCTGCGAGAGGAATTTCTGGATTTTGCGCGCCCGGCTGACGGTGAGCTTGTCGGCCTCTGAAAGCTCGTCCATGCCGAGAATGGCAATCATGTCCTGCAAATCCTTGTAGCGCTGGAGGGTCTGCTGCACGCCGCGAGCCACGCGGTAGTGCTCCTCACCCACGAGCTCGGGGCTCAGCGCCTTGGAGGTGGAGGCCAGCGGATCCACAGCGGGGTAGATGCCCTGCGCCGCAAGGGCGCGCTCCAACACCACGGTGGAGTCCAGATGCGAGAAGGTGGTGGCGGGAGCCGGATCCGTCAGGTCATCAGCAGGCACATAGACGGCCTGCATGGAGGTGATGGAGCCCTTGCGGGTGGAGGTGATGCGCTCCTGCAGACCGGCCATTTCTTCGGCAAGGTTGGGCTGGTAGCCCACGGCGGAGGGGGTGCGCCCCAGCAGAGCCGACACCTCGGAGCCCGCCTGCGAGAAACGGAAGATGTTGTCGACGAAGAGCAGCACATCGCGGTTCTCCTCGTCGCGGAAGTACTCGGCCATCGAGAGGGCGGAGAGCGCCACGCGGAGACGTGCACCGGGGGGCTCATTCATCTGCCCGTACACGAGCGCCACCTTCGAGTTCTCGGGATGCGCCTGGTCGATGACGCCGGATTCGCTCATTTCATTGTAGAAGTCGTTACCCTCGCGAGTGCGCTCACCCACGCCCGCAAAGACGGAGAGACCGGAGTGCGCCTTGGCGATGTTGTTGATGAGCTCCATGATGAGCACGGTCTTGCCCACGCCGGCGCCGCCGAAGGAGCCGGCCTTGCCGCCCTTGAGGAAGGGGCAGATGAGGTCGATGACCTTGATGCCGGATTCCAACACCTCGGAAGAGGTGGACTGCTCCTCCAGCGAGGGAGCCTCGCGGTGGATGGGGTAGCGCTTCACCCCGTCCACGGCGCCCTTTTCATCCACGGTCTCACCCAGCACGTTGAAAATGCGCCCCAAAACCTGCGGACCAACGGGCACGGAGATGGGGGCGCCGGTGTCCACGACCTCCATGCCGCGCTTGAGACCGTCGGTAGAGCTCATGGCGACGGTGCGCGCCCAGCCGTCGGTGAGGTGCTGCTCGACTTCGAGGGTCAGGTGGCGCGTCTCGCCGTCGACGGTGTAGTCCACCGTCAGGGCATTGTAGATGGCGGGCATTTCTGCCTGCGAGAAATCAACGTCGGCCACGGCGCCGATAATCTGCACGATTTTTCCGGTATTCATTGTATTAAAA
>CAMACY010000022.1 GCA_945831585.1 uncultured bacterium | reverse complement strand
TGGCTCCTGGATTCGCTGGACGCTCTCCACGACGCTGAGCGCCTGCACGAGCCCCGAATCACAGTACCGCCGGGCGCTGGAGCTCTACCAAGCCGGGCAACCGGCGCAGGCTGTGCCGCTCTTTCGCGCGGCGGCGAACGGCGGCAACAGCGATGCCCGCCTCATGCTCGCCAAGTGCTACGACTTCGGCAAGGGGGTGCCCCAGGATATCACGCAGGCCGTGTATTGGTACCGCTTGGCGGCCGAGGGCGGCAACACCAACGCGCAAGACAACCTGGGCACCTGCTACGCCACGGGCGCGGGCGTGCCCAAGGATTTGCACACGGCTTTCCTGTGGTACAGCCGCGCCGCCGCCGCCGGGGACGCTTCGGCGCTCAACAACCTGGGGCTGTGCTACCGCAACGGCGAGGGAACGGTGCAGGATGCCGAAAAGGCCGCCGAATGCTTCCGCCGCAGTGCCGTGCTGGGCAATGCCAACGGGCAGTACAACCTCGGTCGTTGCTACTTCCACGGGCTTGGGGTGCCGCAGGATGCCGAACAGGCACGCCTGTGGGTCGGCAAGGCCGCGGCTCAGGGGCACAGCAACGCCAAGCTCTTCGCGCAGGACAACAACTGGTAAGGGCGCCCGTCGTGCCCCCGGAAACGCGCCGCAGCGCTCAGACGCTCGGCGCGTTTGCCGTGCGCGCGCGACATTTTACGCTTCCCTGCGGCGCGCGGCTGCGCTACAATGCCCGCGCTTATGCAGCCTGCCGCCGACTCTTCCCCCCGCACGCCCTGGGGCTCTTTCTGGGCTCTTGTGGTGATTCAGAGCATGAACTCCCTCAACGAGAAGGGGGTGCAGTTCCTGCTCATCGGGCTGGGCATTTGGATGGCGCGTGCCTTGCAGTACCCGCTGTCTATCCTCATCATCGTGCCCTTCGTGCTTTTCTCGCCGCTGGGGGGCTGGCTGGCGGATCGCTATTGCAAGACGCGCCTGCTGCAGGCGATGGTTGCTTTGCAGGTGGGGGCGTTGCTCCTCATGACGGCGGGGCTGTGGGGGCATAGCCTGTGGCTGAGCGTGGGCGGGTTCTGCATCTTCTCGGTGCAGGCCATGTTCTTCTCGCCCGCTAAAAAAGGCTTGGTGAAGGATATGGTGGGCACCCGCAACATCGGTTTTGCCAGTGGTATTCTGGAAATCAGCTCCATGCTTGCGCTGCTGGTGGGGCAAATCGGCGCGCTCTGCGCCATTTATGCCCTGCTGCGCCGCTGGGGATCCGCTGCGGGTTGGGAGGCGGCGGCGCTGCCCTGCACGCTGGCCACGGGGGCGGCGGTGCTGGTGTTGCTGCTCAGCTTCAGCATCCCGCGCTACGCGCCGCAGGGGCACAAGCCCTTTGACATTAGCCTGCTGTGGCAGCATCTCACGCAGCTGCGCCTGCTGTGGGACAAGCCCGTGCTGCGCAACAGCGAGGTGGGCATCGGCTACTTTTGGTTCATCGCGGGCACGATGATGCTCATCGTGCTGCAAATGGCGGCGGAGGTCAACCCCGTGGCCGATACGGGCGATTTTATGAACATTCTCGGGCAGCAGCGCGACTCGGCGCTGCTCTTTGGCTGGCTGAGCGGCGGGGCGATTCTCGGCGGGCTGACAGCCTCGCTCATCTGCGCGCGCGGCATCCGCCTGTGGGTGGCGCGCGCGGGCGGGGTGGGCATGACCGTGGCCTGTGCGGCGCTGGCGCTCATCCCCTACGGGCAGCCCCTGTTTTTTGTTGCGCTCTTTGCCGCAGGCTTCGCAGCCTCGGGCTACTTGGTGCCGCTCAATGCGCGGTTGCAGGACGAGGCGGACGACGACAAGCGCGGCGATGTCATCGCGGCGGGCAACTTGGTGGACTGTGTGCTGGGGATTGCGAGCGTGGTGCTCCAAGGGGCGCTCATGAGCCTAGGCGTCAGCCCGCAGTGGCAGTGCGCCCTGTTGGCGCTCAGCAGCGCGCTGGTGGCGCTCTTCATTTGGCGCAGCACGCGCTGAGGCTCACACCTCGGCGGGCAGCAGCACGGGCTCGTAGCCGAAGATGTCGGTGAAGAGGGCGCCCTTGTCCCGCAGCGCGTGGTTTTCCAGCGTCAGATCGCGCACGCCCGGGACGAGCAGCTCCAGTCGGCGGTTGTTGCGGCGCACGGTGAACTCGCTGATGCGGTGGGAGTGAGCCCGCTCCATGGCCTCGGCCACACGCAGCAGCGCGGCGAGCTTCTGCACGCGCAGTCGGTCGGCCAGCTCCAGCTCCGTGTAGCTGCTGTCCTCCATGGTCGGGGCTCCGTGTCGGTGGTAGCGCGCCAGCAGCCCCACGACCTCCACATCGCGCCGCGAGAGCCCGAAAATCTCGGAGTTGAGGATGATGTACTGCCCGTGGCGGTGGTGGTTTTTGGGGCTGATGTAGGTGCCGATTTCGTGCAGAATGGCCGCTACCTTGAGCACCAGCCGATCGTGGCGCGACAGCCCGTGCAGCTCTTGCAGAGCATCGAAGAGTGCCGTGCAGAGCTTGCGGATCTGGCTGCTGTGCCCGCGGTCGACGCGGTAGCGCGCCGCCAGCAGTTGCGAGAAGTGAATCACCTCGTCCTCCAGTGCCGTGTCGTTGCCCGCGGCAGGCATCAGGTGGCGCAGGAACTCGTGGGCGTAGGCCTCTGCCGGGCACAGCACCGCTCCCGGCTTCAGCGCGCGCGCCACCGCCAGCGCAGTGAGCATGGCGGGCAGCATGGCCGCCACGGCGGCCTCGTCCTCGCGGTAGAGCTCCGCGCGGCGCTCGGGACGCAGGCGCGCCAGCTCGCTCGCTCGCTGAGCCAGCTGCTCCGGGCTGAGCACCTCGCCGGGGGCGGCGGCGGGGTCGCAGCACCGAAAATCCGGGCCGAACACCAGCAGAGCGTCGGGGGTGCCCGTCAGCGCGCCGTCCAAATCGTAGCTGATTTGCTCGATGGTGCCGCGGATGTGCTCACGGATGAGCGCTGACTCGCTGTCGGCCCCGGCCGGGGAGGCATCGCCGATGCGCACGGCCGTGCGGTGCGCGCCGATGCGGTAGTTGGCGTAGTGGGTGATGCGCCCGCGCTCCAGCACGATGAAGCGCGTGTTGCCCGGGCCGATGTGCTGCACCACCACCCGTTTTTTCCCCAGCTCGGGGTGCTCGGCGAGCACCTGCTGCACATGCAGGTAGAGCAGGCGCGTCATCTCCCCGTCATCCATCACCTGCAGGTGCAGCCCGCAGGCAATCTGGATGCGGTTGACCAGCGTGTCCATGTTGCGAATATCCAGCAGGATATTTGTGGCGAGCAGCCGCACTTGCAACTCACCCGCAGGGCGGTACTCCTCTAGCAGGTGCAGGAAGCCGCGCGCCACATGCACGCAGCGATCCATCGTATCGCGGGAAATCAGCCCGCCGCCGAACACATCCTGCGCCAGCTCCACGGGCTGCGACAGCACGTCCAGCACGCGGTGCTCCCCACCTCGCTGCTGCTCCTCCACCATCATGGACATGGCATCGGCACCGAGGAAAATCACCGCCTGCAGGCGGACGACGGCGCGCGGAGACGGGGCGGGGGCTTTGATCGGCATGCCTGCCATCCTACACTCCTCGGGTGCCGTCGGCAAGACGAAAGTGCGCGACGTGCGCGCGCGCTCAATCGTTCCTATTCAGCCGCCAAATGCAGGTGGGGTGCTCGATGCGCTCGCACTTGCGGCTGTCTGCATCGCCGTGGTAGAGGCAGAGCTCCCTCGGCGGCGGGCAGAGGCAGTCGACCAGTCGGCGGCGCAGGTTGACCCAACGTTTGGAGAAGGGGTAGAGCAGGCGGTTGATGAGGGGCTGCGACGCATTGTAGTCGCGGAGCTCGCGCCAACCTGCCGGAGTCCAGCCCATATTCCTGCCCGTGACGGTGTAGGCCGAGGTGAACAGGCGGGGGCAGGTGGCGATGGCGATGCCGGAGGCGACGACGGCATGCATGAAGGGTAAGTCCTCAATGATGCGGTAGCGCAGGTCGAAGCGCAGCCCCAGGCGCCGGAACGCAGACGCGCGCCAGAAGGTAGTGCAGGTGGTCAGCTCGGCCGTCATGCGGCTGCTGAACGCATGCGGCTGCACGGGGCGGCGGTGGCAGTGGTAGCGGTTTTCCCGGTCGCAGGCGATGTGCGTCGTCTCGAGAATGTCGATGGCGGGGCGGTGCGCAAACGCCTCGGAAACCTGCTGCAGCGCCCCGGGCAGGTACTGCTCATCGGCGTTGAGGTGGGCGGTGAAGGTCGCCGTTTCCGGCATCTGCGCCCAGGCTTGGTTCAGCGCGTCGTACATACCCCTGTCCGGGGTACTTGCGTAGGTGAAGCGGTAGTTCGGGGTGGTGGCGTGCTCCTGCTGCCAGCGCGCAAGCCAGGCCACGCTGCCGTCGGCGGAGCCGCCGTCCTGCACATGGTGGTGGATGCACAGCCCCTCGCCCGCCTGGTCGGCGACGGAGCGCACGCAGGCCGCCAAGCGCGGGAACGAGCGCAAACAGGGGGTGATAATGTACCAATGGACCATGAGACACGGCTTTGGGGCGCTTCCTGCCCCGCCCATACGGGCTTAAGGATGCTGCGGCAGTTTGGCGTTGGCCGTTCGCAGCAGGAAGGCCGTCAAGTCAGGGCTCAGCCCCGGCACGCCCAGTGCCTCCGCCGTCAGCGTGGTCTTCGCGCTCAGCGCCGTGGTGACAGCCCGTTGGATGGAGGCCACGGACGCAGCATTCGCCAGCAGCTCCTCCAGTTCATCGCGCAGTTCGGGCGGGCAGTCGGTCCGCAGGGTCGCTGTCACCTGAGCGCGAATGGCGGCCGCCGCTAAATCTTGCAGAAATCCCATGATAGATTGTCGGTTAAAGTCGGGAAAGAGCGGAGAGAATCGCCGCCGGGTAGAGAATGTGCTCCTGCACCTGAATGCGCGCGTGCAGCGTCTCGGGCGTGTCGTCCGGCAGTACGGGCACAAAGGCCTGCATGAGGATTTCGCCGCTGTCCATGCCGGCATCCACATAGTGCACCGTGCAGCCCGTTTGGGTGGCTCCCGCTTCCAGCGCCTGTCGCCAGGCCTCCACCCCCGGGAAAGCCGGCAGCAGGGCGGGGTGAATGTTGAGAATGCGCTTCGGGAACGCCGCCAGCAGCGGCTCCTTCACCAGGCGCATGAAGCCCGCCAAGCACACGAAATCGACGCGCAGCTCCCGCAACAACTGAGCCACGCGCTCCTGCACCTCGAGGGGGAACTTGTTCCGGTAGCCCCCGCAGTCCATCAGCTCGGTGCGCACCCCGCGCTGCCGCGCACGCTCCAAAATATAAGCATCCGCGTGGTCGGACAGCACGATGACCACCTCGGCAGGCAGGCGCCCCTCGTCAATCGCGTTGAAAATCGACTGACAATTGCTCCCCGACCCGGAACCCAACACGGCTAAACGCAACGTTCTCACGCCGCTACTCTATCCGATAGGAGCTCTTCTGACAAGGAAAACCCGTCGAATGTCATTTTAACATGGTTTGCGACATTGACAGATTACCCTTTTAGGCTAGAATGGAGAAATCCTTTATGAAATTTCATCTTCCCCCGATTCTCTTCAGAGCACTGGCGGCGTGCTGGGTGGGCGCGCTGAGTCTTGGCAGCAGTGCAGCAGCCAAAGTCATGCTCAGCGACACCTCGCTGATTACCTACGCCGATTTCGGGCAAAACATGGGTCGCTACGCAGTGGGCGGGCACGTGAATGCCCTGCTGCAGGCCATTCGCGAGCAAGAGGGCGGGGTGCGCATTACCTACACCAACGGCCTGCCCGACTACACCCTTGAGCACGGCATGATTGATTTCGGCAGCGGCGATTCCATCGGAGTGAGCGCGTTGATTGCCCCGAGCACGCTGGCTACCGTGAAACACAACGGCGTGCTGACTCCCGTCTTCTCCCCGGTCGGCATCCGCTACCAATGCGTCGAATACCGCTCCAGCTCCGTTTTTCTCCATGCGGCCAGCGATGTCGACTTCAAGGTGAGCCGAACCAACAAATTGGTCACCGACACCACCGCCGCCCCCCTGTACCTGAACAGCGGCGACACGAAAGACTTGGTGGGGCAACTGCTCTACCAAGCCGGATCGGGACTCATGCAATATGGCTCCGCCCCCGGGCAAACATACAACATTTGCAACGCCTACACCTACATCACCGGCGGCATCACCACCATCACGGGTAGCTCCGAACAAGCCGACGGCGGTACGCGCCAAAGCATCAATCTCACCGGGACCTCGCCCACCGAGCCCTTGGCGTTCCAAGGGCAAGGGGGTGATTCCGGCAGCCCCGCCTACATCTGGAACAAAGCCACCGGGCAGTACGAATACCTCAACGCCCTGCAAGCCATCGGCGGCAACGAAACCTACATCAACGGCAACACCGCCTGGGCGCAGGAGCAGGTAGCAACAGGCTACCGCGACACGATTGACCTTCAGGCACACCACCATCTGAGCTTTGCCGCTACCGAAACGCAGGGTGCTAGCTTCACCGACACGGTCGAGGATATCGAGTACAGCGGCACGGCTTACAGCGTGGCGATTGAGGGCACCGAGCTGAGCATGAGTGTGTTGGCCGGTAAGACGAATGCCGCCACCGGGCAGGCCGTCTACACCTGGGCCGCGCTCAACGATGTCCGGGACAAGGACGACTGGTACACCTACGGCAACGCATACTTCAACGCTTCGGATGCCGCCGCAACTCCGTCGGACAAGCGCAGCTACGCCGAGCTTTTCCTCACCCGCGACACCTGCTTGCGCGCTGCCGACAGCGAGACCTACACCCTGAGCTTCGACCGCATGCTCGACACCGGCATCGGCTACACCGAATTGGCCGCCGCCGAGGGGCAGACGGCCGATTTTGTGCTGAAATCGGCGGACGGGACGTCGGGGCAGCTGCTGACGGCGGGCTATGTGGTCGGCAAGGATGTAGCGCTGCACCTGCAATTCACCAACGCAGCGGACTACCTGCGCGAATGGCGCAAAATCGGCGAGGGTGACCTCTACATCGACGGCACGGGCGGCGACAACCACATCCTGCTCAACATCGGCGGCAACGGCACTACTTACTTGGACCGCCGCGATGCCAAGGGCAACAGCGCCATGGCCGCCTACAGCGTCATCATCAACACCGGCAGCACCCTCGTGCTGCGCGGCGGCGTCGACCAAGTGGGGCGCCTCGTCACCCTGGGCAGCGGCGGTGCCACGCTCGACTTTGCCGGGCACAGCATGGAATGGAATGCCGGTGCTGAGGCGGCTGCCTCCGGTTTTAACATCCAAGCCCTGACGGAGGAGGGCATCATCACCAACAGCGGCGCGGGCACCACCACCCTGACCGTCACGGATGCGGGCGCGGCAAACTTCCTGGGTTCCTTCCGCGACCAAGCGGGAGCGGGCGCGCTGAAAATTGTCTACAATGCCGACGCCGCATGGACCTGGAACGGCATCGCCACCGACTTGAGCAACACTGGTAGCGGGGTCGAGGTGCAGCGCGGCACTCTTACCCTGACCGGTACCCTGACCGAGCACGGCGCCGGATCGCTGCACGGCTGGTCGGCAGATGCCTACAGCCATGAGGACGACTGGCACTATGCCGATGCTCGCACCGACATCAGCATCACCGGCGGAACCTTCTGCCTGGGCAGTCACGCGCGGCTCACCGGCGACATCACCGTGGGCGACGGCGCTACCTTCATCATGAACGAAGGCGTGCGCCACACCTACGAGTACCTCGAAGGCGGCGAGCGGCTCGACAACACCGAGCTCTTCCGCGATTATTACGGGCTCAAAGGCAATGTGCAGCTCGAGGGCAGCAACAGCTGCATGCAGGTGAGCTTCAGCGAGCAGACCGATGCCACCCAAGTGTACAGCGGCGCCATCAGCGGCGCGGGCAGTCTGAGCATCGATACCGCCCAAGGGATGTTGGTTCTGGCGGGCAACAACAGTGCGCACACCGGCACCAAGGAACTCACCAACGGCACCCTGCTGCTGGTACACGATGCCTCCATCGGTAACACCGACACCCACCAATGGGTCGTGGGAGCCAACAGTACCATCGCCACCATGGGCGATGCCGCCGTGCTTCTGAACGCCATCGATGGTGCTTCGACCGGCACGCTGGCTCTGGCTCATGACCAAGAACAGCTGTTGGATTTCAGCGAGCACAGCAACCTCGTGTTGGGTGCTCTGCGCGGCACCAGCGTGGTCTACGGCAACGCGCAGGAACAAATCAGCTCCTCCCTGCATCTGGGCGGAGAAGGCGAGCTGCAAGTTGCCGCACAATTTGTCAGCGGCAGTGCGTTGAGCGTTGCCGGGCACGTCTCCCTGCAGCACGAGGCCAACACCATCAGCACGCTCACGCTCAACGGCGGCAGCCTGTCGCTGCTGAACGGCAGCAGCCTCACTCTCACCGACCACCCCACCCTGGCCGAGGGCGGCGCTATCTTGGTGGCCTCCGGAGCCAATCTCGTGCTCAGCGGTCAGAACTACGGCGACAATAATCAGACAAACGCTGAGCACTTTGCCGCCATGGTCAACGCCATCAGTGGCGAAGGCACCGTCACCCTGCAGGGCAGCGACATCAAGGTACAGCTCGGCAACTCTTCCGTTGCCCCGCCCGTCTTCCGCTCCAACTATGTGGTGCAAGGGAATCTGTGGTTGCAAAAGTACGGGGCAGAATCCTCCTGGAGCGTTGCCAACAAAGCTTCCCTCCGGGTAAGCGGCGAGCTGCATATCTCCAACAAACAAACCCTCTGCGTGGAACGCGGCGGCAGCATCAGCGCCGGAAGCCTCGTGCTGGGACTGGAGGAAAACAACGTCTCCTACACCGGTAAACTCGTTGCAGACGGCGCGAGCATCACCGTCGGTGCGCTCAATTTTGCCGGCCGAAATGAAAACAATAGCGCCGACATTCGCAACAGTCATCTGCACTTCACCAACGCCAATGCCTCGGACAACGTCATCAACTACCTCCTCGGCAGCGGGAACGTCAGCATCAGCAACAGCACCCTCAGCAGCGATCACGGCTTCAGCATCACCAATTGGGGCAAGGGCATTGCCCTGAACAACAGTACCCTGGATGCCGGCGGCGGTGCCATCACCTTCAAGGGCTGCACACTGGCCGTTTCCGGAGCCCTTGACATCACGGGCGGCTCCGTGGCACTCAACGCCAGCGGAGCCGGCCAGACAAGCATTTCCCAAGGCCGCTTGGTTATTGAACAAGGCAGCAGCCTGAGCATGGGCGGTATGGTTTCCATCGATGCTGCCGATGCCATTGCCACCGGCAAGCTGAGCGGCACAAAATACGGCTACCTGACCGAACAAACCGGCTGGCTCGTGGAAAAAGTGGTCGATAACCAAGGCGGCACCTTCACCAACAGCGCCTACTGGAAGCTGAGCAATGGTACGGGCGGCACGCTGGATGCAAACGGCAACTTCACCGCCGCCGCCGATCATGCCGTCAGCGAGGGCGACAAAGTTTTCTATGTGACCGCTAAGGGATCCGTATTCAATGCGAGCGACTATAGCGCCGCCACGGGCTTTGTGGTGCTCCAAGGCGGTAGCCTCTACCTCACCGAAAGCAGCGCGGGAACTCTCTCTTTGGGCGAGGCGTTGAGCACCGCCAAGGGCAGCGGCAGCATCACCATCGGCAATGGCATTGCCAGCGCCGAAGCCGCCACCCTCACCGTGGGTAACGGCCAGTCGACCCAATTCCGCGGCGATATCTACCTGGTGTCCAACGTCACGTTCAACATAGGCACCACAGCAAACAGCGGGCGAGTCGACCTCAGTTCGCTCAACAGTCTCACCAGCTACGGCGCCACCCTGACCTACGGAGCCAGCGGCGAAAGCAGGCTGAACAACTTCCGAACACTCCAATACTCCGGCAGCACCGAAGCTACCCCCACCACGCTCCGCATCAGCAGCACCTCTGCCAGCGGCAAGCTCATTTTCGGCGGCACCACCACCCTGAAGCAGGATTTCACCATCACCACCCGCTATGAAGCCCATGTGGAGGTGGAGCAGCTCAGTGGCTCGGCGCGATTGACCTTCTGCGGCGCAGAGAGCACCGCGCATGGCACCGCCAGCGATATCCGCATTGCTTCCTTGGAGGATTACAGCGGCACGCTGGAGCTGCGGCGGATGCAGGAGCGCGCCGCCACCCATGCCGAGCTGTGGACGGGGGCGCAAGGGGCGCAGCTGGCGGGCATCAGCCTGGATAGCGGTGCCACGGCGAACCTCTACATTCAGGGAGACACCCACTTGGGCGCCATCAGCCTGAACAACACACGCGGCATTGCCGCCGGTACTCTGACCCTGCAAAGCGACGGACACCGGATTTCGGCTGATTCCGTCAGCGGACAAGGAGCCCGGCTCTGCCTGCAAGGCGAGGGCTCCCTGCAAGTGGGTCAAGCCCGGCTGGAAGCTCAAGGCGGCGGCACCGCCGAATTGGGCAACGTGAACACCCTGGAAATGACCGGCAGCACGCTCTGCAATGCTACCCTGAGCAACACCAAGCTCACCCTCAGCATCGCCGAGCAGGCACAGGCCTATGCCTTGCTCCGGGAAGCGACGCAATCCCCTGGCTATGCGCTGACCCACGTTGCGATGGATGCCGCCTCCGCCCTCTGCCTGGAAGAAGGTGTTGCCGTGGAAGCAATCGGGTCTGTTCTGGCGAATGTGCAGGTGCAGGCAGGCTCCTCGATGACCGGTGATTCCCTGCTCACGGGTGAAACCCAAATCACCCTCTCGGCGACTGCCGACAGCCTCACGAGCGACGGCTATGTGATCGTCTGTAACCGCTTGGAGGGGATGATGCTGAGCGATGGCTCAAGCCTCACGCTCGACATCAGCGCCTTCACCGCGCAGCTTGACCCGCAACACGAAGGGCTGAAAATCTTCTTCAGTGGCTTGAGCTGGGAATCGGAGCAAGCGCTCACCGAGATCAGCGTCAGCGGCAGCCTTTGGGAAATCTACGGTGTTGAGACAGATGGCACGAACACCTTGGTCTATCTGGGGGCTCAAGTGCCCGAGCCCGCTACGACCACGCTGGGGCTGCTGGCGCTCGCTGCCCTGGCTGCTCGCCGACGTCGCTAAGCAGGTCTCCCTTAACAAACACCGCCTGCTTCCCCTCGGTGGGGAGCAGGCGGTGTTCCGTGTTCGCTCAACAACATTAGCGCTTCAGCAACGCTTCCAGCGCCTCCTGCGCGGCATCGTCGCCCTGCATGGCGGCGCGGCGCAGCCAGTGTGCTGCCTGCTCCGCATCCGCCTCCACCCCCAAGCCATCGCGGTAGGCGCAGCCCAGCGTGTACGCCGCCGGGGCGCAGTCCGCCTCGGCGGCCTGGCGGCAGTGCTCGATAAACGCCGCAGGGTCGAGCTCCACCCCTGTGCCCAGCGCATAGCAACGCGCCAGGTTGAAATGAGCCTCTCGGCAGCCGCCCTCCGCCGCGCGGCGATAGCAGTCCGCCGCCTTGGCGGCATCGGCTGCCGTGCCGCGTCCCGTCTCATAGGCCAGCCCCAGGCGGCATAGCGCGGCGGCATCGCCCTGTTCCCCCGCCTGGGCGAGTTCCTGCAACTCGGGCGGCAGGGGCTGCTCGCTCGGCGTCGCCGCGGCGGGCTCTGCCGGCGCTTCCGCAGGAGCTGTAGCCGGCGTCTCCTCCGGGGCGGCCTGCTGCTCCTCTGCTGCGGGGACTTCGGTCGGGGGCTCCCCGCTCGGCGGCGCCGAGGTGGAGTCATCGCAGCCGCACAGCAGCAACATCGGCAACAGCCGGGAGAGAGAAGACGCGTTCATGCCCCGCATTGTAGCGGGGAAGCCGCCGATTTGTCAAGGATAACGCTCGCCCCCGCAGGCGCAACGTGCTATGCTGTTGCCGTTCATGAACCTGCTCGAAATCAGCCTCGTCGGCTTGGCTCTCGCCGTGGATGCCACTCTCTACGCCTTTTCTTACGGTTTGGTGCTGCGGCAGCAGCGCCGCCGCGCCGCCTTGCAACTCGCTCTCACCGTCGGGCTCTACCAAATGCTCATGCCCTTGCCGGGCTATTGGGGCGGCAGCGCCGTGCGCGAGCTTGTGGCCGCCTGGGCACCGTGGGTCGTGCTGCTGGTCTTCAGCACCTTGGGCGGCCATATCCTGATGCAGGCCTGGTGCAGCAGCGGCGAGGAGACAGTCTCCGGCACCCCCCTCGGCTTTGCGGCACTCATGGGGGTGGGTGTGGCCACGTCGATTGATGCGCTGGCCGTCGGCGCCTGCATGGCGCTGGGGGATTTTGGTGGGGCAGCGATGGAGGCACCGCAGCTGCTGGCGGCTTGTGCCCTCATTGGAGGTATCACCTTTATCTGCGCGCTGCTGGCCTTTCACAGCGCGCGCCTGCTGCATCGCCTGCCCGTGCGCTGGCTCGAAACCATCGCCGGCCTGATCCTCATCGGCCTTGGCGTGCAAAACCTGTGGACCTCGGTGTAAGCGGGTGCTTCAAAGGAAGCACAGCCAGAGGTAGATCGCCGCAATGGCAATGCTGAGCAGCATGAGCGGGAAGGCCAGCTTCATAAAGCCCAGGAAAGACACCACCAGATTGTGCTTGCGGCTGATGGCCAGCGCCACCACATTGGCGCTGGCGCCGATGACCGTGCCGTTGCCACCCAAGCAGGCGCCCAGCGAGAGCGCCCACCACAGCGGCTCCAGGTCGGTGATGCCCATTTGCCCCATGTCCTTGACCAAGGGAATCATGGTCGCCACAAAGGGAATGTTGTCCACGAAGGACGACATGACCGCCGAGAGTGTGAGAATCGTCATCGTGGTAGCTGTCAGGTCGCCGTGCGTCAGCTCGATGGCGCGGGCAGCCAGCCACTCGATGATGCCGTTGACCTCCAGCCCCCCCACCAGCACAAAGAGCCCGAGGAAGAAGAAGATGGTGGTCCACTCGATGCGCGCAAAGACCTGCTCCAGCGCCTTCTCGCGGTCGGGCATCACCAGAAACAGCAGCAGCGAAGCCCCCGTGACCGCAATGGTGCCGCTCTCGATACCCCAGCCCGGAATCTGACCGTGGCAGCAGAAGAGCACGATGGTCAGCCCCAGCGTCACTCCGCAGGCAAGGAGGATCTTGGTACTCTTGATGAGACCCTCCGTCTTGATGTTCATCACGCGGTTGCGGTTTGCCCTGGCATGCGCGCGGAACTCCTTGCGGTACACAAAGAGAATAACCGCCAAGGTCAGGACAAAGGAGATCGCGCAGGGCAGGGTCAGGTTGCGCAGGAAAGCCATGAAATCCAACTCCGGCACTGCGCTGGCAATCATGATGTTGGGCGGGTCGCCGATCATGGTGCAGGTGCCGCCGATGTTGGAGGCGAAAATCTGCGCCAGCACAAAAGGCATGGGCGAAATCCGAAGATCTCGGGTCAGGGTGAAGGTGATGGGCACTGTCAGCAGCACCGTCGTCACATTATCCAGAAATGCCGAGCAGACCGCCACCAGCAGGGAGAGCGCAATGAGCAGCGCCACCGAATTGCCGTTGGTCTTTTGCGCCGCCCACACGGACAGGAAGCGAAACAGCCCCGTCTTGCCCAGCACGAGCACCTGAATCATCATACCGATGAGCAGCGCCAGCGTGTTGAAATCCACATGTTCAATCGCCTGTGTTTGCGTAATCACCCCCGCGAGCACCATGAGCATGGCGCCGAACAGCGCCACCACCGTGCGATGAACGCGCTCCGAAATGATGAGCGCATAGGAAATCAGGAAAATAACAAGAGCGGCACAAACGTGGTAAGACATAGTCATCAGCAGGAAAGAGCAAGGGGCGACGGCAGATAACACCGATTTGAAATGCGAGACGGGATGTTACCACAAGTGGCGGAATCCCGCAAGCTTTATTTGACGTTGTCCCGGACGAAAAAGAGAAAGCTGCGGGGCATTGCTCCGCAGCTTTCTGCTTGGTCAACTAGGGATATAGGGACTCGAACCCCAAATAGCGGTGCCAGAAACCGATGTGTTGCCAATTACACCATATCCCTGTTTCGCTCTCGCCTTGCAGGCGAGGACGGCAGGATTCTATGTTTTCGCGAGTGCGAAGTCAAGCCTTTTTTGCGAAAAAATGCAAAATGCCCTTGAGTGCCGTCCCGGCGGGCGCAGTGCGGGAGCACCATGCGGCTTTTGGACTTGCCAAACAGAGGGGGCAGTGGCATCATAGCGGGCGAGGCAGCGCGGAAGCCGCGCTGCGCACCGATATCGACACTATGAAAACGCTCAAGCGATTCCTCCTCGTGGGTGCCCCTGCTTCCGGCAAGGGTACGCAGTCTAACTTCCTCTCGACCACCTACGACCTCAAGCCGCTCTCGACGGGGGCTCTGCTGCGCGCGGAGATTGCCGCCGGTTCCGAGCTGGGTCTCGAGGCTAAAAAATACATGGACGCCGCCATGTTTGTGCCCGATTCCGTGGTGAACGGCATTGCTGCCAAGTGGCTGGGTGAGAACAAGGAGGCCGGCTGCCTGCTCGACGGCTATCCCCGCACCGTGGCTCAGGCCGAGACGCTGGATGCCAATCTGGCAGCCATGGGCTTGGCGGTGGACATCGTGGTGTACCTTAACGTGTCTTACGAGCTCATCGAGGCGCGCATGCTTAAGCGCAAGGCTTGCCCCGCCTGCGGCGAAACCACCCGCAACGGCGAGGAAATCTGCCCCAAGTGCGGCGGCAAGATGATTGTGCGCACGGACGACAACCCCGAGGCATTTGCCAAGCGCATGAAGGATTACCAGACCCTGACCGTGCCCGTCATCGAGCACTACGCGAAGCAGGGCAAGGTGGTGGAAATCGCCGTGACGGAGGAGGGTGAGCCCGAGGCCGTTTCCGCGCGCATCGCCGCGGCCATCCGCGCATATGCCGAGGCCTGAGGCTTCGGTGGTGCCACCAGAATCGTTTCCCGACCAACGCTCCCGCTCCGGCGGGGGCGTTTTTTGCTTTTCAGCGCGAGCGGCAGCTGATATAGTGACAGCATGAAGTTGATAGCTCTTGTTCTGGCTTGGGGAATGACCGTGGTGCCGCTATTGCCGACGGCGGCGCAGGCAGAGGGCGCCGAGTCGGCGGCTGTTGTGGCGCCGCGTGTGGCGGGGGTGTCGGCGCTGGAGCGTATTCCGAGCGGAGCCGACGCCTTTGTGGCCTTCGGGCATGGTGACACCCTGACCCGCCTGTGGCCCATGCTGCGGGAGGAGGAGCCGGAGGTGTTGGAGAGTGTGGCGCTGGCCTTCAGCCGCGGCTCGGTGGAGGTGCTCAAGCGCTTGCTGCCGCTGCAGGGGCTGCCGAGTGATGATTTGGTGGCCGAAGGGGGCGAGCTTTGGGCAGAGATGGCTCTGGACAGTGCGCGCGCCGTGATTGAACAGCAGATGGTGCAACCGCGCAACGAGCTGCGGGAACGCTTGCTCAGCACCCTGATGGAGTTGCGGGTGCCGCCGATTTATTTGGTGTGTCGGGTGAAGGAGGAGCATGCGGAGCGCCTGCCTCAGTTGCAGGAGGAGTTGAGTCGGAATCTGGCGGAGAATTTGCAGGCGTTTGCCGAGGGCGAGGCGTATGAGGCGGGGGCGTGGCGCGGGCAGCGCCTGCGCCTGCACCTGCCGGAGGTGGAGGGGCTCTCCCCCTTGCAGCAGATGCAGCTGCGCGCGGCGCTGCGCGATTTGCCGCTCTATGCACTCAGCCGCATCTGCGGGCGGGATGTGGTCATGGTTATTTGCTCGGATCCGGCGCAGGCGTGCGTGGCTGAGCGCGCGGAGGAGTCGTTGGCCTGCTCGCCGGAGACCGCTTTTGCCGAGGATGTGCCGAGCCCTCTGATGCTGGCGGCGTGCCGCGCCGAGCTGGTGGAGCTGCTCACGGATCAGCGGATGACGCCGCTGTGCCGACTGGGGGGCTTCGTGTCAGCCGTGTTCAAGACCTTGGCGCAGGGCGATGCGCCCGAGTCCGCCGTGTATGCGGAGGCGGCGCGCGCGGTCGAGTTCTTGCAGGGCATGCTTGGTCGCGGGAGCGAGCGCCCCGTGCAGCGCGACACGCGCGTGTGGGCTTGGGCGGACGAACGCTTGCATGTGGAAGCGGAGTGCGATGCTCAGGGGCTGTCGTTTGAGGGTCGACCGCAGGTGCAGATTCCGGAGGGCACCGGACTCTTTGTGAGCTGCGATCGCGTGGTCGGTGCCGAGCTCCCGGACATAGCGGCGGTGGTCGGCGCCTGCGATGCTCTGGCCGAGGGCGTGGCGCTCACCCTGCGCCCCGAGGAACGTGCGCAGAGTATGTTGGAACTCGCGGTGCTGCGCAGCGTCGCCGAGGGCGTGCTCGATGAGCTGCGCGCGGCGCTGCAACAGGCGCAGGCGGCTTCGGATGGCTCCTTCACCCTCTTGGTGCGGCGGGAGCCCTCGGAGCCTGAGGACGCGGTGGCGCTCTGCTGCGGCGTGGAGCAGCGCGCCGCGCTGGAGACCTGCTGGCGGCACACGGAGGCAGCGCTGCGGCGTGCGGCGCAGAATGTGGGCATGGAGCTGCCGGAAGCGTCCGCCTGGCCCGTGGTGTGCATGACGGCGGGTGATGCCACCATCTACGCCGCCTCGATTGCGCCGGGATTCTCGCCCGGGGTGGCGGTGAGCGATCGTCGCTTTGTCCTGAGCAGCTCGTCCAAGCTGTGCAGCCTTGTGGCGCAGCTCCCCGCACAGCCCGCGAGCGAGCGCCCGGGCATTCGCTTCCGCCTGCTCCCGGCAGCGTGGGGAGAGCTTGTGGCCGTCGGTAGCGAGGATGGAGCGCTCGATGAGGAGTGCGCGGAGCTGTTGCGGTCGGTGCACTCGCTGAGCGGAGAACTGACCGCCGGGGAGGGCGGCACCCTGCATCTCCGAGTCGAGGTAGAACCCGCGCGCTGAAAGCTTGGGAGACGGCGTGAACGTGCTTTTGCTGGGGGCTTGACCACGGGGAAAAGAGCTGGTACTGTTAAGTGAGATGAACAAATGGGCTCGTTTTCTGCTGCTGCTCTCGGGCGTCCTGCTGGGCTGCCTGGCGGGCTGCGCGCGCGATGACGCGCAGAGCCGCGAAATCCGCATCGGCTGTTTCCCCAACGTCACGCATGTGCAGGCGCTGGTGGCGCGCAACATGAGCCGCCACGGCGAGGGGTGGTTCGAGCGCTACCTGCCGGGCTATCACCTGACTTGGCTGACCTACAACGCGGGTCCCACGGCAATGGAAGCGCTCTTCGGCCGCACGGCCGATGTGACCTACGTCGGCCCCAGCCCCGCGCTCAACGCCTACGCCGTCTCCAACGGGCAGGAGGTGCGCCTGCTGGCGGGGGCGGTCAACGGCGGCGCGGCGCTGCTGGTACACCCGCAGAGCGGCATCACCCGCCCCCAAGATTTTCGCGGGCGCTGCATCGCCACCCCCCAACTGGGCAACACGCAGGATGTCTCGGCGCGTGCCTGGCTGCGGCGGCAGGGGCTGCGCTGCGAGCTGACGGGGGCGGGCGACTGCCGCATTGCCCCCACGCCTAACGCCATGCAAGTGCAGCTCATGCAGCAGGGGGAACTGGATGCCGCATGGACCGTGGAGCCCTGGGTCTCCATCCTGGAGCAACAAGCGGGAGCACAACTTTTGTTCAACGAGCCGCAGGTCATCACCACCGTGCTGGTCGGGCGCGTGGGCTGGCTGCGCACGCACCCCCAGGCTGCCGCCGCGCTCATCCGCGCGCACCGCGAACTGACGCAGTGGGTGCGGGAACACCCGCAGGAGGCACAGGCGCGCGTGGCCGAGGAGCTCTCGGCGCTCATGCACAGCCCCGTAGACACGGCGCTCATCGCCTCCGCCTGGGCGCGGCTGAGCCTCACCGACGCTATCAACCTCGATGGTCTGCAACAATTTGTGACCGATGCACAGGGCGTCGGTCTGCTCGACCGCGTGCCGCCCCTGCAACAGATGCTCTACACCCCCACCCAACCCTGACCCCATGCAAGAAACGCTCCATCAGGAAATCCACCACTACCCCACGGCCAAGCTCAGCGTAGAGCATGTGTACAAGGACTTTGCGACCTCCAACGGCATTGTGCATGCGCTGGAGGACGTGTCCATCACCATCAGCGAGGGCGAGTTCGTCTGCTTCGTGGGGCCCAGCGGCTGCGGCAAGTCCACGCTGCTCAACATCATCGCGGGGCTCGACCGCCCCGACAGCGGCGTGGCGCTCATCGACGGCACCCCCATCAGCGGACCGGGGCGCGACCGCATGGTCATGTTCCAAGAGCACGCGCTCTTCCCGTGGCTGGATGTCATCGGCAATGTCATGTTCGGGCTCAAGCAAAAACCGAATCTCACGGACAAGGAGCGGCTGGAGGTGGCCAAGTACTACCTCTACCTCGTCAAGATGGACCGCTTTGCCCACGCCAACATCCACGAGCTTTCCGGCGGCATGCGGCAGCGCGTGGCACTGGCGCGCTCGCTGGCGCCCAACCCCAAGATTCTGCTGATGGACGAGCCCTTCTCCGCGCTGGACGCCATGACCCGCGAGCAGCTCTACGGCGACATTCAGGATATTTGGGCCAAGCGGCGCAAGACCATCGTGTTCGTGACGCACAACGTGCGCGAGGCCGTTTGCCTGGGCAGCCGCGTGGTGCTCTTCTCCCCGCACCCCGGACGCGTGCGCGAGGCCTTCCCCGTGGAGCTGCCGCGCCCGCGCAACATCAACGACCACGACCTCGCCGATCTCTCGCAGCGCATTACCTCGGCGCTCAAGGGCTATACCGCTGCCGAATCCGACTGATACCTTCCTTCCCATGAAACGCGTGTTGCTTAGCTGTGCCTTTTTTGTGACGCTCCTGCTGCTCTGGGCGGCCTGCACGGGCTGCTTCGGCGGGGAGGCTCTGTGGTCGCCCTTTGTACTTCCCCCGCCGCCCACGGTGGGGCACTACCTGTGGGACAACACCCTCAACGGCGCGATTCCGCTCTCCATGCTCATCACCCTGCGCCGCCTGCTCATCGGCTACGCCATCGGGCTGGCGCTCGGCGTGCCGCTGGGCATGCTCACGGCGCGCTTCCGCTTTCTGCACGACACGCTGGGCATGACGGCGCTGGGCTTGCAGGCTCTGCCGAGTGTGTGCTGGGTGCCGCTGGCCTGCATCTGGTTCGGGCAGACGGAGGCGGCGCTGCTCTTCGTGGTGATTATGGGCACGCTGTGGAGCGTGTTGCTCTCCACCGAGAACGGCATGAAGAGCGTGCCGCCCATCTACGCGCGGGCGGCGCGCACCATGGGCTCCTCGCCGCTGCACACGCTCGTTTTCGTCACCCTCCCCGCGAGCGCGCCCTTTGTGCTGAGCGGCATGAAGCAGGGCTGGGCCTTTGCCTGGCGCTCGCTCATGGCGGCAGAAATCTATGTGTCGGTGGTGTCGGGCTTCGGCATTGGGCAGCACCTGCACTACGGGCGCGAGTTGCAGCGCATGTACCAGGTCATCGGCATCATGTTCATCATCATTCTGGTGGGGCTGCTGGCCGATAAAATTCTCTTCTCCCCCGCCGAGCGCTGGCTGCACCGCCGCTGGGGCACCGACAAGGACTGATATGGATGCTTGGATTGAAGAGTTGCGCGCCTTGGCGGGAGCGGATCTGCACACGGATGCGGAGACGCTGCGGGCGCATGCCGGCGACAAGTGGCACGCAGCGGCGCTGCCGCAGGCGGTGCTGCTGGCGCGAAGCACGGAGCAGGTCTCTGCCGCCTGTCGCTGCGCCGCGCACCACGGTGTACCCATCACCGCGCGCGGCGCCGGGGTGGGCTATGTGGGCGGTTGTGTGCCCGTGCGCGGCGGGCTGGTCATCTCGCTGGCGCGCATGAACCGCATCCTCGAGATCAACCCCGCGGACGGGGTCGCTGTGGCCGAGGCCGGGGTGCTCACCGCCGATTTGCAGGACGCGGTGGCGGCGCAGGGCTGGTTCTACCCGCCCGACCCCGCCAGCCGCAAGGAGTCGAGCATCGGCGGCAACATCGCCACCAATGCCGGGGGACCGCGCTGCCTGAAGTACGGCGTGACGCGCTCCTATGTGCTGGGGCTCACGGTGGTTCTGGCGGACGGGCGCGTGCTGCGCTGCGGCGGGCGAACGCACAAAAACAAACAAGGCTTTGACCTCGTGGGACTCTTCTGCGGCAGCGAGGGCATGCTCGGCATTGTGACCGAGGCCGTGCTCCGGCTCATTCCCGCCCCTCCCGCCCGCGTGGCGCTGCGGGCGAGTTTTCCGCGCTTTGCCCTCTGCGCGGCGGCGGTGCAGAGTATCTTGCAGGGCGGGCACCTGCCTTGCGCGCTGGAGATTACAGACGCGTACACGCTGGCGGCGGCGCGTGCCTACCTCGGGGGCGATGCGCTCCCTGCGGGGGCGCAGGGGCACCTCATCGTGGAGCTCGACGGGCAGGCCGAGGCTTTGCGCGCCGAGCAGGCGGCTGTGGCAGACATCCTGCGCGCCGGCGGCGCAGAAGAGGTCGTGGTGGCAGAGACGCCCGAGGCGGTGGAGGCCATCTGGCAGTTGCGGCGGGAGTTTTCCTATAGCCTGAAAGCGACGGGGTTGACCAAACTCAACGAAGATATCGTCATCCCGCGTTCTCAGCTGGTGGAGCTGGTGGCTTTCTGCGAGGGCTTGCAGCGCGAGACAGGGATTCCCGTGGCCTGCTTCGGGCACAGCGGCGATGGCAACATCCACACCAACATCATGGTGCAGAAAGACGCGGCGGGGCGCGATGTGCGCCCGCCTGCCGATGCGCTGGTGGCGCGGCTCTTTGCCTGGGTGCTCGCGCACGGCGGCAGCATCACGGGCGAGCACGGCATCGGGCTGGCCAAGGCTCCCTGGTTCGCCCAAGCGGTGGGGGACACCGCCCTGGAGCTGCACCGCGCGCTCAAGGCGGCGCTGGATCCGCAGGGCTTGCTGAATCCCGGCAAGATGGGACTCTCATGAGGGCAATCGGTCTGTTGGCGGGACTCATGTGGGCGGGGTTACAGTCGGCGGTTGCGCTGTCGGCAGCAGAACTTCCCGAGAACGTGCGGCGCGGCGCGCTGGAGGCGGAGCATTTTCTCAACGAGCAGCCGAGCGACTGGCGCCCGCAGCTCGCGGAGCTGACAGAGCCGCTGCGGCGTGCCTGCTCCGGCGAGCGCGAGACGGCGCTGGCCATCGCCGCGCATCTGGAGGAGCTGACAGGAGTGCGCTACGATACGGGACGCCGCCACCCCTGCATGAACCCCCTGGAGGCGCTGCGAGAGAAAAAGGTTTCCTGTACGGGCTACAGCATCCTCCTGGCGGCGGCGCTGCGTTCAGCGGGGATTCCCGCTCGTCTGGTCATGGTGCTGAGCTGGAACCACCAGCCCGGCAACCACACCTGGGTGGAGACCTGGGTGGACGGCGGCTGGCGGATGCTGGAGGCAAATGCAGCGGATTTCAACACGCCCTGGGTGCTGGAGGCCATCGGGCTGTTGAATCCGAGAAACCCTGTGCAGCGAGTCTACGCCGTGGCGTTGCAGGAGGGGGATGTGGCGCTGCCCCTGCCATGGGAGCCCGCCGCGCGGATTCCGGTAGAGGATGTGACAGAGCGTTATTTGCAGCTAGCTCATGAATGGTACCGCCGCGCGGGCTTGTCGGCAGACAGCCAACGGCTCTGGGTGGATTGGCATCCGCGTGCGGAAGCCGCGGTCGAGGTGCAGGTCTGCGATGCCGAGGGGCGGGTGCTGAGCGCCGCAGCTCTGCCGACGCTCCGCGATGATGTGCGCTACATGGCACGGCTGACCCTCCCGAGGGCGGGAGAGAGCTACCTGTGCATCCCGGCTTTGCAGCTGCGCGCGCGCCTGCGGGCGACGGAGACCCCGGCGCAAGTGTTGCGGCTGCGCGCGCTGCCCCGCGGCACTCAGCAGTCGCAGGCGGGCGCGCCGGGCACCAGCGGAAATTCTTGCGACAGGGGGTAACTCGGCACGCGGATGAGCTCCACGCCGTACAGGCGGGCAATGGCAGGCGCCTCCGAGGCGGCGTAGTCGCTGCCGTAGTAGATGGTCTTCACACCGTGCGCGCAGAGCGCCTGCATGCAGGAGGTGCAGGGCATGGTGGTGCAGGCCACGACGCGCGCCTCGCCGCGTTTGAAGAGCGAGCAGAGGTTGATTTCCGCATGCAGCATGTATTTCTGGCGTCCGTCGCGCGAGGCCCAAAAACCCTCGGGCGCGGTGAAGCCGGGGAAGAGCCCGTTGTAGGCGGTGCCGATGACGCGGTTATCCTTGTCCAGAGCGGCGGCACCCACCTTGCGGTAGGGGTCTTCGGAGCGCAGCGCGGCGACATGCGCCAGCGCCATGACATATTCGGGGATGGAGAGTCGACTCATGGGAACGTTCAGTCCTTGAACAGACCCCGCTTGCGCTGGAAAAAGCCCCACTCCGCCACGCTGGGGAAGGCGGGGAGCTCAACGGTGCCCATGCGGGCGCGCAACAGGAACCACAGCTTGCGGAAGTTGTTGACGCTGTAGCGGCGCTCGAAGATGCGGTACTCATCGTCCTGCATCTTGAGCAGGATGGTGTGGTAGATGAGCTTCATGGCCTGCGCGGGGATGAGGGCGTTGCGATCCTCGACGCTGAGAGCCTGGTAGAGCTCGTCGGCCTCGCCGAAGAACTTTTCGGCAAGTGCGGCTTCGTAGGCCAGCAGCTGGCGCATGCGGTAGTTGTAGCGCTGCTGGCGGATGTCCTCGTGGGTGACGCCGAAGAGCGCCATGTCCTCCGCAGGGAGGTAGAAGCGGTTGTAGCGGTGGCAGTCCTCGGCGATGTCGCGCAGAATGTTGACGAGTTGCAGGGCGTAGCCCAGGGCAACGGCGTAGTCGCGCGCGGCGGCACTCGCCCCCATGACGGCCGCGCTGGTGATGCCCACGCAGGCGGCCACCTGGTAGCAGTAGGCCAGCAGCGCTTCGCGGGTGCGGGGTTGGGTGGGGTTGATGTCGCTGCGGCAGCCTGCGATGAGCTCGAGCATGGGGGCGGTGTCGAGCTGCAAGGCCTGCACGAGGGAGACCACCTCCTCCTCAATGCCCGGGCTCGGCGGCTCCTGCCCGGTGATGAGCGCCTGCCAGCGGTCGAGCGCCTCGTGGCGCTCGGCCACGCTCATGCCCGGCTCGTCTACGATGTCGTCGACAATGCGGCAGTAGGCGTAGAACTGCGCCATGTGGAGCCGCGTGGTCTCGGGCAGGTCGACGAGGGTGAAGGCAAGGTTGGACTTGGCGTTGCGGGTGATGGTGTCGGATTCTGCCATAGTGCGGGGGTGGGGATTCAGTCAATCAGTCCCCAGTGGCTCGTGAAGGGCCAGAGGGTGAGGGCTGCGGGACCGATGATGTTGAACTGGCGGACGGGGCCCCAGTAGCGTGAGTCGAGGGAGTTGCGCGTGTTGTCGCCCAGCGCGGCGTACTCGCGCAGGGTGGGCTGCGGGGTGTCGCGGAGCAGGGAGGGACCGCGGTCGCTGAGCCAGGCGCCGGGCTGCAGCAGGTGCGAGAGGCTTTGGTAGCCGCCGGCGTTGTAGGGCGGCTGCCCGGCGATGACGCGCGCAATGCCGGGCTCGCGCGCGGGAGCGCCGTTGACGAGCAAGGCGGGGGATTGGATGCTGAGGATATCGCCCGGCAGTCCGCAGAGGCGCTTGATGTAGTGCGTGCCGCTCTGCTGGTCCTGCATGGACACCAAGGTGCTGCGTCGCCCGGAAGTGTTGATGCCGCGTGTGTCAAAGACAAAGGTCTCGCCGCGCCGAGGGTGGCGGAAGTTGTAGCTCAGGCGGTTGACGATGACGAGGTCGCCGGCATCAACGCGCGCGCGGATGATGGGCTCGCCCGCGCGGAAGCCGTGCAAGCGCAGCCCGGTGAGTGATTCGGTGATTTTGCCCCGCTCCTTGAGGTATTGGATAACGGCGCCCTTGGCGGAGGGCACGGTGACCGTGCTGTTGTCACTGAAGCGCAGGGTGGTCTCGGTGAAGAGCAGCCACTTGGGGCGGTCGCTGATGTCGACCAACTGCTTGTCGCTGTCGGCGGTGGCCTCGATGTAGCTGCTGCCGAGGGTGAGCATGTCCCACAGGCGTACGGGCAGCGCGGGGATATTGTCGACCGGGTGGACAATAATGCCGTTGAGCGTGGGCTGCATGGAGCCCGTGGGGATGCGGAAGGGCTGGGCGTAGTAGGTGCGGATGCCCAAAAAGACCACCATGATGACGAAGAAGGATTCCACCAGTTCGGCGAGTGCCCCACGACGGAAGCCGGGCAGGGATTCGCCGTGGAGCGTGATTTGTTGCGTGAGTCGCTTGGTTTCCTCCGGGTTCCAGCCGGCGAGGGCGCGGGCGAGCGCGTCGCGCTGCGCGCAGCAGTGTTGCAGCTCCTCGGCGGGGATGTCGGGCTTGTTGTTGTTGATGTAGAGGCAGAGCGCGGCGAGCGTCTCGCGCCCGTTGCGCCGCCACTTGGGCAGCACCCAGCAGCAGCAGGAATCGAGGAGGCGGAAGAAAAGGGCGCGGAGGAGTATCATGGTTCGCCGCCTATTGTACGCGCCCGGGCAGCGCTTGGAAAGCAGAATCTCAGGCAGCGCGCCGTCAGCTCACCCCACTAGGCGTTGGCAGTATAGCACCCGCTGTGTATGATTGTCATGACATGGGTCATGTATGCCGCCGAGCCTTCCCTTCGGATGTCGCTTTGTCGAGCCGCCGGCTCAGGAGGCACCTGAGCGTGCCTGCCACAGGCAGGCGAGGCGGCGAACGGCCTCATCGAACAGCTCGCTGCGGCGGCAGAGCGTGTCGATGTCCCACCAGGCGAGGGCAAGGGACTCGGCGGAGCTGCGGAAGCCCTCGTGCGGCGCCTGCAACAGGTAGCGGATGTCGTAGTGCTTGTGAGCGGGCTCTCCGGGGCGCGCCGGGATGTCGTGGATGTCCACGTCGAAGATGTTGCGGCTTAAGGGCTGGCAGCCTGTGATGCCGCTCTCTTCCTCCGCCTCGCGCAGGGCGGTGCGCAGGGGGCAGGGCTCGCCGTCCGCATGGCCACCGAGCTGCAGCCAGCGCCCCAGCTTGCGGTGCAGGGTGAGCAGCGCCTTGTCGCCCGCCGGGTTGAGCAGTAGGGCGGAGGCGGTGATGTGCCCCGCCGCGTTGCGGCGGAGGAAGCAGTCCGGCGTGCTGCGGACAAAGCGCCGCACGGCATCGGCACAGTCGCGCCGCTCGGGGTGCCGAGCGGCGTACTGCGCAAGAGCGTCGCACAGGGGTGCGCGCGCATCGTCTGCGGTCGGGAGACTCATTCGATGGTCGTGTTGCGGTCTGCCTTCTTGTTGCGCGAGTTTTTCTCCTTCTGCGCTTTCTTGTTGTCTTTGATTTTTTGCTTGGCGGCTTCCTTCTGCGCCTTGAGGCGCTTGCGATCCTCCGGGGTCATCTTCTGGCGGCTGTTGCCCCAATCGTCAATCAGCGCGGGCATGAGGATGCCGAAATCGGTCGTCTTGTCGATTTTGGCGGCGCGGTTGATGAGGTTTTTGAGCGGCGCCCCCGAGACAAAGTTGCGGCGGCTGGCGCCGATGAGGAAGGCGAGCGCGGCCTGGCGGTCGCGGTTCTTGTAAGCCTTGTCGTTGGCGATGGCGTTGCAGGCCTTGGTTACGGCAGGCAGGTCGCACACGTAGTCCTTGGGAAGGAAGCCGTCGGCGGTGCCCAGCAGCTTGTACATGAATTGCAGAGCGTCGAACTGCTGGCGGCGCACGCAGCCGCTCGTGTCCTCGGGGTCGGCTGCGGCAATCTCGTCCACAATCCCCTCGGGCGCCTTGATGCCCAAATCGCAGGCGTCGGAGAGCAGCTTGGCCTTCTCGGGACCGGAGGCGCTGCCCGCTTGCTTGATCAGTTCGAGCTGCTTGCGGTGTGCCGCCAGCTTCTCGCCGACATTTTTGACACCGAGCTCGCCCTTGCCGTCGCCCAGATAGTCGGTGCCCGGGAGCTCGGCGTAGACATTGCCCTGCGCGTCAATCAGCGCCACCGTGGGGCAGACCCCGAAGCTCGGCCCTTTGTAGGCTCCCTTGATGCTTTTGGCCTTGTCAGTGGGATCCTCGCCTTGGTAGAAGGGGATAGCGACGAGTTTGGCATCCCCGGCTGCGGCCTCGAGCTCGGGGCTCTTCCAAAAACTCTCGAGCATGCGCACGCTGCGTTTGTTCCAGTCGGGGCCGTAGCAGTAGACGATGACCCCGTCGTCGCCCGCTTGGCTGAGGGCTTCGTCGTAGCTGTCCACCCGTTGAGCCGCCCCGGCGGTGCTGCAGAGGGTGAGCGCTAGTGCGGCAGCGGCGAGTGCTCGCTTACTTCTTGTTGTCATAGACCAAAAGTGCGTTGAATTTGATGCCGAGGGTTTGCTCCTCGCCCGAGTCGATGCGGATGGCTTTGGCCTTGGGCGGGGCTTTGTCGAAGTTGATGGTGAAGTGGTCGACTTTCTGGCTGTCGGGCAGCGACATGTAAACCTTCCACTCCTTGCCGTCAAAAATTTCCAACTGCCAGTTGCGCAGACCGCCCGCCCCGCCTGCGGGGACGATGACGATGGTGCCCAGCGTGGTGGGGCGCTCGAACTCCATGGTGATGGTCTTGTGCTTGGCGGTGATGGAGGCGATGTAGCCGCCCTTTTCCGTGGTGGCGCTGTGGTGGCTCAGCATGGTGGCCATCTCGCGCGGGTATTCGTCGAGCTTGATGGTGGCTTTGTCGGAGATGAGGTTGCCCGTGGGTTTGCCGAAGTCCGGCAGCTTGACGGGTTTGGATTCGTAGGCGCCCAGATACTTGAAGTAGATGTCGCGGTTGCTGAGGATCTCGCCCGCGCGGATGACGGCCGCAGCGACCAGCTCCGGCTGGGGAGATGCTTTTTCGGCTTCCTCCACCATGTGCATGACCTTCTTGGCGACAATCTTGCCGTCCGCTTGGCTTTTGCAGATGGCCCAGGTAATCATGCAGGCGAAGTCGGTGTGCGCGGCTCCGGCATCGATGAGCATCTTGTAGAAATCATTTTTGGCGTTTTGGTTGCGCTCGATGCCGGCGAACTGTGCCTCGAGCAGCGCGGGGATGTCCCATTCGCCCGTTTCATCACGATCCAGATGGTTGAAGTACTCCTGGTACACGGCCAGTTTCTTGTCGGGCTGGCGCAGCTGGTCGAGCATGGCGGGGTAGATTTTCTTGTGCAGAATGCCGCCGCAACGCCCTGCAAATTGCGGGGCAATGGAGCTGCAGAGGAACTTGTTGACTTCCTGCCATTTCTTGATGTTGCGCTTGAGACTGGAGGTGGCGGCATCGATGTAGCGGTTCCACACTTCGCCGTTGAGCGGCTGCATGGTGGCCGAGAGCTCCATGAGTTTGAGTCCGCGCAGCGCTTGGCGCTGGCTGAGCATCATGGAGCCCATCGTGGCAATCATCTGGGCGTTGCGGGTGAGCTGCCCGTTCTGGTACATGGCGGTCATCATGGTCAGCGCGCTCCACGAGTTGTCGCCGTAGATGCCCCAGTGGGGGTGGTGCTCCTCGGAGATGGAGTTGGTCGGGCGCCACGCGCCGTCGACATAGACGGCGTAGGCGCAGTGCCCCGGCTCGCCCATGGTGAAGGCCGGTACGCCGTTGGCGCAGGCGGCCGAGGCGCCGAAGTGCGAGAGGCTGCCGCACACGCCGCCGACATCGCGCACCAAGTGGGAATAGGCTCCCCCGTACACGGGCTTGAAGGGCGGGTAGTAGTAGGAGCCGAAGATGGAATCGCCGAAGAGGTTGGTCGGCAGGTATTGCACCTGGAAGGCCATGCCGAGGTAGGAGCGGACGGGTCCGGAGCAGTTGTCGCGCTGCCAGCGGAGGCTGTCGGGGCTTCCCCAGTCCATGTTGGCTTTCCAACCCACGGGGAAGCGCAGCAGCCAGCCCGGCAGCTTGGCAAAATCGCCGTTGAGCAGCTCCCCGTCAATGCTTTCGGCAAAATACTTGTAGCGCTCGCGGGCGAGGCGGTAGCTGTCCTGTTTGCCCTTGCCTTTTTTGCCGGAGCTGATGACGCTCATGCCGTCGCGCTTGAGAATGCGGATTTCTTCGGCAGTGAGTTCCTTCCCCTCGCCATACCAGCCCTTGCGGGCGAACTCGGCGGCAATGGCTCCCGCCACGCGGTTCTTGAGCGTGGTGCCGTTCTCTCCGGGGTTCGCCTCGGTGACGGTGTCCATCTCGGGGTCGCACTGGCGCAGGTGGGCGAGAATCTGCGCGGCGGCATCGACATCCTTCAGTTCTCCGTCATAGACGAACTCCGTCATCCAGGGCAGATTGTTGAAGAGCGGGGTGAGAATTTGGCGCAATTCGTTGTTGCCCATGATTTCACCCAGTTTCTTGGGGTCGGAGCGGAAGATGAGCTCCCACTGGGCGGTCGCCAGACGGATTTCGGGATCTTGCAGCAGCTCCAGCACCTCCTCCTGCGTGCCTGTTTTGATGCGGCTGCACACCTGCGAGGCCAGGCGGCGCGCCAACTGCTCCGGCTGGCGCCACGAGGCTGCTTGCTGCTTGCCCTCGTGTTGCACCTCTTGCACGGGGGCAGGAGCGTCGTCTTTGGGCTCGTAGCGCACGATGTCGTCGGAGGTGTCCTCCTCGACAACGGGTTCGGGCTCGGGCTCCGGCTCGGGTTCGGGCTCCGGTTCGGGTTCCGGCTCCGGAGCTTTC
>CAMACY010000021.1 GCA_945831585.1 uncultured bacterium | reverse complement strand
AACCGCGGTTCTATGACTGAGAATCATATGTCCTAACCCCTAGACGATGGGGACATGGATGACTCCGGAACTACGTGAACCGGGACTCGAACCCGGGACCAATAGATTAAAAGTCTACTGCTCTACCGACTGAGCTATTCACGCACTGTTGCCGTCAGACGGCGGGGCATTTTAATGCCGAGCGAGCTCCTTGTCAAGGAAAATCATCATGTCGGCTGACAATTCCTGCGGCGAGGGGGAACAAAGAAGCGGGGGGCTCCATGCCCCCCGTCACGTCCTGAGCCCTGCGGCGATGCGGGTGCTCCGACACCCGCCCCTTTTCACTCAGTCCGAAACCTTGGCCGCAGAATCCTTGAGGTTCTTACCAACCTTGAACTTGACCACCGTGCGGGGAGGGATGGGAACATTCTTGGTGGGCTCCTTGGGGTTGCGCCCCACCTTGGCTTTCACTTCCTTGACCGTAAACGTGCCGAAGTTGCGAAGAACAACACGGTCTCCGTTGCCGAGCGCCTCGGTAATCGTATCAATGGTCTTTTGGATAACATCCAGCACCTGGTTCTGCGTGAAGCTGTTGCCCAGCTCGGCACAGACTTTGTTGACAAGCTCTCTCTTTGTGATCGTATTAGCCATAGTAGGAATGCCTTGTTGCGGGGAAGAAAAGGCGCGGCTCATTGTACACCATCGCGCCACCTTTGTCCCGCACAAATTACAGCGAAAGACATTTTTTTGCGTCAACATGCCCCCTCCGGGAAGGTCCGAGATTGACTCCGGGGCGGCAAGGGGGCAAAGTGAAAGCCGCCATGGCCAACCAGTTCAGCACCGAGTTCACCCCCGCCCAAGCCGCCGCGCTGGAGAAGCGGCTGCTCAACACGCGCGGCTTCCTGCGCACCGAACGAGCCTACGCCGACTGGTGCTTCGAGGGTGCGGCGGTCAACGTGGCCTTCTACCCCAAGCGCCGTCGCCTGCTCGTGCAGGGCAAGGGCTGCGATGCCTTTGTGCGCGAGCACTTGGGCGATGTCCCCGCCACCCCGTCGACGAACGCCGCGCCGACGGTCGCCCCAGACACCGCGCTCGACACCCGCCCGCATTTCGGGGTGGATGAAAGCGGCAAGGGCGACTACTTCGGCCCGCTCTGCATCGCGGGAGTCTACAGCAGCCCCGACACCGCCCCGCTCCTGCACCGCCTGGGCTGTCGCGACAGCAAGACGCTGGACGACGCGCAGATTCTCCGCATGGCCGATGCCATCCGCGCGCTCCCCGGCATCGCCTGCGAGCTGGTCTGCATCGGCCCCAAGCGCTACAACGAGCTCTACGCCGAATTCGGCAACCTCAACCGCCTGCTGGCCTGGGGGCATGCGCGCGTGATCGCCGCCCTGCACGAGCAGGTGCCGGATTGCCCGCGCGCGCTGAGCGATCAGTTTGCCAACGAGTGGGTGCTCCGGCGGGCGCTGGGCGCGCGCCACCTCCCCGTGCAGCTCGAGCAGCGCACCAAGGGCGAGAGCGACATCGCCGTGGCCGCCGCCTCCATCCTCGCCCGCGCGCGCTTTGTGCAATGGATGCGCGAGGCCGCGGCGGCCGCTCGCTGCGAGCTGCCGCTGGGCTGCAGCCCGCGCGTCACGCGGGCGGCGCGCGCCTTTGTCACGCAGCACGGTGCCGAGCGGCTGGGCGACATCGCCAAGCTGCACTTCAAGACAACGGCGCAGGTGCTGCGCTGAGCCCCGCCGCGCGCAGCAGCGCCTCCAGCTGCGCGCGCGGCACCTGCGGCCAGCCGCGATTCGCCGCCGGGCTGGCCGGGCTGGGGTGCAGCATGGTGCCAAGGGTAAACGGGCGCTGCGGCAGAGCGGCGGCAGCCTGCTCCAGGTGCTCCGTAGCATACTTACCAACCCCCACGAGGCAGCGCGGCTGCAAAATCTCCAGCAAGCGCACCAGATGGCGGTGGCAGGCCGCCTCCACCGCCTCGCGCTGCTCGCGCGGCAGCTTGTCCGGCGTGATATTGGCACCGCTCGCGCTCATCCAAATCAGCGGGCAGTAATTGGCGACGAAGGAATGAGCAAAAAAGGCTTCAGCCGTGCCGTACATCTCGGCAAACAAGCCCCAAAGCCGCCGCCCACTCACCTCGGAGCGCGGGCAGGCAAAGCCCAACACGGGGCGCTTGGGATGCATGGGCTCGGGCTGCCCGATAGGGGCGCTCAGCCCCATCCACAGCGTCACCGCCGCCACCTCACCGAAGGGCACCCCCGTCTGCGCCATGCCAAAGGGTCCCGGATTCATCCCCAGGTACAGCACCTCGCGAGGTCCGCGTGCAAAACGGCGTACATAGGCCTCGTAGCCCGCGCGGGCATAGTCCAGCGGGTTGTAAGTGCAGACCACCGGGGCGCTGAAACGCAGCGCCGCCACCTCGGCGCAGAGCTCGCGCGCCGCCTCCAGCAAATCCTCCTCAACAGGCATGCCCCCATCCTAGCACAGCGCTGCGGGTCTGCCAACAAATATCGGCTTGAAAAAGCCCCTACCCTCCGCTAGAATACCCGCGATGAAAATCATCGCCATTGCCAACCAGAAAGGCGGTGTCGGGAAAACCACCACCGCCGTCAACCTCTCTGCCGCCCTTGCCGCCCGGGGCAAGCGCGTGCTGCTGATTGACATGGATTCGCAGGCCAATGCGACCTCGGCCCTCGGCATCGAAGCCGAGAGCGAGCAAAGCCTCTACCCCGCCCTCGTCGGGCAGGCGCTGCTGGAAGACCTCGTGCGCCCCACCAACCGGCGCAACCTCTCCATCGTCCCCGCGCACATCGACCTCTCGGGCGTGGAGGTCGAGCTCACGCAGAGTGGCACCCACCTCTCCTGCATGCGCGATGCGACGGCGGGACTGCGGCGCAGCAATTTTTACGACTACGTGTTCTTGGACACCCCGCCTTCGCTCGGCGTGCTCATGACCAGCTCCCTCTGCGCCTGCGACGAGGTGCTCACGCCCGTGCAGTGCGAGTTCCTGAGCCTGGAGGGTCTCTCGCGCATCCTCTATGTCATGGAGCAGATCCGCGACAGCGGCTCCAACCCCAATCTCGTGCACGAGGGCATCCTCATGTCCATGTACAGCAACACCAAGCTGGCCAACGAGGTCATCCGCCAGGTGCGCGAAGCGCTGCCCGACAAGGCCTACGAAACCGTCATCCCCCGCTCCGTGCGCGTGGCGGAGGCGCCCAGCTTCGGACAGACCGTCATGGAGCACGACCCCTACGGCGCCGCCTCCCTCGCCTACCAGAACGCGGCCAAGGAGTTTATCCGCCGCCATCGTTGACGCCCCGCCACCCCCTGCGCGTGCTGCGGTCCCATGTTGCGCTGGCTTTTCCCCGAGACCTGTCAGCTCTGTGGCGCTGAGGGGCGCGGCAGCACCCTCTGCCCCGACTGCCGCGCCGCGCTGGCGCGCGTCCCCCGCCCCATTTGCCTGCGCTGCGGCGCGCCCGTGTACGGCACCGCCGCCCTGGCCGATGTTTGCGATGCCTGCCGCGACCACGCCCCCGACTACGCCTTTGCCCGCGCCGCCCTGAACTACTCGGAGGAGGCCATGAGCCTCATCCACGACCTCAAGTACCACGGGCAGAACCACCTGGCGCGCGCCCTCGCACCCCTGCTGGCGGAGCTGTGGGAGCAGCACCCGCCCCTGCGGCAGCAGCGCGACTGGGTGCTCATCCCCGTGCCCGTCACCCGCAAGCGCCTGCACGAGCGCGGCTACAACCAGGCCGAGGAGCTGGCGCGCGCCCTCGGGCGGCTGCTGCACCTGCCCCTGATGCAGGCGCTGGAGCGCCACGACACCGGCATCGCCAGCCAAACCCGGCTCAACGCCGCCCGGCGCGAGCGCAACGCCCGCGCCGCCTACCGCCCCCTCGCCGCCTATGCCTCGGGAAAGCGCTGCCTGCCCGCGCACCTACTGCTCATCGACGACATCACCACCACCGGCGCCACCGCCCGCGCCTGTTGCCGCGCGCTGCACCGCCTCCGCCCCGATGCCCTCATCGGCTCGCTCGCCCTCATGCGCATGAACTAGCGCAGCAGCAAGCGCGCACCCGGCACCGACAGGCGGCGCGACTCGGGAGCCGCCCCGAAGGAGCCCTCATCCGCGCGGAAGGGGTCAGCGCGGCGGTGCCGCCGCATCCGGCCGCTGCGCAGGAAATCCACCACGCCCTGCCCCACAGCCTCCGCAAAGCGGCGCGCCCCGCTCTCCGTCGCCAAAAAAGCCACGTGTTCGCGGTTGTTGAGGAAGGCCGCCTCCGTCACCGCCGCAGCAATCCCCGCATCGTCGCAGGCATTCAGCCAGCCCGCTGCGCGGTCGGCATCGCGGTAGCGCACCTGCACCGTGCAGTTCTGCCCGCCGTTGGGCATGCCGTGGTTGAGCACGCGGCGGTTGAGCGCGTCGGCAATGCACTGCGCCAGCGGGCGGCCATTGTAGCGATTCGCCAGCACCACCCCGCGCGTCGGGTGCCCCCAGCCGCTGCCCGAGCTGTTGTGGTGCAAGAACACCACCGCATCCGCCCGGCGGTAAATCGCGTAGTCCGCGCTCACCATGCCGCTCGCCACGCGGTCGGGGAAATAGCGCGAGGGGTAGCGCGCACCGTTGCGGTCGGGGTGGCGCAGCCCCACCACCCGCGCGCGCCGCGCATAGGACGCCAGCGGCTCCTGCGTCGGCACATAACCACGGTTGCAGACATAGCAGCG
The DNA here is from genome assembly GCA_945831585.1 of uncultured bacterium. GTDB lineage: Bacteria > Verrucomicrobiota > Verrucomicrobiia > Verrucomicrobiales > Akkermansiaceae > Akkermansia. The sequence goes on along the minus strand of CAMACY010000021.1, from coordinate 24,161 downwards.
GTAGCCCGCGCGCTCAATCACCCGCTTCACATCGTAGCAATAGCGGTACCAAAAAGCATTCTCCCCCAGCCTCACCCCGCCGACAAGCCCGGGGCTCTGCGCCCCCTCGCCGCCGACAAAATGCCCAACATCCAGCACCACCACGCCGCTGCCCCCCGCCGGGTTCACGCCCCCGCAGGCGCAGAGCAACACCGCCGCCCCGAGCAGCAGCAGCCAGCTTCCCCACTGTCGCAGTCCCCTCATGTTCAGCCCTCCTCCTCATCCTCACGCGGCACGCGCGGCGAGAAGCGCATCAGCTCCGCCGTGAAACTCAGCGGCACATCGCCCGTAGGACCGTTGCGGTTCTTCGCCAGCGCCAGGTTGGCGTCCGTGCCCACCGTCTCACGCTCCTCATCGTCCTCCGCGTAGTAAGCCGAGCGATACAGCAGCCCAATCATATCCGCATCCTGCTCGATGGCGCCCGACTCGCGCAAATCGCTCATCATCGGCACACCCTTGTTGCGCCCCGGGCGGTTCTCCGGACCACGGTTGAGCTGCGCCAACACAATGATGGGCAAATTGAGCTCCTTGGCCAAGGCCTTGAGCCCGCCGGAAATCTCCGCAATCTCGCGTTCGCGGCTGTTCTGCGCCTGCTTGGTGTGCGAGCGCATCAGCTGCAAATAGTCAATCCCGATGCAGCACAAATCCGGGTGCTCGCGCAGCACGCGGCGCGCCTTGGCGCGCAGCTCCGCAATCGAAATCCCCGCCGTGTCATCAATCACCAACTTGCTGCCCTTGAGCTCCGTAATCGCGTACTTGAGCCGCTTCATCTGCTCCTTGTCCAAGCGCCCCTGATTGGCCAGCAGCGACTGCTTGCTCACCCCGCTGCGCGCGTAGAGCAAGCGCTCCACCAGCTGCACGCTGGGCATTTCGCAAGAGAAAATCAACACCGCCCGCTTCGGCTTTCCCTCCCCCTGCGCATCCAGCGCCAAATGCTCCATGATATTCAGCAGGAACGAGGTCTTACCCATCGACGGACGCGCCGCAATCACGAACAGCTCCCCGCCCTTCAACCCGTTAATCATCTTATCCAAGCGGGGGTAGCCCGTCGACAGCCCCAGAATCTCCCCCTTGCTGCTCATCATGCGCTCCAGGTTCGACACCGCGCTGTCAATGTCGCGCGCCAAGCTCCACTCCTCCCCCCGCTCAGTACTCGCGCGAATGCCCAGCACCTCCTGCTCCGTCTGATCCAGCAGCGCCTCCACCTCCATCTCCCCCGAAAAAGCCGCCGACTCCGCCTTGTTCGCCGTCAGAATCACCGCACGGCGCACATACTTCTCACGCAGGGTGTCGAAGTGCATGCGAAAGAGCGCCGTCGTCGTTGCAAAGGAAAAAATATCCATCAACCCCGCGTGACCACCCACAGCCTCCAAGCGCTTGTGGTCCGCCAACTCCTGCGCCACGGAAGTCGCATCCAGCGGCAACCCCTTGTCATAGCGCTCGCGGAACAGCTCCCAAAGGATGCGATGCGCCGGGACATAGAAATAATCCCCCGTCATCCCCTCCGTGATGCACTGCGACACAATGTTCACGGGGTCAATCGTCATCATGGACAACAGACTCTTCTCCACCCCCGGAGCCTGCGGCATCACCACCGTCTCCCGATTCTGCGGGGCTGCATCCCCCTTCAAATTCACAGCATTCTCCTCCGCCATACGCGCGCCCATTGTAGCCGCCTGCCCCCGCACTGTCAAGCGGTGCCTTTTGCTCTTGACTTGCACACACAGTATGCCACAATAGCGACATGATGAACCGCAACGACATCCGCGAGCTGGAGCAGGCCGGGCTCATCCGCCCCGAGCAGGCCGCCGCCATCGCCGAGCACCTGCACCACCGGCGCCAACGGCTGCAACAATGGCTCCACCTCTGCATCGTCTTCCTCGCGGGCGGGCTCATCCTCTGCGGCATCATCAGCCTGATTGCCGCCAACTGGGACAGCATCCCCGACCTCGCCAAGATGCTCACCGGGCTTGCCCTGCTGCTCGGCTTCTGGGGCGCCGCCATCGCCACCCGCGCCAAGCATCCCCTGCTCAGCGAAATGTTCGGCTTCCTCGGCAGCGGCATGTGGGTGGCCGATGTCGCCCTCTACGCCCAAATCTTCCAGCTGCAATCCCCCCCGGTGGAGGGACTCTTCCTCCTCTGGAGCGGGCTCATCCTCATTCCCTTCCTCTGCTGCCAGCGCCTGCTCGCGCTCGCCGCCGCCATCAGCACCCCCATCCTGCTCGGGCTTATCCTCTTCACCCCGCCTGCGGAATCCCCCTTGGGGCTGGGGCTCCGCACGGGGACCTACATGGGCTGCCTCTGTCTCCTCGCCCCCCTCGCCATCGGCATCCTCGCCGAGCAGGCGCGCAACGCCACCTCCTTCTACCGCCACTACGCCTGGATCCGCATCCCCGCGCTACTCTTCTTCGGCGGCTTCGCCGCCACCCTGGCTTGCATCCCGCACGACGTTTTCCCGGAGGACAGCCGCGCCTGGGCACTCGGCGGCTGCCTGCTGCTCGCCCTGCTCAAACCGCGCAGCTTCACGTGGGCACCCTGGGTCACCCTCGCGCTCGGCACCCTGTTGCTCGTGGCCGTCTGCCTCGCGTTCAGCGAGTCCGGCAACGAGCTCTTCAAATGGCTGCGGCTCGGCTGCTACTTTGCCTACGGGGTGCTCTGGATGCTCACGGGCGGCCGGGCACGGCGCCTCGGCTGCATCAACCTCGGCAGCCTCATCATCCTCCTCGCCGCCCTCATCATGCTGGGCGATTTCCTCGACTCGCTCACCTCCACCGGGCTGGGCTTCATCCTCATGGGGCTCAGCCTGCTTGGCTGCGGCTACCTCATCCGGCGGCAACGGCAGAAACTCCTGCGCCACCTGAACGACTAACGACCCGCACCGCAGCATGAAACCACGACTCCTTCTCCTCCTGCTCATCATCGCCGCCCAAGTCGCATGGCTCGGCAGCCAATACGCCGCCCGTGCCCACGAGCGCGACCACGCCCCCACCGCCCTCATCGACTGCGACCCCTTCGACCCCCGCGACCTCCTGCGCGGTCACTATGAGCACCTCTCCCTCGCCCGCCACACACTGCCCCTCGACAGCCCCCTCATCGACAGCCGCATCAGCTTCGCCCCGGACTTCGCCGCCGAATTCACCCCCGACCTGCGCAGCCTTCGCCCCCAAGCGTCTGAGGATGCCGTGCTGCTCCGTTCGGTATGGGACACAACCCCGGTTGAGCTCGTCTACCGCCGCGACAGCAACGGACGGCTGCAGCTCGCACGCGTGGAAAAAGAAGGCAGCCGCGCCGACCGCCCCCGCGAGGACGAACTGCATCTGCGCGGATCCTGCTTCCTCACCCGCCATGACCTGCACGAGGGGCAAGCCCCGGCGCAAGGCACCCTACAACACAAAGAAAAGGGCTCCTGCACCGTCGCCTTCCTAGTACAACCGCGCCATACATACCGATTCTACGTCGATGAGCAATATGCCGACCTGCGCCGCGCCTGGAAAAAGAGCCACCCGAACGAGGCTTTCCCCCGCAAGCAACTGCGCGTGAGCGCCGAGCTTATCCTGCGCCCCGTCGGCGGACCGCTCATCAAGCAGCTCTACGTCAACGACCTGCCCTGGAACGAAGCCTACCGCCGCATGGAGCGCGGCGACTTCCCCCTGTCGGAGCCGACGCCGCCGGAGTCCTGAGAAAAGGCCGCAGCAAAGGCACGTCCCCCCCGGGAAAGCGGGCCATATGCCATGGGTGGGGGTAACGCTAGGTCATGCGACGGCAGCGCGTCGTTGCGCCCGCGCGCGCCTTTGCCTGTGCTTTGAGCTTGCCAAGGGCGAGGCGAACGGGTAAACTGCGGGCGATATGGCCAAGGATGTGACCCCGGAACAGGAGCGGCTCGCCGCGCAGCGCCAGCGAGCGCTGGATGCGGCGATGCTGCAGATTCAAAAAGACTTCGGCGAGAACGCGATTGTGCGCCTCGGCGACCACAAGACCATGCAGGTGGATGTCATTCCCACAGGCAATCTGCTCATCGACCGAGCGCTGGGCGTGGGCGGCTTCCCACGAGGACGCATTGTCGAGGTCTTCGGTCCGGAATCCTCGGGCAAGACGACGCTGACCTTGACGGTGATTGCGCAGGCGCAGCGCGCGGGCGGTCTCGCTGCTTTCATCGATGTGGAGCACGCTCTGGATCCCTCCTACGCCGCCAAACTGGGGGTGGATCTCGATGATTTGCTGGTGTCGCAGCCCAACAGCGGCGAGGAGGCGCTGCAAATCTGCGAAGCGCTGGTGCGCTCCAACGCCATCGATGTGATTGTGGTGGATTCCGTGGCCGCGCTGGTGACCAAGCAGGAGCTGGAGGGCGACATCGGCGACAGCACGGTGGGGGCTCAAGCGCGCCTGATGAGCGCGGCGCTGCGCAAGCTCACCTCGCTCATCTCCAAGGCACGCACCATCTGCATCTTCACCAACCAGATTCGCGAAAAAATCGGCGTCATGTTCGGCAACCCGGAGACCACCCCCGGCGGTCGTGCGCTGAAGTTCTACGCGAGCGTGCGCTGCGACATCCGCCGCATCGGCCAGATCAAGGGTACGGACGGCAGCGTGAACGGCAACCGCACCAAGCTCAAGGTGGTCAAGAACAAGGTGGCACCGCCCTTCAAGGAGTGCGAGTTCGACATCATGTATAACGAGGGTATCTCCTCCACGGGCAGCCTGCTGGATCTGGCGATGGAGTACGACATCGTCCAGAAGCGCGGCTCCTGGTTCAGCTACAACGGCAACCAGCTGGCGCAGGGGCGCGATGCCTGCAAGGAGCTGCTGCGCACGCGCCCCGAACTCTACGCCGAAATCGAGACCAAAGTGCGCGAGAAGATGGACCCGAGCCCGGAAGCGCAGGGCTGATTGTTCTCCCTTTCCTCTCCCCCCATCCCCGCCCCGCGCGGGGATGTTTGTTCATGGCTCTCTTCCCCCGCCGTTCCACGGGCATTGCCCTGCCACCGCGCGACGCACCTTTCGGCTCGCCGGAGGGGGTAGCGCTCTACGCGCAGCGCTGCCTGGAGGCGCTGCAGCTGCGGGGCTGGCAGTTCGCCTACGACCGCGCGGTGCGCCGCCTGGGCTGCTGCCGCCCCGCACAGCGCCGCATCAGCCTCTCGCGCGCGTTCACGCTCTATTACCTACCGCGGGATGAAGCGCTCATCGAGCGCACGCTGCGCCACGAGTTGGCTCATGCGCTGGCCTGGGAGCGGCGCCGCAGCCGGGGGCACGGGCGCGTCTGGCAGTCCTACTGTGCGGCGCTGGGCATTCCCGGTGAGCGCGCCACCAGCGTCTGCGAGGATTTCGCCCCGGCGTCTGCACCGCGCAAGGTGCGCTACCTGCTCTGCCACCGGCTCACGGGCGAGGTGTTCCGCAGCTACACGCGCGCCCCGCGCCGCAGCGCGGCAGCGTGGAGCCGCTGCTACATCCCGCACCGTCGCGCCGAGACGCTGGGATTTTTGGAGCTGCGTGCCGTTCCCCCGGAGCCGCCGCTTGACAGGGAGCCGCCCTCTGCGTAGAATGGGAGCATGAGCTCTCAGGATGATGCCTCCTTGCGTTTCCACCGCCTCGTGTGCCGCCACGCCCTCACGGGGCTGGCGCTGCTGGTGCTGGTGCTGCTGGTCTTGGGGCTGCTGGCGGGTCTCGGAACGCTCCTGCTGCTGCTGGAGCCGGTGCTCATGCCGGTGGTCATTGCGGGGGTGCTGGCCTACCTGCTCTTGCCGGTGGTGGAGTGGGTGCAGCACCGGGTGCGCCACCGCGTGGGGGCGGTGCTGCTGGTGATGGGGGGGGCGGGCTTGCTGCTGGGGGGGCTGCTGTGGACGGCGCTGCCTCCGCTGGTCAACCAGACGGGGCATTTGGTGCGGCAGCACCGCGAACTCATTGCCGCGACCACCGAGGGGGTGCATGATGCGCTGGAGGGCAGCGAGCTGCTGCGCAGCGGGGTGGACATGCTGCACCGCCGCGCCGTGCAGGAGGCGCAGAACAACGGATTAGAGGGGCCGGAGTGGGAAGCGCTGGCCTCCGCCGCCACGCCGCAGGACAAGCTGGGTGCCGTGCTGCGTGCCAATGCGGACTACCTCACGGCGCAGGGGCTGCGCTGGCTCTCGGCAGGCACGCACGCCCTCTCCGGCGTGGGCATGCTGCTCATCGGCACGGTGATGGTGCCGGTCTTCCTCTTCTTCTTCCTGTGCCGCAGCGAGGTGATTGCAAACAATTGGCACCACCTGCTGCCGCTGCGCGATTCGCGCTTCCGCGACGAGCTGGTGGGCACCCTGAGCGAAATCAACGACTACATCATCTCCTTCGTGCGCGGGCAAATGTTGGTCAGCGCGGCAGACGGCATGCTACTGGCCATCTTGCTGCGCTGCCTAGGGCTGCCCTACGCCATCCCGCTGGGGGCAGCCGCGGCGCTGCTGGGCATCATCCCCTACATCGGCATGATAGCCACCTGGATTCCCGCCATGCTCATCGCCTGGGTGCAGTTCCAAGACCCCTGGATGCTGCTGTGGGTCAGCCTTGTCTTCGGCGCCATCAGCCAGCTGGACGGCTGGGTGCTGCAGCCCCGCATCGTCGGCAGCCGCCTGCACATGCACGACATGACGGTCATGTTCTCCGTGCTCTTCTGGAGCTACGTCATCGGCGGCGTGGTGGGAGCTTTGCTGGCCGTGCCACTCACCGCCTCGCTCAAGGTGCTCTTCCGCCGCTACATTTGGAACCACGCGCAACAAGCCGAGACGGCGGAGTAAGCGCCGGGAACCGGAGTTCCCCGGGGTGTCATGCATCGTCCCCCACCCCCACCCCTCCCCCCCGTACAGATACAAAAAACGCGCTCGGGGTATACCGAGCGCGTCCGTATTGTGTCGCGGAAGATTTTTTCGTCAACCTTCCTTCAGCACTTACTTGCCCTTCACGGGAGCCACGGGAGCGGGAGTGGGCTCGGGGGTGGGCTGCTGCTGCTGCTGCTGGCAGGAAACGAGGGCAGCGGCGGTAAGAGCGAGGATAGCGATGGTCTTCATATTGATCTTACTATTGTTTGATGTTTGAAGCACCCCATCAATCAAGAGTAGAAGGAGGGGCTGGCAGGATTATAGACACGAAAACCGAGAAGTCAAGCTAAATTCTTATGAAAATTCAATTAAATCACCTTTGACCCGGCCCGCCGCCTGCCCGAAAAAGCCCGCTGCGGTTCGATACCGCAGCGGGCGCATGAAATCCTTGGCGTGAGAATCAGGCTTCTTCCTTCTTCTCGGGCATCTTGCCCGTGGTGAAGTACTGCTCGATTTCCTCCAGCGTGCGACCCTTGGTCTCCGGCATGAAGAAGGCCGCCGTGATGAAGTAGATGACGGTGAAGCCCGCGAGCATGAAGAACACGCCCGAATAGCCCGCGCTGGCCACCCAAGGCAGGAAGGTGCCCGCGATGGTGGTAGACACGCCCTGGTTGATGAGCAGCGCGATAGCCATGCCGTTGGCGCGAATGCGGGTGGGCATCAGCTCCGAGAGCGCCAGCCACACGCAAACGCCCGGGCCGGCGGCGTAGAAGGCGATGAACACCACGAAGAAGCCCGTGACGGCCCAGCCGGTGACGGGGGTGGGTTTCATGCCGATTTCCGCGCGGGTGACGGTGAGCTCCTTCACCGTGCCCTCGGGCAGCGGGGTGCTCCAGAAGCAGAGCTTGTCGAGGAAGTTGGGCTTGAGCGCAACGCTCTTGGCGATGTCGATGGTCGTGTTGCCCTCGTTGCTCGCACCCTTGAACTCCGCGACCTGCTGGTTCATGTCATCGCCCTGGCGGTAGGTGACGATGAGCTGCATGCCGGGGGTCACGCTCTCGCCCTCGGCGAACTCGGGATGCTCGGCGACCAGATTCTTGGCGATGGCCTGCTTGACGATATCATCCGCGCTCAGCTTGAGGCTGTGATCCGTCACTGCGGCGGCGACGGTCTCCGTGACATCCACACGGTTCTGCTCCACGGTCAGGAACATGGCACCCACGCCCGCCAGACCGCAGATGATGCCCAGCGTGCCGATCTTGAGCAGGGTGGTGCGCCCCTTCTTGTCCACCAGCGAGACGGCGACAATGGTCATGAGCATGTTGACCACCTTGATGGCAAAGTCGGCCACGTTGGCGGTGGAGCCCTCCAAGCCGGCCTGCTGGAAGATCTTGACGGAGTAGTTCAGCACGGAGTTGATGCCCGTGGCCTGCGTGCAGGCCAGCACCACGACGGCCAGCACAAAGGGCACGACATACTTGCGCTGCAACAAGCTGTCGCCCTTGGCGGCGCCGGCCAGCGCGGCCTTGGCGGCGGCATCGGCCTCGTCGGCCGCCAGCATCTCATCGAGAATCTCCTTGGCGGCCTTGTCGCCGTTGTTGGCCGCCAGCGCGCAGAGCGCCTCATCGCGACGCCCGCGGCGGTAGAGCCAGCGCGGGGACTCCTTGAGTTTGAACGCGCCGAAGAAGAGGATGAGACCCGGCAACGCCGAGCACCAGAAAATCGTCTGCCAGGCCACGGTCTTGCTGGTCTCGCTCACGGTGGGGTCTGCAGCCGCACCCACGAGCATGGTCGTCACCATGCCGATGACGGCGGCAAAAACCAGCCCCACCGTCAGCAGGAACTGGAACATGCCCGTGCCCTTGCCGCGCGACTGGGCGTCCAGACACTCGGCCAGGTACATGGGCACCACCACGCCGACCAGGCCGGCGGAAGCGCCCTGCAGAATGCGGCCGAGCATCAGCGCGACAAAGCCGCCGATGAGCCCGGAGAAGCAGATGACGGGGATGCTCAGCGTGAAGAGCAACGCGGAGAGAATAATCACCTTCTTGCGCCCCAGCCACTCGGCCAACATGCCGGCAAACAGGGACGAAAGCACGGAACCGAGCAGCACGGCCGCCACAACCACAGAGAGTTGCGAGGGGGTGTAGTCGGTGGTGGCCTCAATGTAAGGCAGAGCGGCGGCAATCACGCCGACATCAATGCCGTAAAGCAAGCCACCGAGACCCGCCATGACCATCAGATAGAGAGCATAGCGTTTGACGGAGGCCGGTAATTCGGTTGCGTCTGTACTCATAACGCCCGCGATTATAAACCACTGCCGCCACCTGTTTCAAGCCAAAAGCTGCGCCGTTGACCGGGATTTTCCGCAGCTCGGCTTGACTTTCGCGGGAGGCTGGGGCATAGTGGGGAGGTTACCTTCTCCCTGCGCCGCCATGTACATCCCGACCCAAGCCGAACGCTATGCCCGCGTGGCGCGTCTCACACTGCTGCTCTGCGTGGTGCTGCCCTCGGCGGTGGTGGCCTACCTCGGCGACATGGGCGACCTGCTCTCTTGCGCGGCGGGCTTTTTGCAGCCCCTCGCGTGGCTGCTGGATCTCGCGGGCTTCAACGCCACGGCGGCGTTGGGCTTTTCCGCGCTGGTGCAGGCGCTGCTGTGGTGGCGGCTGGCGCGCACGCGCCGCCTGAGCCCCAAGCAGAGGCTCACCCTGGCCATCTGCTGGGGCATGCTCACAGCGCTGGCGCTACGGCTGCTCATCGCCTTTACCCTGTGGAGGCAGCTGACAGGGCATTAATCTTCCGGCTCAGCCCGCCGGGTCAGTCCTAAGCCCCGCCGAGCCCCCGCCCCTACTTCAGGCGGCGCAGGCGGCGCAACACCTCCTCCGGCAGGGCACGGCGCTGGGCGGGGGTATCGAGCTTGCCGACAAAACGGCGGCGCCCCGAGCGGTCATAGACCTCCAGCGTCACGCTGTTGTCCGCGCCGCGCAGCTGGAGGCTGCCCTCGCTGTCGCGGAATTGCAGCGCCGATTCGCCCGCCTTGCCGCCCATCCACGAGCGGTCGGCGGCGTTGGCATCGCGCGCCAGGTTGCGGATGGCCTGCAGTTCATCCGTCACCAGCTCGCGGTCAAAAGGCTCCGGCAGGGAGGCCAGCTGCGCGCAAATGGTCTCGCGGTGCGCGAGCATGGCCTTGCGGATGGCCGGGGAGACCTCCACGGGGCGCAGGACACGGTCAGCGGCTATCGCCTGCTCGGGCGCCGTGGCGTTCAAGGTGCGGGCGGGGCGCTTGATGAGCCGCACCGACACCGTGCGCGTCACGCCCTCGACAAACAGCCCCACACGCACCGTATCGCCCGGTTTCTGCGCCGCCAGCAGCTGCGCCAAGTGATCGCGCCCGCGCACGAGTGTGCCGTTCCAAGCAGTGATGACCGCCCCGCTGCGAATACCTGCCTTGTCGGCGGGGCTGCCCGGCCACACACCATCCACCACCGCGCCCTCGCGCAGCGGCAGGTGACGGTGAATCTGAGGCTCCACATCCAGCGCCACCACGCCGAAAGCGGCGCGCTCCGCCGCTGTCAGGGGCAGCAAGGTCAGCAACAGGAGCAAGAGTCGAGCAGCGCACATCATCGGCAAGGGGGTCAAAGCCATTCTTCCTCCACGCGAACGGTCGCGCGGTTCGGCACCCGCACCACCACCGTCACATCCTCCTCCGCATCCATGACAAAGGCATCCTCGTAGGTCACCTCGTAGGCGCGCATGGGGGCGCCGTCCTGCCACTGCACGCGCTCGCTGCCACGCGATTCCAGCACGCAGCGGCTCATGAGCCCCGAGGCACTGCCCGCCGAGGCCGGGAGCAAGGCCAAGGTCAGCGGCCCACCCACGGCCAAGAGCGCGATGGCGGCGGCCGCAGCCACGCGGAGTCGGGCATAGCGGCGGTGCGGGCTCCGGCGGCTGTCCTGCGCCTCGCGGGCGGCCACCCCCAAGCTCCAGGCCAGCCGCGCGCTCAGCGCTGTCGGCAGGGGGGCCGGGCTCAGACGGCGCAGCAGCTCCTCCGTGCGGGAGTTCTGCGCCTCGCGGGCAGATGCCCCCTGCATGGCTCCCAGTAGCCGAGTCCGCAGCCCCTCGGGCAGGGCGGCAGGAGCCGTCGTGTTCAGTGTTTGTTCCGTCTTCATCATTCCAAAGGTTCTTGTTCCAGGGCGCGGCGCAGCGATTGCAGGGCGTAGCGGTAGCGCGAGGTGGTGGTGGCGAGCTTGGTCTGCGTCATGTCCGCAATCTCCTGAAACGTGTGCTCGCCCCAGATTTTGAGCACCACCACCTCGGCAAACTCCGGCGGCAGACCGCGCAGCAGCTTTTCGATGCGGCGGCTGAGGTAGGCGTCATCAGACGCGCTGCGCAGCCAAGGGGGGCTTTCCTCCTCCTCCCCCTGCGCGCGCAGGCGCTCCTGCTCGCGCTCGGCGTAGGCGCGCCGCACCTCCTCGCGCCGCCCGCGGTCGGTGGCCAGGTGGCGAATGGCGGTGGCCGCGTAGGCGCGCCACTGCGCGGCATCGCCCACAAAGGAACCGCCCTCCACCGCCTGCACCAGCTGCACCAGCGCCTCCTGCAGAACGTCCTCCGCATCGGCCTCGCGGCGTGTCTGCTGGCGGGCATAGAGCAAGAGCCGGGGGCCGTTCACCTCCAGCCACGCCGCCCAGTCCGGCGCGGGAGCTGCTGCTTCGGCGGGGGTACTCATCATCGTTTCACTCCTACAGGCGCACAGGAGGGGAATTTTTGTGCCGTCGGAGGCAAAAAAGCAGGTGTTCCCGCGCGCAAGAGCGCGAAAACACCTGCGACAGACCTGCGGAGCGCGCGGCTCAGCCCTGCTGCGCGGCCTGCTCGGCCTCCAGCTTTTGGCGCAGCTTCTCGGGCAGCTTCACCTGGATGTGAATCTCGCGCAGCTGCTTGTCGTCCACTGTGTCGGGAGCCTCGCACATGAGGTCGACGGCGCGGTTGTTCTTGGGGAAGGGAATCACCTCGCGAATCGATTCGCACTCGCCAATGAGCATGACCACGCGGTCGAGCCCCAGCGCCAAACCACCGTGGGGCGGCGCGCCGAAGGAGAAGGCGCTGAGCAGGTGGCCGAAGCGCTCGTTGATGGTGGCCTCGTCCAGACCGAGGGCACGGAAGGTCGCGTCCTGCAAATCGCGCTCGTGGATACGCAGCGAGCCGCCGCCCAGCTCATTGCCGTTGAAGATGACATCGTAGGCCTCGGCGCAGAGCTCGGTGGAAATCTCGCCGCGCAACACCTTGTCCACATCCTCGGGCACCGGGCGGGTGAAGGGGTGGTGAATGGCGCAGAAGCGACCCTCCTCTTTGTCCCAGGCAAACATGGGGAAGCGCGTCACCCAGAAAAGGTCGACCTCGTGATTGTCCCGGAGCAGCTCCATGTGCTCGGCGCATTCCAGACGTACGCGCCCGAGGATGGTGCAGCTCTCCTCCCAGGGGCCGGCAGCGAAGAACACGCAGTCGCCGCTCTCGATGTTGAGGCGCGCCTTGAGCGCCTCGATCTCCTCATCCTTGAGGCGCTTGGTGATGGGGCTCTTCCAGCCGTCGCGCTCGTTGACATCGCGCACCTTGATGTAGGCGAGCCCCTTGGCACCCGCCTCCACGGCGGTCTGCGTCAGGCTGTCGATCTGCCCCACGGAGGGCGAGAAGCCCTTGGCGTTGATGGCCTTGACCACGCCGCCCGCCGCCACCGCGCTGCTGAACACGCGGAAGTCGCTCGAGGCAAAGATGTCCGAGCAGTCGGTGAGCTTCATCTCGAAGCGGCGCTCGGGCTTGTCGGAACCGTACTGATCCATCGCCTCGTGCCAGGTCATGCGCGGGAAGGGCGTCACGATGTCGCGGTTGACGGACTCCTTGAACACGCGCTTGAGCATCTCCTCCACCCAGCGGTAAATGTCCTCGGGGGTGATGAAGCTCGCCTCGATATCCACCTGCGTGAATTCGGGCTGGCGGTCGGCGCGCAAATCCTCATCGCGGAAGCAGCGCGCAATCTGGAAATATCGTTCCAAGCCCGCCACCATGAGCAGCTGCTTGTACTGCTGGGGGCTCTGGGGCAGCGCGTAGAACTTGCCGGGGCTCACACGGCTGGGCACCAGATAGTCGCGGGCACCCTCGGGCGTGGATTTGGAAAGGATGGGGGTCTCGAGCTCCAAAAAACCCTGCTCGTCGAGGTAGTCGCGCATGGCCTTGGTGATGCGGTGGCGCAGCATCATGTTGCGCTGCATAGCAGGGCGGCGCAGGTCGAGGAAGCGGTACTTGAGGCGGATATCCTCGTTGGTGTTGCTGCGGTCGAGCTGGAAAGGCAGCACCGCCGCGCGGTTGAGCACCTGCATCTCGTGCACCTCCACCTCGATTTCGCCCGTGGCGAGGTCGGGGTTGGTGGCATCGACCTCCTCGGTCTTGAGACGGCCGACCACGCGCCCCTTCACCTGAATGACGGACTCCACACGCAGCGACTCCGCCTGCTTGGTCAGCTCCGCCGAAACCTCGGGGTGGAACACCACCTGCGTTTTGCCCGCACGGTCGCGCAAATCAATAAAAATCACCCCGCCGTGGTCGCGGACGGTATCCACCCAGCCGACCAACGCCACGTTCTTGTCAACGTCCGTCAGGCGGAGTTCATCGCAGTTATGAGTGCGGTAACTGTTCATAATCACATCTTCTGATAATTCTTCGGGCACAGGCTCCTTGCGAGCGCAGCAACGCGCAGAGAGTTTACGCCTTCCCCTCTCATTGTCAAGCCTGTTTTACGGGCGCTAGCGGATACCCCTGTGAGCTATCCGCATCCCTTTCGGCTCATCGTGGTATACCGCCCTACGAAAGATCGCGGCGCAAGCCAGGAGAACAGCAGAGGAGTCAGCATCTTCGGAGTAGCCAACTGAACTGATAACGAACAATGCCCGCCGAGATGCAGACGCCATCAGATCTCTATACAAGGCCTGATGGAATCTTGAAAGCTTTTTCAAGACATTCAACAGCAGAACCTGCGCATCAAAACCTTGATCGGAACTCCCGCTTCCTAAGAAAAATCTAAGAAAAATCGTTGGGGCACGTGTGTTCTTCTGCGAGGCAACGCCGAAAAAAGGCTTGTGTTCAAGACATCCGGGCACGCAAAACACCGTTCCCCCTGCGGAGAACGGTGTTTTCTGTGCCGAAACTGCTTCGGCGGCTCAATGCCCGCTGAGGGTGGTAATGTAGTAGCCGGCGATGACAGCGGTGCCGATGACACCGGCCACGTTCGGCCCCATGGCGTGCATGAGCAGGAAGTTCGAGCGGTCGGCCTGCTGACCCACGGTGTGCGACACACGCGCGGCCATGGGCACGGCGGAGACGCCCGCCGAGCCGATGAGCGGGTTGATGGGGTTCTTGCGCCAGCCGGGCACGAGGTTCATCAGCTGAGCGCAAAGCAGCCCGCAGATGGTGGCCATGGCGAAGGCGACAATGCCCAGACCGATGATCATGAGCGTTTCTTTCTGGATGAAGCGGTCGCCCTGCATGGTGAGCCCCACAGAGACGCCCAGCAGGATGGTGGTGATGTTCATGAGCTCATTTTGCGCGCAGCTCACGAGACGCTCCGTCACCTTGCACTCACGGATGAAGTTGCCGAACATGAGCATGCCGAGCAGCGGCGCCGCATCCGGGCAAAGCAGGATGGTGACGATGGTGACGGCAAAGCAGAAGAACAGCTTTTCACCCTTGGAGACTTGGCGCAGGCTCTTCATCTTGATTTTGCGCTGCTTCTCGGTGGTGAAGAGCTTCATGAAGGGCGGCTGAATGAGCGGCACCAGAGCCATGTAGGTGTAGGCCGCCACGGCAATGGCGCCCAGCAGCTCGGGGGCGAGCTTACTGGCCAGGAAGATGGAGGTGGGCCCGTCCGCACCGCCGATGATGCCGATGGCCGAGGCCTGCCCCTTGGTGAAGCCCAAAGCCATGGCCGCCAGGAAAGTGAAGGCCACGCCGCCTTGTGCCGCCGCACCGAGCAGCAGCGCCTTGGGCGAGGCCAGCAGGGGGCCGAAGTCGGTCAGTGCGCCCACGCCCATGAAGATGAGGGCGGGGAAGATTTCCATCTTGATACCGAGACCGAGCACGTCGAAGAGTCCGCCCTCGGGTTTGATAATCATGACTTTCTGCGGCTTCTGCCCCGTGACGGCCACCTTGCCTTTCTTCCCGGGGATTTCGGAGACAGTCATGGGTTCCTCCATGGCGGCCTCGTACTTGGCCTGCTCGTCGGGGTTCAGGGCGCTGACGTCTTGCCGACTGACGCCGGGCTCGGTGTAGGGAGCCACGGTGACGGAGATGAAGCCGACATCGTTCATGGTGCTCTTCTCCACCTTGCCCTGCTCGTTGACGGATACGACCTCGCGCTGCGCTTGGGTGATGATCATGCCGTTGTCGGGGATGTTGGCGATGAGCGCGCCGAAGGCGATGGGCACCATCAGCAGCGGCTCAAATTGCTTGACCACCCCGAAGTACAGCAAGACCAGCACGACAGCCCACATGACATACATCTGCCAAGTCATTTGGAAGATGCCCATGCCGGAAATGAACTGTTGAAAGGATTGCAGTAATTCCATAAGTTTCGGTCTTGTTCGTAACTCGTTTCTGCGCGGAGGAGGGCGGCGGTGTGCTCACCGAACACCCTCCCGGCGCAGCCTGCGCGGAATTCGGCTTAGCCGAGGTAACCGAGCGCCTGCCCTTCCGCGACGGTGTCGCCGGGTTTGACGGCGAAGGAGGTGAGGGTGCCGGCGGCGGGGGCGTAGATGACGGTGTTCATCTTCATGGCCTCCAGGGTCATGACTTGGTCACCCTCCTTCACGGCAGCGCCGGGCTGCACATCGAGGGAGACAACCTTGCCCGCCAGCGGGCTGGGGATGGGCTTACCGGCACCGGCGGGCGCAGCAGCGGGAGCCGGAGCAGGGGCAGCGGCCACGGGAGCCGGGGCTGCCACCGGGGCGGGGACAACGGGCGCGGGAGCCGCCACCGGGGCGGGCGCGGGGGCGGCGGTGCTGCCACCCAGGGTTTCAACGGTAACATCAAAGGTTTGACCGGCAACGGTAATGCGGAGCTGTTTCATGGTTTTCTTGGGGGGATGTTTGTTTTTTCGGAAGGGTGTGGTGCCCGGGGGCTTCAGCCACGGGCGGGAAGATGGGAGTTCATGATGGAGCTGCGACCGCTCTGGGCGTAGCTGGCATCGACGGGGCGGATGTCGAGGATGCGGGCTTCGTGCCCGACGGTGACCTTGACGGCGGCGGCAATGGCGGCCACGACCTGCGGGGTGATGCTGCTGCGGGCGGCATCGTAAATCCCGGCGGCGATGGCGGCAACCTGCTGGGGCGACAGCTCGGGAGCCGGAGCGGGCGCGGGCGCGGGCGCCGGAGCGGGCGCGGGGGGCAGCGCGGCCTGCGCCGCAGCGGCGCGGGCTTGGCGCTTGGCTTCAAGCCGCTGCGCCACGCTGCCCGAGACAGTCAGCAGAACGCTCAGGAAGCACAGGCAGCAGAACACGACGCACATGCCCGTGAACTGGTAGGTCACGGCATCGAGGTCGAGCGCGGCGAGGATGGGGGTGATACTCATGTTGCGGAATCGGGGGGGGTTACAGGGGCATGTTGCCGTGCTTCTTGGCGGGGCGCGTCTCGCGCTTGCCCAGCAGGGTGCGCAGGGTGAGCGCCACCTTGGCGCGGGTTTCCTTGGGGTTGATGACCTCGGTCACCTGGTCGGAGGCTGCGGCGGCGTAGGGGTTGTAGAAGGTCTTGACGTACTCGTCCTGAAGCTCCTGACGGCGCGCCTCGCGGGCGGCGGCGTCCTCAATACCCTTGAGCTCGCGCCCGTAGAGGATGGGCACGGCGCCCGCCGCACCCATGACGGCGATTTCGGCGCAGGGCCAGGCGTAGACGGCATCGGCGCCCAGGCTCTTGCTGCACATGGCGATGTAGGCGCCGCCGTAGGCCTTGCGCAGCACGACCGTAACCTTGGGAACCGTGGCGGAGGAGTAGGCAAAAATCATCTTGGCGCCGTGGCGGATAATGCCGCCGCGCTCCTGCTGCTTGCCCGGCAGGAAGCCCGGCACATCCACGAGGTTGACCAGCGGAATGTTGAAGGAATCGCAGCAGCGGATGAAGCGCGCCGCCTTGTCGGAGGCGTCGATGTCGAGGCAGCCGGCCTTGACGGCAGGCTGGTTGGCGATGATGCCGACCACGACGCCGCAGATGCGGGCAAAGCCCACGATCACGTTGCCGGCGAAGTTGGCGTGCACCTCGAGGAAGGAGTCCTCATCCACCAGGCGGGCGATGACTTTCTGCATGTCCAGCGGGGTGCTGTTGCTCTCGGGGATGATGTCGTTCATGCCCGGGTCGTCCGCGACGTCGAGCGGCGTGTCGAGCAGGTGGGGCGGCTCCTCCGTGTTGTTGGAGGGCAGATAGGTGAGCAGGGTCTTGGCGATGTTGATGGCATCCTCATCGCTTTGCGCGATGAAGTGGGCATTGCCGGAGACGGAGGCGTGCACATCGGCGCCGCCGATTTCGTCCATCGTGCACTGCTCGTAGGTGACCTGCTCGATGACCTTGGGGCCGGTGATGTACATGCCGGCAGCTCCGCCGCGGCGGATGATGATGAAGTCAGTGAGCGCGGGCGAGTAGGCCGCACCGCCGGCGCAGGGGCCGAGAATGAGCGAAATCTGCGGCACGACACCGCTGGCAGCCACGTTGTTGTAGAAGACGTCGCCGAAGCCGGTGAGGGCTTCCACGCCCTCCTGCAGGCGGGCGCCGCCGCTGTCGTTCATCTGGATGATGGGCAGCCCCGCCTTGAGGGCGTAGCGCTGGGCGTCGCAGATTTTCTGGGCGTGCATGTAGCCCAGTGAGCCGCCCTGCGCCATGAAGTCGGCCGAGACGGCGGCAACGGGACGGCCGTTGACCAACCCGAAGCCCGAGACGATCCCCTCACCGGGGATGTACTTGTCCTGCATGCCGAAGTTGTTGCAGTGGTGGCGGGTGTGCATGCCGATTTCGGTAAAGGAGCCCGTGTCGAACAGGCAATCCATGCGCTCGCGAGCGGTCCAATCGCCCTTCTCGTGGCGCTTGTCAATCTTGTCCTGCCCGCCGGAGAGGATGACCTTCCGTCGGCGCTCTTCCAACTCTTCCAGCAGTTTGGGGTCGATAGCCATGGTAAAAAAGAGACTTCTACGCTGCGAGAGTGTAGCATGGACGCGCGCCCGTGAAAAGCAAATTCCGCGAGCAAACTCGAATTAAATCCCTGCCGAACGCGCGGCAGGCGCCTGCGGCGGCTATTTCCCCGCGCGCAGGAGAACGCACAGGGAGCACAGGCTGAGGGTGTAGCGCAGCAGGCGGCGCCTCGCTCTTCCCATCATACATCTCCGGGGTGCACGGTGATGCGCGGGGTGAGAATGCAGCGGCGGTAGTGCCCGGGCGCCACATGGGTGCGCGGCCAGACGATGCAGTCATCCAGGGTGGTTCCGGCGGGGATGTGGGCGTCCTGCCCCACGACGCTGTCCTCGCTGATGTCGGCGGCGGGGTGGATGCGGGCGGTGGGGTGGATGCGCTCGCGGGCGGCGAGATTCAGCACGGTGTCGAGGTAGTCGGCCGGGGTGCCGATTTCGTGCCACGCAGCCCAGTCGCAGACGAGCCCGCCGACCTTCCCCTCACGGATGAGCCGCAGCCAAATGGGCACGATGCTGAAGCAGTCCTCCGCCGGGAAGAGCTCGCAGACGGCGCGCTCCATGAGGTAGACTCCGGCAAATTGGTAGCTGCCGGGGTCGCGCCCGAGGGCGTGGCGCATGTCGGTGACGCGTCCCTCGGCGGGGTCATAGCCGACGTTTTTCTTGCCGTCGATGCTGCGCAGAGCGAGGGTGACGAGGTTGCCGCGGCGGCGGTGCTCGGCCAAGAGCTCGCTGACGGGGATGTCGGTGAGGATGTCGCCGTTGTGGACGAGGAGGGGCTCACTGCCCTCCAGCAGGGGGAGGATTTTCTTGATACCGCCGCCGGAATCCAGCGGGCTTTCTTCGTGCGAGAAGCGCACACGGCAGCCGCGGTACTCGGGCTCGGGGAAGGCGCGCTCCCACATGAGGCTCAGCGGCGAGGTGTTGATGATGAAGTCGCGGATGCCGCTGCGGATGTAATGATCCATGCTGTGCTGCACCAGCGGCTTTTGGCAAATGGGCATGAGCGGCTTAGGCAGGATGTGGGTGAGGGGGGCGAGGCGGGTGCCGAGCCCGGCGCCGAGGATGAAGGCTTGCATGAGTGCAGAAGAATCGGGGGATTACCAGAGTTGCGGCAGGTCGAGACGGATGGCGGCCACGCCCATGACGAGATTGGCCACGGCGTGCATGAGGATGACGGGCAACAGGCTACGGGTGCGCCAGACGAGCACGTAGGCCAGGCTGCCGTAGCAGGCGGCACCGGCCCAGTCGCAACTGCGGTGGACGAGGATGAAGCCGAGGGTGACGACCATGTAGGAGAACCAACTGACGCGCCCGAGGGGGACGCGGGCAGGAACATCGCGGTCGATGCACCAGCGCATGAGGTAGCCGCGCCAGAAAAGTTCCTCCACGAGGGGGACGATGAGAACGGCGCGGGCAAAGCGCAGGGCGTAGGCGGCAACGGTGGCGGCGCTGTCGCTGCCGAAGAGGCGCTCGGGCTCAAAGCCCCCCTCGCGGGGCACCCAGCCCAGCAGATAGGGAATCAGCCAAAGGCCAATACCGAGCAGCCCTGCCGCGACACCCCACAGGCAGTGGCTCGGGCGGGCGCGCCAGGCGATGTCGCGCCGCCGAGCGAACAGGTAGCCCCCGCAGGCAAGAACTTGCAGGGCATAGACCCAGAGCTCGGGGGCGCGCTGCCACCAGGGCGCGGCGGGGTGATCCCACTGCCAGCCCCCCTGCACCGCCGCCAGCAGGAGGTTAAAGCCCAAGAAGACGACAAAGGGGACAACACAGACGCGGAAGAGGCGGCTGTCGTCGGCGCTGCCGGGGGCGGAAAGCATGGCGGGCAGCGCTCAGGCCTGCTCGCGGAGCAGTCCCTCGCAGAAACACTCCATCTTGTCGCAGGCTTTTTCGAGCAGGTTGAAGGCAGTGGCGTAGCAGCAGCGCAGGTAGCCCTCGCCGCAGGCGCCGAAGGCCGTGCCGGGCACGCCCGCCACCTTCTGCTCGCGGATAAGCCGCAGGGAGAAGTCGCGCGAGCTGAGCCCGAAGCGTTTGACGCTGGGGAAGGTGTAGAAGGCGCCGCCGGGCAGGTGGCAGTCCATGCCCATGTCATTGAAGCGCTTGACGATGTAGTCGCGGCGCATGTGATAGCTGTCGCGCATCTCCAGCATCTCGGGGGTGCCGTGGCGCAGCGCCTCGATGGCGGCCTCCTGGCTGGTGATGGTGGGGCAAATCATCGTGTAGCTGTGGATTTTGACCATCTGCTCGATGAGCTCGCGCGGTCCGCAGGCATAGCCGAGGCGGAAGCCGGTCATCGCAAAAGCCTTGGAGAAGCCGTGGAGCAGCAGGCAGCGCTCCTTCATGCCCGGCAGCGCGGCGATGCTGGTGTGCTCAATGCCGTCGTAGCGCAGTTCGGAGTAGATCTCGTCCGTCAGCACGAAGAGGTCATGCCGGATGCAGATATCCGCGATGGCGCGCAGGGTCTCCAGCGGGGCGATGGAGCCCGTGGGGTTCGTGGGGAAGTTGAGCATGAGCACCTTCGTGCGCGGGGTGATAGCGGCCTCCAGCTTGGCGGGGTTGAGGGCAAAGAGGTCGTCGATGCTCGTCTCCACGGGGGTGGCAACGCCGCCGGCCATGAGCACGGTGGGCGCGTAGCTGACGTAGCAGGGCTCGTGGTAGAGCACCTCGTCCCCGGGGTTGAGCAGGCAGCGCAGCGCGAGGTCGATGGCCTCGCTCACGCCCACGGTGGGCAGAATTTCATGTAGAGGGTCGTAGTCGATGCGGAAGAACTTGCCGACATACTTGGCAATCTCGCGGCGCAGGCTTTCGAGCCCGTAGTTGCTGGTGTAGGTCGTGTGCCCTTTCTCCAGCGAGAAGATGGCTGCCTCGCGGATGTTCCAGGGGGTCACGAAGTCGGGCTCGCCGACCCCCAGCGAGATAATATCCTTGCTACCCGTCACCAGGTCAAAAAACTCCCGGATGCCGCTGCGGGGCATGGAGACGATTTTTTCGGAGAGCATGCGGTTCCAGTTCATGGCGCGGTCAGGGGGCTACGCTGAGGCGTTCGTGGGTGGGCTCTTCCTCGAAGAGGAGCCCGTTGTGCTTGTAGGTCTTGAGCTTGAACTGCGTGGCGGTGGAGAGCACACCCTCCAGGCTGGCGAGTTTCTCGCTGACAAAGTTGGCCACCTCGTAGAGGGTTTTGGCCTCGACCATGACCAGCAGGTCAAAGCTGCCCGAGATGAGGTAGCAGCTGCGCACCTCGCGGAAGCGGGCGATGCGCTGCGCCAGCCGGTTGAAGCCGCCGCCGCGCTCGGGGGTGCAGCGCACTTCGATGAAGGCGGCCACGCCCTCGGCATCGTCGTTGACGATGGCTTGGTAGCCGACGATTTTGCC
Organism: uncultured bacterium; assembly: GCA_945831585.1. Taxonomy (GTDB): domain Bacteria; phylum Verrucomicrobiota; class Verrucomicrobiia; order Verrucomicrobiales; family Akkermansiaceae; genus Akkermansia. Next base: position 2,756 of record CAMACY010000021.1, on the reverse strand, counting down.
ATCCTGCTCCAGGGCGGCGCGCTCCGCTCGGACGTCCTCTACGGCAACACCTAAGCGGGCGGCGATTTGCTCATCGCTCAATCGCGCGTCCTCTTCCAACAGCTTCAGGATGGACTCTTGCGTCATAACCCCGTCACTATAGGGCACGCCCTCGGGGGAAGTCAAGGTGAAAGTGCGCCCCCTGCCCCGACGATGCCGCGCAGCTTGCTCCGTTCGGCGACAAAAGACTCCCGCAGGTTCTGTAGAGACCTGCGGGAGCCGAAAGCAGAACTCGGACGCCCCTCTTATCGACGACGACGGCGCACGCAAAGCCCCGCCAGCGCCTGTAGCTGTCGGCGCATCAAGCCCCTCCAAGGGGGGGGGAGGGGGAGCAGATTCTATGCGCCATCGAGCAGCCCGGCGGCGCGCAGGTCGGAGATAAGAGTTTCGAGCTCGTCCGGGTCGAGCAGCTCACTGCTCAGGCAGAGGCGCTGCTCGCCCCGGCTCAGGGTAAGCTCGACGCCGGCGATTTCGGGTCCCTGCTGATGGCGACGCAGGTGCAGCTCACTGCCCCGCCAGGGCAGATGCTCGCTCCGCCACAGCCCGCGGCGGGTGATGCCCTGCGCATCCACCTGATAGCGCAAGCGCAGGTAGTAGCCGCCCCAAAGGAGCGCCACGAGCGCCGCCCCCGCCGCCGTGAGCTGCTGCGGCAGGCTGTCGCGCACGAGCAGTACATAGCCCGCCGCCGCCCAAATGATGAGGACGAAGCCAAGGTAGAGCGAGGCATTGACGGGACGCAGGCTGCGGGGGCGAATGCTCATGGGCGGCAGGGGCGCGCACTCAACCCTGAGTCGCCGTCGCGCGGATGGGCGCGGTACGTTTGATGGGCGCCATGTCGGTGTAGTCGTTGCCGGGTGCGGGGCGGTATTTCACGTCGATGGGGCGCACATAGCCGCCTCGGGCGTAGTCCTCCACCGCGCGGGTGATATAGGCGGGCATGTTCATGGCGCTGTACTCGTAGAATTTTTTGGCGACATCGCGGGGGCTGCGGATGCAGCCGTGCGAGAGGCGCTTGCCGGGCACGACCTTGCCGGCGTGGATGCCGACGCCATCCCAGGTGAGGCGGTTCCAGTAGGGCATGGAGGCCGCTTGGAAGGTGGTGCCCTCGGGCTGGTCGCCCTTGTTGAGGTCAGCGTTGCCGTTGAGGGTCTTGCCGGAGGCGCTCACGTATCTGCCGTAACGATTAGATTTGTGGTCGGGCTCCTTTTGCAGCACGCGGAAGACGCCCGTGGGCGTCTCGTGACCGTTGGTGCCGGTGGAGACGGGCCAGTCATAGGCGACCTTGCCGTTGACATAGACGCGGCAGCGCTGCTGCGGAATGCAGATGATAATCTTGGAGTTGGAGGCCGTCAGCTGCTTGAGCAGGTTCTCGTTGCACCACGAGGCCATGGTGGTGGGGTACTCGGGCTGGGCGACAAAGTGCTCGTAGGTGCCGGCGGGATAGGGGTTGGTGTAGCCGGGGAGATTTTTGTTCGGAATGTCCAGCGGGTTGACGACTGTCTGCGGCACGTACTGCGGCAGGGGGGTCACTTCTTCGGCGGTTTCGACGACCTCGTGCGCGCGGGGATGGATGCGCGAGGAGGGGTGAGTCTGGCTGCAGGAGGCCAGCAGAGCCGCGCAGGCGGCGAGGGAGAGGAAGCGTTGCGTGTTCATTTTGCAGGGATGCTGAGGATGGTGCCGACGCGCAGGCGGTGCGCCTCGGCGGGGGAGATGCGGTTGGCGCGCATGAGGGCGGCGGGGGTCAGACCGTGGCGCTTGGCGATGCGGTTGAGGGTGTCGCCCGGCTGCACGGTGTAGGTGCGCCCCGCGTGCGGTTTCGTGGCGTGCAGGGCGGGCGCGGGATGCGACGGCGACTTGGTCACAGCTGCGCCGCCGGGGATGCGGAGCTGCTGCCCAATGCGCAGGGGCTTGGCGGCATCCCATGCGTTGGCGCGCATCAGGGCGTCGGGGCTGCAGCCGTGGCGGCGTGCAATGGCGTAGAGGGTGTCGCCCGCGCGCACGGTGTAGGTGCCGGCAGCTGCTGCAGGCGGACTCGGCTTGCGGGCGGCGGGCGGCGGGGACACGGGGGCAGCGGTCGCTCGCGCCACGGGCGCGGGTACTGCCGCCGGGGGAGTACTTGTGGGCAGCGGCGGCAGGGGGGCAGCGGAAAGGCTGCCGCTGCCGCGGTCGACCACGACCTCATCGCTGCGCGCCTCGCTGAAGCGTTCCTCCACGGGCGAAAAGTCCACGCGACCGTTCGCGATGCGGCAGCCGCTCAGACCGAGCAGCGCCGAGGAAGTCAGGAGCAGGAGGGCGTAGCAACGCATAGCCGGGAAAAAGCAACCTTCCCCGCCCGCGACGACATCCGCAGCGGGCGGGGGGCGGGAAACTCAGCGTTTGCGGGTGGTCTTTTTCTTGCCTCTCTTCGAGCTCTTGCTGCTCTTCGAGCTCTTGACACTCTTGGAGCTCTTGGCGCTCTTGGCGCTGCTACCTGCGGCGGGGATGCTGAGTTTCCGTCCGGGGCGAATCTTGGCGGCGTCCTTGGCGCTCAGCCCATTGGCGGCCAGAAGGGCGGCGGCGCTCACGCCGTGCTTCTTGGCGATGCCGGAGATGGTGTCGCCGCTGCGCACGGTGTAGCTGCTGACCTTCGGGGCTCCGCTGCTGCCCTTGCTCGGCGCTTTGTAGCCCTTGGGGGTGAAGTGCACCTTAATCACCTGTCCCGGGTGAATGACATCGCT